>JBILMN010000042.1:0-21272 GCA_044375465.1 Oligoflexales bacterium | reverse complement strand
GCTTGTCGATGATGGCGCCCATCTGTGTTCCCAATTCAATCTTGGCGGCCATATCGGCGATCTTGGTGATGAGATGATCGACGTTGCCCACAGCCAGCATTAAACTGGCGGCCATGCAGCGTTGGCCAGCACAGCCCGTGAACGAATCCACGACGCCTTTGACCGTAATTTTTTCGTCGGCGTCAGGTGTCACGAGCAGGAAGTTCTTGGCGCCACCGAGGCAGAGAGCACGCTTGCCGAGAGCGGTGGCCCGGGTGTAGAGAGCCTTTGCAATGGGTGTTGAGCCCACAAACCCAAGCGCTTGAACATCTTGATGATCAACCAAAGCTTCGACCGTATCGCGGCCACCGTTGATCAGCTGAAATACGCCTGCCGGAAATCCCGCCGCATGCATGATTTCGGCCATCCATTGGGAGGTGAGTGGCACCTTCTCAGACGGTTTAAGGATAAAACAATTACCGAGGGTGATCGCAATCGGATACATCCACATGGGAACCATCGCTGGAAAATTAAATGGCGCAATGCCAGCAACGACACCCAGCGGCTCTCGACGATACTCGCAACTTACACCTCGACTCACGTCCATGGCGCCGCCAGAATCAAGATTTTGCAGGCTCATGGCAAACTCAGAGACCTCCAGCCCCTTGAGGATTCCAGCGCGAGCTTCGGCGACGGTTTTGCCGGCTTCCAGCGCCGCAACGTTAGCGATTTCATCAAGCTTCTCTAGTACCAGCTCACGGAAACGAAACATTTTAGCAGTGCGCTCTTTCAGCGGAGTTGCGCGCCACGCAGGAAAAGCTGATTTCGCAGCAGCGGCAGCCCGAGCGACATCATCAAGCGAGGACTGCGCGACCTTGCCAATCACTTCGCCAGTCCATGGCGAGATAACATCATCGGTTTTGGACGGGGTGATGAATTGGCCGTTGATAAAATTTCCACAAACACGAATCGTCTTGAGACGCTCAACTGACAGATCGACTGACAGACCAACTGACATGGGAAGCCACCTATTGCTTTTGCTCGATTTTATTGACATTTTGGTTGGTTATTGGCGAAAATGCAACTGATTGTTTCAGCTTGGCTCATTTCATGCCTGCAGAAAGGGCATGTTGCCAGGGGATTCGGGGGAGCGTCGTACCATGGTTAAACCCGTCATGATTGGAATTGCAGGGGGATCTGGATCCGGTAAATCCACCATTGCCCGTAAAATACAAGAGCGATGCTCAGACGTTACGGTGCTGATGTTCCAGCTGGATCATTATTACAAAGACCTGGCGCATCTTGAGCCTATAGAGAGGGATCGGGTGAATTTTGATCATCCCGAGTCCCTGGAAATGGTGCTTTTGGAGCGGCATATTGCGGAGCTTGCCGCTGGTCGTGCCATTGATCGGCCAACCTATGAGTTTGCAAGTCATACGCGCAGCTCGAAAATCGCCAGACTGGAGCCGGCGGAAGTTGTTATTGTGGACGGAATTTTTTCACTCTACTCGCCAGAAATTCGCAAGCACCTGACGTTTTCGGTCTATGTGGATGTGAGTGATGACGTGCGGTTCATCCGTAGGCTCAGAAGGGACGTGGATGAGCGCGGGCGGACCAATGAGGGAGTGATCAAACAGTATCTAGCGACTGTGAAGCCCATGCATGACCAGTTTGTGCAGCCCACCAAGCTGCAATCGGATCTTGTGGTCCAGTGGGATCATTTCAATGACAAGACCATCGATATGCTGGCCCTGATGATACGCAGCACTGTTAAGCAGCGCACAAATACCAGCATATAATCTTGTATTATCGTCTGGTTGATGGAACAGTTGAAACAGCGATGGGCTGCCGCGTGATATCATGGACGGTATGCGTCCTCATCGACAAAAAAATTCGTCCGCCTGCTGGTATGCAGAGGCGCTATGCCTTGGTATCACCATAGGTTTTAGTGAAGTCCTGCTCGCGATATACTACGGCAGCATGGCCATGGATTCCGTGCTGCTCGCCATATTTATGACCGTGCCTGCTGCGTTTGGCGCAATCACACAGGTGGCGATGACGCGATTAAAAACGATATTTGGTGGTCCAAGAACCCTCGCAATGGCCGCGGTCGCGGTGCAGGTCGTTGGGCTTCTGACCATGTCGTCCGCTCTTTATGCCAATCACTCAGACCATGTCATGATGTTTGTGGGGCAGTGCTTTTATTGGATGGGGGGCATGACATCATCAAGTCCCACTCAGGAAATTCTTGCCCGATCAGTTCATGCCAGCGATCATAACCGCTTCTTCAGTCGCCGCGCGATGTTTATGACGATTTTGACGCTGATCTGCAATTTGAGCTCAGCAAATTTTTTAGCGGCAGGTTTAACGCCCCGATTCATGGCAACGCTGCTTGGAATCGCTGCTCTGGCGCGTTTTGTATCGCTGGCGTTAATCTATTTTTGTGCCAATCAGTCATTTTCCTATCGCCCGGATCAACGATCATCTGAGTGTGAGGAGTCCCTCGTCTCCATTTTAAGACTGAGCGTCGTTATGATGCTGTTTCGTTGCGCCGTGAATATCTCCTCACCGTTCTTCTCCACTTATATGCTGCAGGAAATCCGCCTGGACTATGCGGTCTATTCGATGCTGACAGCGATCCCTTTGGTGACAAAGACGGTTTGTCTCACAAATTGGGCGCGGCTTCTCGATGATGACCGCAAGTTCGAAGGATTGGCGATCGCTACCTTCACCATCGGCGCTGTGCCGGTAATGTGGGCGATCGGTGCGTCAACGGCTTGGCTTGGGGCCCTGCAAGTGCTTTCAGGTCTAAGCTGGGCTGGATTTGATCTGATCAGCATTTTGCTTGTTCAGCACATGTACCCCCGTTCCATCACCCAAAAGTTGGGTTTATTTTTGGCCTTGGGAAGTGTCGGTAGTGTGGTGGGGGGTGTCTTAGGAGGACTGATTCTCAAGGCATTCGCAAGCTACCACGTGCTTTTTGCGGTGTCTGGGGCAATGCGGCTGCTCACAGGTTTTGGTTTGCTCTGGTATTTACGCCGCAATCATCTGTTTCGATTTCAAAATCTCAAACTTAGGTCCGGTCTTGCGACTTTAGTGACCGTTCGTCCCTCGATTGAGGCGGCCGCCAAAATTTTGCCACTCCCTTATCGCAAGGATGCACGTGGGCGACACGTGGCATGATAAAATCTTTTATGGATATTTATGATGATTGACAGGAGATCAAGCGCGATGATCAAAGTTCTCGTGACGTTGTTGTTTTTGATGTTCTCCACGCTCGGGACCTCTGTCGCCTATGCTTGGACCAGTTGGGTGGGCGTGCTTGAGGATTGGCCCGTCACAATGGATCAAAAGCAAGACCCGAACAGCGCTGTCAAATACGAGGCGCGGGTCAGGCCTCTGTTTATTCGTGTTGATGCGCAAAAATGGCAGGCCGCTCCTCGGCCGGGCGAGTCAAATCCTGCAGCACCTTTGCCAAAAGCGTTTTCCTGGGATGTGTGTTTTTCTGGGCGTGGAGAGGGGCAGCTGACGGCTATGTTGATCGCAGATGGCATGCCTACGACTACACCCCCTTATATCTTGCGCGCGGAGGACCGGGCCCCATGGCGGACAAGGCGCTCACCAGATTATGCGGGTTGGTTACCAACGCCTGTCTATAAGCCGATACTACTGATGTCTTCGCTCAATTCATCGTGTAAAGACCCTGAGAAATGGAAGCAGGCTGGGGCTGAAAAAGCAAAGATCAAAATTCCAGCTATGATTGCCAGCCTGCGCGAAAAATTCGCGGCATCCGAACCTGGCTTTTCGTCCTATGAATTCAATGATCGGGATGTGAAGGTGTTTCGCTCATGGGCGTCGCCCAAGCAGGGGCTTTATGTGGCCTTGAAGACCAAGACCAAAGATTCGCCCGTTGAAACGTTTCGACTATCTAATGACGGGGCGGTCAGTTACCTGGGACGCGACATGATGTTGGTTGATGCGGGTGACTTTGATGGTGATGGGCAGACCGAGTTACTCTTCAAACGACGCGCCGAAAAGAAAGACATTTACGAGCTTGTGGCAAAAGGCGAGCGTGCTGCCGAATCGATCTGGGATTATCCTTAAGTTTTTACCTCGAAAATTCTCTGATCCAGATTTTGGGGGCTTGGGGAGTTTCTTTCTCTAAATATTAAGGCGGGTCACGATTCGCAGCAATTCCTTAACGAGGGGCTGAGATTCATTCAAGAGTGTTCCGTTGATACCGCCCGGCGCGCACAAATCTCTGCCGCAAATCGATTCTGCCATGCCGATCAAATCAAGAGTTGAAGCCAGGATCGTCGCTAGGGACTTCAGACGGATCTCTGTTTGAAGTTGCTTGATATCTAGCGCGTTGATCCGCGAAATCTGACTCAAAAGATCGACCACTTCTTGACGGTTCATCCTTGAAATGAATTCTGATAGCTCGCGGTGCTCCATGCCAAACGCGACTCGCACGCGGGATAAGCCCGTGGCTGTGAGCATGGCTCTTAGTTCATCCAAAATTGGCATGACTTCAGTGACCGGATCGAATGCTGTTAAGGAGACATTGCCGCGTTGTATGTGATTGAGGCATTCTAAGACGCGATACGTCAAGACACCTGGCGGGAAGTTCATCTGCCAAACGGCGTCAAAATGCATCGCATGATGTCTGACGTCAAAAAACACCTCGGCGCCAAGGCCGCGTGTGTCGAAATATCGAATCTTAAGGTCTTGGGAGAATGACTGAAAGAATCTCAGTACGCCGCGTGACAGTGCTGGATGCTCCGCATGGACTTCCACCGAGTTGGCATCACGTGAAGCGCCGATTTGAGACAATTTTGATCCAATATCACGGTGGTGACGGTATTTGTTGAGAAGCACGGGCGTTAAAACCCGCAGTAATTTGTGCAGTGCTCCGTGATAGTGTCTTAAATTTAGATCCTCATGAAGTCTACTGGCCGGTGATAGTGAATAATCAAACCGTTCGACTCGGCGCCAAACGGGCCAATGCCACGATTCGAGAATTCCAGTTTCGCCAGTGACTAAAGCAGTACTCTGGATGGCTAAGTGTTTTTCCATTTCGCTCGCAAAGGCCATGCTCATGATGCGTTCGGTCGAACCGGCTGGGGCCGTCAAATCAATCGCGAATTTACGCCAATCCAGCTGTGAGGCGACCAGGGGCTGAGCTGATGGGTGACCTGTTGGTTTTGGTGGGTCGTTGGCGGGATGTTCCTCTGTTTTTGTGGGATAGCCGTCAAAGAATTTTTGCGATGACTCTGGATCAATGATACCGACTGCTATTGCTTGAGACTTCGTCATTTCAAAGTTGACGTTCTTTGGCGCATTAGCTTCTGATTCAGGCTCAAAATGAAATTGCAATTTCAATGGATTTTGGTCCGGAGAATGATGTTCGGGGCTTGGGTGGCTGCTGATCGCTTTGATCTGAATCTGCGGTAGGGCCGCGAGCCATTCATTCTGCATTTCAGCGGCGCGAATGCGCATGAACTCAAGATCTTCTTTGTTTTTTTGTCCGCTGATGGGGATGGACGCAGGCTCTTTTTGTGGTGCAGACGATTGCATCATCTCCTGATTCCTTGCGCGTCGCAGGGAGTTTCTGAGAGACTCAAGATTAAATGGTGTCTGATCGAGAATTGATTTGTCGTTTTGAATCAAAGGTATCACGCGATCAAGATGCTGTATGAGCTTTTGACGCGCACCGGTCTCCTCATAAAGAGAATAGAGCGGAATCCATGTACGCGCATCAAGGGGGTTTTCGTGGGCGATCGCCTCCAAATGTACGATCGAGTCAATTCTGCGTGCGTCATCATCAAATAGCGACATTGCATAAGCAAAGAGCACGTCGCAACGCGCAGATCGTTTCAATTTTCCAAGATACTTGTCAGTAGTCAAAAGCCCCACAAGCTGCCACCACTTGTCTTGCCGCAAGGCGATCACTTGAGAGGTCATCCAGTCTCCGATGATTTTTTGTGCGCCCCCTGGTAGCCGCTCGGCCTTGGTCAGGATCTGGACGGCGATCTTTGCCAGATGCTCGACCGAGTTCGACGTAAACGTGTTTATGAATTCGGTTTGTAGTTCATCATATCCCGAAATATTCCATTCAATTCCCAAATTCTTCAGTTGCTGAGTGAGTGTCTCGTTACCGGATGTTTTTGCCCAGACGAGAAGGGTCTGCAAAAGCACAGCCAATTGTCCGCGATCTATCTTCGTCCTGACGAGCAATTCGAGGGTGGCGGGAAGTAATGATTCCTCCGCAAGAACTTCAGGATCTGACAACGCGCGCGTCAGGTTTTTTTGAGCTTCGGTGATTTGCTGACCGATAATCTGAAAGTAAGCGTTTGTGTACGCGTCCTCAAGACGATTTGATGGATACACCAGGGACCACTGAGAAAACATTTTTGCAGCAAGATCGGTATCGCCAACATTTGCCATGATAAATCGCAAGGCCCATTGAATCAGTCCTTGTGCGTTCTTGGGCGGCTGGAGGGTTAGTTGTCGCGCAATCAGCGTTGGGAATAGTCGGAGCTCTTGGTGGGCCTTGACCAGCTGTTCTACAAGTGCCATGTCACTGTCGCTCATTGGGCAGTTCAAGGCAAGTTCATGCAAACCGTCGAGGAGATCGCGCGGGCGTTCGTCTGTCTTTAACCATAATGTAACCGAGTCTTTGATCAGTCGCGTACGTTCGCTTTCTTCGGTGATTTTTCTGGAATATAACATGAGCCATTTGGCCAAAGTTTGAGGCGCCGCCGAAAGAAGATTGGTCACAATCAATTCATCGTCGCAGCATAGCTCTCCCTGATCGACCGCATCGGACAGAACGCTTGTCGCAAGGTCCAGATGCTCACCCTTAAATAGCGTTAAAAATAGGCTTTGACGTTCGTTTTGCGTGAGATCTCCAATGGCCCGACGTTCGAAGATTGCCGCCTCAAGCGGTTTAACAAAGAATTGGGTGGATCTCACAGCAAGCATTTCAATGAGTTGATCAAGAAATTGAATCAGATGCTGTGATCCCGCAAGGGAGGAGGCAGCGCATTTGCAAAGTATCTCAAGCCTGTTGGCAGATTGACTGGCAATGAAGCTATGCGCCCTGTGGATTAGGGGTGAGATGTCCCCTTTTCTTGCGCAGTATTCGGCAATGGCGTTCTCAAAGAAACCATCGTCGGACTGTAACTTGTGCTTCATGATTTGCTCAATGATCTGCTCGATAATCTGCTCATGGAGGTCACCATTTTTGCCAGGTTTCGCCAGTGTGAGGCGAATTTTGATGATGTCTGCAGCAATGTCCATGCGGGCGATTTTTATGACTGAATCGTAAAAAAACCTGGCATGGGCTTCATCAAGACGATTGGTGATCGCCGGGTTTTCAAGGATTTTGATGGATTGCTGTCTTGTTGAGTCAAATTTTATGCCGATTCGCGCGGCGTTTAATTTCCAGTTTGACGCGGCGTCAGTGGGTAAATCATGTAGCTCAGCCTGCAGCATGGCGTTTGCAAGCTGCTCCTGCTGGTTGAGATCAATCGCATCAGAGTTTTCAATGACGTCAAGATACCACTGACGGACCCGTCCGTGCACAATCAGGTTTGTGACGTCGGCGGCGGCCTCGCTCATCATTGAGTGATCTGCAAAATAGCCTGCGCTTCGCTCCAACGCGTCAAGTCCGCCACTAGTGATCGTTTCTTTGATGCGTAGACGAGTGATGCGTTGTGTTTGTTCCGGATTCCCGGTTTTAGTGAAGAAAGTTTCGGCAGCTGTCAAAACCAGATCATCGGGTTCTGATGGAGATGTTGTGGCGATCATATATCGTTGTGCGGCGAGTATTGGTTTGTGTTCATCATTGTGCCAGATATCCGCCATCAAAGCGTTAAGTTTTGCACGATCATGACCTGAAATGTCATGGCGATTGTCTGAGAGTCGTTGTTCCAATATAGCCAGCGCCGTATGCGTGTTGCCCTTGGCGCGCTGCCTGCTGCTAATGGTGAGTGTGAGGGCTGCGTTTTCCGGGCAGGTGGCACTTAGCTGCAAAAGCGCCGCGTCAACATCCTCGTCCGATTGCTCTTGGATTTCTGGGTGTTTTGTCAGTAGTTGCAGAATGCGTGAGGTGATCATCCCGGCAATATTGCGACGACGCTCCCTGCTGGCTAGAGCGATAAGAGCACGAAATTCTGTCGCAGTTTCAGATTTTTGCTCCGCGAGTTGGGCGATTTTAAACTGCACTCGTTGAAAGTTTCCACCCGCTGTCAGAGATGCGTTCCATGATTTATAAGCCATTTTGCTATCAACATTAGACCAGCAGTCTCCAAGATACTCCGGCACCAATCGCTGTAAAGGTTGTAATTCGTTAATAGATCCATAGCGTTTGCAAATGCCGCGTATGAGCAGGGCAGTAACTTCAAGAGTTTTTTTCCGCTCGTCGGATTCTCGGGCTATGGCTGACGCGCCCGTCATGGCGATTAGCGGCAAATCGAATGTTTGGGTCAGAAGTCCGTCGATATAGCTGATGTCATCTGGTCTGGCCATCTTGGGAACCGCAGCAATTCGGGTGAGAAGATCAGAATTTAGCGGGGTAGATGGGCTTGTATTTTTGACGCGTCGCTTGCTGATGCGCTCGTCCAAAGATTGCCAGTGCATCGACGTCTCCCGGGCCTCGAGGATCTCAATTGGAATGGTGTTGTGGACATTGATTTTTTCGTGGCTAGTTTCGATGATTTTTTTCGTACCGCTGACACTTGTGCGCAATGGGTTTGGGATTTCAATTTCTGACATGGGCTTAAGGCCGAGTCTGCCGATTTTACGGGATGAATCCGGTTGACGAACGGGCAAGGCAGGAATCGGTAGTAGCATCTCCCGAAGATGACGAAGGTCCCAGGACTTGTCTCTGCCAGGTGCGACCGCTTCTGTTGTTGACGTTGTGATGTCGGCAAACCAGTGTTCGATGTGATCTCCTAAATAAAACACATCTGTGATTTGAACGCTGAGCGCTTGATCCGCTGTGTCGAGTGATACGGTCCATCCAACAACCGTTCCAATACGATGTGGGTCATGGGCCATGGCGCCGGGGGGCTCTGCGGGCGTGCGTGGTGGTGCGATTTCCAAAACAAGGCGGATGCGTCCGTCAGACTCAACGGTAAATGAGGCTGACGTGACGCGCAGAAAACGCTTTTTTGCGGACGCAATGAGTCGCTCTGCCAAGATATTGAGGTCGATCTGCACACTGCATTTGTGAAGATGAAACTGGCTTTTACGCTCTAAGACTTCGATCTTTGCGCGAATGGGGCGGTCATCAGGATCGGAAAGCAGCGACCAAACGACATCACGTCCCCTTTCTTCGCGGGTGTATCCCGCCGCGAGTAGGGTTTCGCTAAGATTGTTTGGGGATTCATTCATGCGAATCATGACCTTATGATCTGCGCCGGAAAACTTGTGATTTCAGAGCTTAGGACTTATGCGGGGGTATCGGTTATAATAGGAAAGAATTGAGGGACTTGGGTTTGGTCGGAATGGGGTCATTTTACCGGGGGAGTCCAAAAATGAGTTGGAGTATTGTTGCTCATAAAGTTTCTGGCATCCGTTCAGGTCTTAACGACTGGGAACTGCAGGCATTTGAACGTGAGTTTTTGGAAGTGACCAAAGGAATTCCGCGGATTGCGAAAGCATCGCGTTCGATGCGAGGAACCATTTTTATCGATCTGGCCTATGCGCTGACACGTCATAGAGAGTGGCTTCAAGCGCCGGTATTCTCAGCGCTATTGGTTGAATTTTTGCAACTCGACCATGGCATTCCTCGAGGAGACGCGGAAGTTTTAGCGCATGACATGATCGAGTGTGCGACTCAACTCGGCGTCGGTCGGACGCGTGGCATATGTCACGATGATCGAGAGTTTTTGATGTGGGCTTATATTTGCGCGGCATCCGCAACGGATGAAGATGCTCTGGAATCTGATTTGGGCTTGGGGACCGCGGTTCTCAAAAAATTACGCGAGGGGTTGTCGGCACTAGAACGGGTCGATAGTGATGTTTTTGTGCCGGAATATGACGCGATGCTTGCGACAATTGTGATCGAGCTCAGTCATGAGTGCAAAACAACACCGTGGGCGATGGACTTTCACCGGCTGAAATATGCGTTACTCAGCGGTGTCGGAGATGCGGCTCAGCCGTTTATCCTGGAAGAGTCTTTGCCAGGAATCTTTGAATCGCTGATCGCTCTTGGATGCGGCGAGCGTGATTCTTTCATCGATCGCCCCTCCCTGGCCCAAGCGCTTATCGAAGCCAATCTGATCCAGGAAAGTGATGGAAGAGGAAAAGGACGCAGAAAACTGCGGCATGTTCTTTCTGACCTTGGATTTAAACTTACGGCGTGGGGGGCTGCGGCGACACGCTTTACAGGCGGTATTGACGCGGCTTTTGTTGGTACCAACGCTCGATGGCAACTGGCAATATTGAAAAAGGGTTATGCAAACGATACGGACGCGATCGCAAATACGCTGCGCGGTTCGATCAATCGACTGTCTCCTGAGGTGGTTGAGGCTATGCTATGTCGTATGATTGAATTGGGTTCCGGTAAAGTCGGGGCAGAATTTGTAGGACATTTGCTGAGTGGGTCACATATGGCGTGGCATAAAGCGGCGGTTTTGCGGGCTCTGCGGTATGGTCGCCCATCCCGTGACATGCTTGAGTTGGTGGCCTCGGAATTATCTCAAACGGTGTCGCCAGGCCTGCGTCTCGCTGCAGGTTCATTGCTAGACGCATGGACTGATGTATCAATTTGAGCGTTCAAGGCATCTGAGCAAAGTGATAAACCATGGTCGCCAGAGCGGCGGCGCCTGCCTTTAACTCATTGCCATCGACCGCCTCAAAGGTATCAGTTGCGGCATGGTGATAGTCAAAATAATGTTTGGGATCGGGAATGAGTTCCATGGTGAGTGCGCCAAGTTTTTTTAGCGGCGCGACATCAGTGCCCGCATCACCCTGGTAGATGTCTTGAATCCCGAGATCTGCAAAGTCAGGCATCCATGCCAGGATTGATTGAATGTCACGGGTTGATCCATCGACACTGAATTTTTGTGGTGCAAACCCCCCGCGATCAGACTCCACGGCCATCATATGGTGTTCATGGTTCGCAGCGGCCTGCTTGGCGTATTCGTCGCCGCCGATACCTCCCAATTCCTCAGTCATAAACAACACACAGCGGATGGTGCGCAATGGGCGAAGTCCGAGACCTTTGATGGCGCGGCACACATCCATGGTCTGTACGACCCCGGCACCGTCATCGTGAGCGCCCTGCGCGAGGTCCCAACTATCAAGATGTCCGCCAACAAGGATGATCTCTTCTGGCTTCGCGCTGCCGGTGATCTCACCGATGACATTGTAAGATATGACATCAGAAAGATTGCGGGCGCTGAGTTCAAGGGTGATCTGAAGCGTTGGGTTTACTTTGAGTTGCTCAGAAAGAATGTTAGCTGCATGGGTGCTTAACGCAGCCGCTGGAATCGGCCGAATGCCGTCTTTAAATGAGGTCGCCCCCGTGTGAGGGTGATCATCATCAGGGAGTGTGGTCATGGAACGAACGAGAACGGCCGCCGCTCCAAGGCTCGCGGCAAGGCTCGGGCCCCTTGATCGCTGATCGACGGCTTGGCCGTAGGCTTCAAATGGATCTTCAAGCTCTGGGTTCATGGGGCGATTGTAGAAAACAATTTTTCCCTGTACGGCCGCTCCCAGAGAGCGAACCTCGTCGAGGCTTTGGACTTCGATCACCTGGGCCGTCAGGCCGGGCGTGCCCGCGCTGCGTCCGAGAGCTGTAATGGCGAGATTGATGGACCCTGCATTGGTGATGATGTGGGCCGCCTCCCGGCTGCCGCGCTCCCAGCGTGGAACCATGACGGGCTGCCGATAAACGCGGTCGAGCTGATATGCTTGCAATTTGGCGACGGCCCAGTCCACGGACCGGCTTGCGCCCTCAGAACCGGTCAGGCGTGGTCCGATGGATTGGGTCAAGTCCCGCAGGTCAGAAACACTCGATCCTGAGGTTAAGATATTGTTTTTAATTAGAGAAATTTCCGTCTCTGTCGACTTTGGCGACTTTGGCGACTCTGCCGCCGCTGCCAGCGGCAGCGCTAAAACACCACAAAACAGATTCAACAAATTGCGTGATAATCCGGACATCGGCGGTCTCCTCTGGACGATTGAGTGCTTGATCGCCCGAGGTTAACACCAGGGGCGGTGTCGCCGTCAATCCCTATTCGCAGCTCCTGAGTTGGCGGAAGGATAGGGTACAGGGTGCTGTTTTACTTGCCATTCGCGGGGCATGGATTTATGGTCCATCAATGGCTCACTGGCGGGCTAACACGAGGAGGAATCTATGAAAAAATTATTGATGATGGCGACGACAGTTCTCAGTGTTCTTGCATTCGGTTGCGTGTCCTATGCGGCTCCACAACCCCCGCTGCACACGGTCTCGCATGTAGACATCGATCGTTATATGGGCGTTTGGTATGAAATCGCTTCCTATCCACAGTGGTTTAGCCGCGATTGCTGGAATACCTCGGCCACCTACACATTGCGTGATGACGGCAAGGTGGATGTCTTGAACCAGTGCCATAAGGGCGCGCCAGATGGCCCCATTGACGAGGCAAAAGGGGTTGCTCGGGTCACAAATAGGCAAACCAATGCCGAGCTGAAGGTGACATTTTTTTGGCCGTTTTCTGGCAAGTACTGGATTATTGAATTGGGCGAAGATTACGAGTACGCCGTTGTGAGCGAACCTGGTCGCAGCACGCTCTGGATCTTGTCGCGGACGGAAAGTATGGATGCGGCAAAACTTGATGCTTTACTCATGCGGCTGAGAGACGTGCACAAATTTGACCTCAGTCAGCTTAAATACACCCGCGGGTGAAGCTTGGTGCGGCGAGCGCCTGAGACCCATGCCTTGCCGGTAAGACGCACAACTCCGCGCGGCCAGATGGGCTCTTTGCGACAAGTCTGTGCAGGCAGCAGAGTACATTCGAGAAAGTTGGATTTTTATCTTCGGATACTGTTAGTTTCAACAACCTGTCGTTAGACCGCCAACGACGTGATTGATGCCTGTGGATTCCGAAGCCTTAGTGAGCCTCACAGCAAGAGATCTCAATGATGCCCCATAAATGCTTGTTGACCGTAATGCCAAAAATTAGTCGAAACTCCCGGCCACGGCCTTACAGAGGACAATCGGGGCGGAGATTTTTTGCTGTTTTGAGTATCTTCTCCATGTGTCATTTATGTTTTTCTGGGTGCTTGTCCACAACCGCTTATGTGCGCCACGTCCATACGCAGGACCCGCTCATGAACCCGCTGACGATCACAGGGGTCGAGAAAGCGACGCTCATTGAGGGAGCGGGGCTTTTTGTCTGCCTTGTCGCCCAAGGAGGCACAAGCTCTGATCCACTTCGCTTTGGTGTGTTCTTACCAGAGTCCACGATACAACGCCCACTGGATATCATTACTGCACAAAGTATGTCATTTGATGGGCGGCAATATTTCGTATCGCAGGGGCTCATTTTGCCAAAGGTGGACCCACCAAGGTATCTGTTCCGCTCGCATAGCGCAGTTGATGAGTGCCGAGTCCCGGAACAAATACCAATTTATCGGGGGGCCATGATAAACTCCAAGGGTCTTGCTCAACATTCGATCCCAATGGTTCGCCTGGCTTCGTTCGATGAGATTAAAAACCATACCAACATTCCTCTCACAGGTCGACAGAAGGCCGCAGTTTTTGTTCATCCTGTGATCGGCAACGAACGTTCACAGCCAAGCGTTGGGAAGTCCATTCCTGTCGCCATCTCCGCCCAAATCGACAATCAGCCGATCTTCACTCTGGAAGCTGGATCCGATAATCGCATTCATGCGCGGCACTATCCCGTGCTCACTGGGACATTTTTGTTAGACTTAATCAGCGTTCCGATACAGATCGTATTGTTCTTCTTTGTCAATAAAGGCTCTCAGGATTGACGAGCGATCTTCCTCTATGAAATTCTTGGCGTTGTGCTCGTTTGTCGAGACGGCGAAGGCTAACAAAATAGATTCTTATCAGTATCTGGCCGACCAGCCCATTGTAGATGTAAGATGTCTAGAATATGATGATTTCGTTATCATTTTTAAAACGGCTTAAGTTTCGAGGGTTGATGCCGATCCGACTCTTCAGGAGCTCGGAGGATGAAACGATATGCTTTGATAGGGATACTTTTCAACTTTGGCATTCTGAATTTAGGAGCCGAATCCGCTAAAGGGAGCCGTCAATGAATCCTTTTAAAACAACTGATTTAAATGATGGGCGATTTGGTTTTTCGCGCTCGGTTTTGCTGATCATTGCTCTGCAGTATTTTGCAAATGATCATTCAGCAACTGCTCAGACAAATAGTATCCAGGCGTGTGAATGCGCATGTCAGATTGGTTACCCAGCCGCAGTTCTGTGTGCCAAGCCATGGGACTGGACTTCGGGTTCCTCTTGGCCAGTCAATTGTTTTGGAGGCTACCCGACATCGCCTTGGTGTAAATTTAGATGGTCATGCCCAGACGAACGATTCATCGTGGAACAATCTGGAGGGACTTGCCCAGCATCCGGGACTGCTTGTTCTGGTTATGGACATCCTTTGATTTATGGTACAGGACCACAAACTGGTTATATTTCGAGTTGCAAACCCATCGTCGTGCTGTGCCCTAGGTCTGTTAGTGGCGCCGTTGTCGCTGGAGCTGGTTCAGATCTATCGGACGCCTTTGGTGAAGCAGCAGGAAAAGTTATGGAGGATTTCTGTAAGTCGCGCGGAGTTAGATAACTAATTCAGTAGTTAGCTTCTCTCCGGCCTCGGAATAAAAGTTTACCGGTTAGCATCAAAACGCTAGCCCCCTACTTTCGTAGATGGTATTGCCCTCCGGAGAGGGGTGGGGGCATTTACAATACGATTTCAATATTGCTTGATGTACTATCAGGTCGGAGAGCTCGTCCAGCTGTTCTGGGGCAGCTCTTCTCGTATGGTTGCCAATCCGTGCATAGTCCACTTTGGGCACCCCTTCTTTGGCGTGGGAATATGGCCTACTGTTTCCTGCAGCAATACTAATGACAATGATGATTCTGTCGAGGATGTTTTTTTCGTAAATTTCAGGAATGATAGGTGGTCTACTTGAGTCGAAGACACTATTTGGAATTTGAGAAAATGCACACTCTATACTTTGGCGCGAGCGTTGTTCTTTACGGACGCAGCCAGGCATTATCGACCATGCCATTGATGTAGTATTGTCGGGCCGCGTGAAGGAGCCTGGATTTTGCGGAGGGATCTCCGCCGATTGGCAGCTGTTCAGGAGTGGTCCAGGCGTCATCGTGAATGGGATACATGAGACTGCGGTTTTGTGGGTCTATTTTGAATTGTAGATCGCGGTCACGGTAGTACCAGGTTTCGTACTCCTCTTGAATAAATCGCCCCTTCCATTCGCGATCAAATAATGGGCCCCCAAACAGTGTGCGCACAGGGCGCTGAATCCCGGCAAGTTCCAGGATCGTCGGTGTGATATCGACGTGGCTTGCTACTTTGTCGGGTTCAACGCGTGGTAGTGAGCCTGTTGGATCGTAGAACATGATCGGCACGCGAAACCGACCCGGCATGTTGTTATAGGCCGGATGATCCGACAGAGAGGTATGGTCTCCGGTGATCACAAAAATGGTGTTGTGAAACCACGATTCTGCTGACGCTAATTTGAAAAATGTTCGTAGGGACTTGTCAGCATAGCCGATGGATTCATGGATCGGTAACGTGCCTTTCGGATATTGCCCCTGCTCTGCAGGCGGGATTTTGAATGGATTATGGGACGATAAAGTGAAAATACCCGCCAGAAATGGCTGTTTTGTTGCGGAGAGTGTCTCAAGGGCAAATTTCAGAAATGGCTCATCGTAAATGCCCCATTGGCCATCGTCTTGTCCCTGATAGGGGTATTCGTCACGACCAATATAAGCATCAAACCCGGCTACCCGGGCGAATACGTCAAAATGCATGCTGCCATTGGCTGCGCCGTGAAAGAACATGCTATGGTACCCAGCTTCCGCAAGTATGCGTGGCAGAGGATCGATGGCGTTCGTAGCGTAGGGAGATGTGATAAATGGCTGTTCGCGCCATGCAGGGACCCCAGCAAAGATAGCCGGCATAGCGTCAATACTGCGGCGACCATTGGCAAATGAGTCGTTAAAGTAAACCGCGTCAGCCATAAGGCTATCAAGAAACGGCGTATAGCCTTTGCCTTGGTTGAAGAATCCGACGTATTCCGTCGCGAGGCTTTCGACGATGATGATCACAAAATTCTTGCCCTGGGCCAATGGTACGGTGCCGCTGCCGTAAGTATCTGTATCGAGAACGCGGCGGACCTCAGCCATGTCGGCAAAGTCGTTCAGTCGTCTCACGGTCGCTGATGACGGTGTTCTCAGGGTTGTGATGGCTGAATTTAAGACGAAGTTTGCCAATGCAGCAGGCTGCCATCGGTAAGCATGAGCAGGCGCGAGGGGCTTTGTTTGGAGTCCTCCCCGGATGGCCAAAAACGCGGCGGCCATCACGATCGCCCATTTTGTGACATTAGACTTCATGGATGAGGCAACGGGCGGATCGTCTGAATGCCATTGCCAGGTGGCCAGCGCAAACATCGTGATAAGACCTAAACCAGGAATCGTCAGGTACCAGTATTGCATTAAGATACCAAGAGATTGTCCTTGGATGTCACCTGCGATGGCGAATGTCTCCGGGCTGATGCGACGTCCGGTAAATGAAAAAAGACGGCTATCTACGATGCCAAATACGATCAAGGGGATGTTGGCGAGCATGAAAATGGCACCCACAAATTGATCGAGGTATGTTTTGGCATGGGTCCAGCTGCCTGGGATCAATGGGTTGTGTCTGAAAGCGTGCAAGACCAGAAGAGGTGTATTCACCGTCGCAATCGCACAAAGATCAAATCGAACACCATCCAGGAACGCTAGCGACAGGGTGCGACTGGGGATACCGGCGAACCCTTGGGCGTTGAACGCATAAAAAAGCACGCGCTGGAGTGTGTAGGCCATGATTAACCAACCAAATCGCCGAAACCAGATGCCCATGATCCTAGATCCTTATCATTCAGCGTGAGCTCTTTTGTGATTTAGAGCCAAGATGAAAAGCACCCGGTTTGCGGAACAGGTCAAGGCTGTCGCGCTCAATACCGACGAGAATGCCCAAACTGGCGCAAAACATGATCAGAGCGGTTCCGCCGTAAGAGAAAAACGGTAATGGAACGCCGACCACTGGAAATAAACCCAACACCATAGAAGTGTTGATCGTGAACGAGACGAAAATAATCGCCGTCATGCCGATGGCTAGAAGTGATGAGAAGATGTCTTTACCCTGCTTGGCAATCGCAAGTCCCATGTAGACGAGCGTCACAAACAACGCAAAAAGAAGGGTTGCCCCGAGAAATCCGTGCTCTTCAGCAAAAACCGCAAAAATAAAATCCGTGTGCCTGGCCGGAAGGAATTGCAGCTGTGTTTGGGTGCCTTCGAGAAAGCCCTTGCCCAAGAATTTTCCGCTGCCAATGGCAATGAAGCTTTGCAGAGCGTTATACCCAGTGCCGCTTCGGTCCATGTCAGGATTGAAAAGATTGAGAACCCGTAGTTTTTGGTAATCATGGAGCACAAAAAACCAAGCGAATATGGCGACCACCACTCCCGAGATGCCGACCATCATGAGGCTTTTGCGATCGATCCGAATAAAGCCCAATTGGCACACCGCAATCAGGGCACAGACGCCCGCTGTGCCAAAATCCGGTTGCTTAAAAATCAAGACAAACGCGATGCCGATGATCGACGCTGGTATGGCCAAATCTGCCAGAGTGTAGGGGCGTTGCAGGCGGGAGTGGTGGAAGAATTTCGCCACCACCATGGCTACGGATACTTTTGCCAGTTCTGATGGCTGAAAGACGATCGGTCCGAGTTTTAGCCATCGTTGGGCGCCCATCGCGATCCCGCCGATGATATCTACGAGCAGTAACAGAGCGCAGACGAGCCCATAGATGTAGTAGGCGTAGGTATTATAATGGCGTGGAGGAATGAGCCATCCGCAGATGAAGAATGCCGTAAGAGCCAGGACGAGATTTTTGAGCTGCGACCAAAAAAGTCCTGTGCCCATGGCGGCACTATACAGGTTGGTCATACCCATGGTGATGAGCAATAGCATGACAATCATAATGACCCGCGACCAGATCAACCGTGGTTCTTTGATTTCTTGTCCAGGGACAAGAAGCACCGGTTCGTGACCAAGGACGCTGGTTGTAGAGTTTTTGTCATGATCCGTATTTTTGAGATCAATCATCTGGGAACTCTTTCTGAGGTGGCGCTACCCGCATGGCCCTCTTGCGTTGAGGGTGTCGGTGATATGACCCCTTGAGTTGGTGATGCCGCGCCGATGGCAAGACCCGAACGGCGTTTCTTGAGTTCGAAAAACTTATTGAGGATAAACCCGGCAACGGGAGCCGCTGAGGCTCCGCCACCGCCTTTGTCGTCATGTTCGCTAATGACGGCAACCACAATCTCAGGATTTTCAGCCGGCGCAAAACTCGCAAACATCGCGTGCTCTTTCCAGAGAATGGAGACGTCGGTTTGGTTTTTGTTTTTCTTCAGGTTCACAACTTGAACGGAGCCCGTTTTTCCAGCCACATTGACTCCTGGAACCCGCGCTCTTTTGCCGGTTCCCTCTTCATCCATGACGACCGCTTCCAATCCTTGGCGAACCAGGTCGTAGTTTTCGGGAGAGATGGCATCTGTGGTACGTAGCAGCTTGGGCTGGCGTTCCTCGATAATGTTACCGTGAGGGCCCGAGATGCGGCGGATTAAAAATGGTTTCCAAATTTGTCCTTTGTTGGCAATGGCCGCGTAAAGGCCAGCCATCTGCAGTGGCGTCACGAGGTTGTATCCTTGTCCAATGGCCACTGGGGGCGTTTCACCTGCGGCCCATGGTTCTTTGTGGACACTCATTTTCCAAGCTTCTGTCGGAACCAAACCCGGTCGTTCCATATTTAACTCAAGGCCGAGTTTGGTGCCAAGGCCGAGGGCTCGCGCATACTTGGCAATCCGATCAACTCCAAGCTCGATCCCCACATGGTAGAAATAGACATCGCATGATTGCATCAATGCACGGCGCAGGTTCACGGTTCCGTGGCCTTCCTTTTTATGGCAGCCGAATGTTTGTGATCCGAGAGTGAAGGATCCGCCGCAGAAATATGATTTGTTGGCGTTAATGGTGCCTTCTTGCAGACCTGCGAGTGCCACCACTGCTTTGTACGTTGATCCGGGTGCAAATTCTCCGCCAGTGGTCTTATCCATGAATGGATGGAGGGGATCAAGGGTCAGGGCGCGAAACTCTTCTGAAGTCATACCGCGTTGATACATGTAAGGATCCCACGCGGGTTGGCTGGTCATGGCGAGGACGGCTCCCGACTTTGGGTCGAGGACGACGACAGCGCCGTTTTTGCCGCTGAATGCCTGACCGACGGCTTGTTGTAACTCAAGGTCAATGGTGAGCTCCACATTGGCACCTGGCTGTGCAGGAACCATCGGCAATTGCCATTCCTGTTTCGATGGGTTTGAAGCGCGTCCGAAGGCGTCGACCTGTATGATCTTGTAGCCGCGCTTGCCGCGAATAAAGGTTTCAAGGCGTGCCTCAAGCCCTTGCTTTCCGACAAGGTCACCGATGGTGTACGGGTTGTCCTTGTTTTTAGCGTTGATCTCTTCGATGGTGGTTGGGTTGATCTCTCCGAGATATCCCAACATGTGCGGTGAAACATCTGCGTTATATTCCCTGCGGGCGGTGGTGCGAACTTCCACGCCTGGAAGAAATAAACGATTCGACTCAATGATAGAAACCTCATGGGCACTGAGATTACGCAACATCGTTATGGGCATAAAACGCGGTTGTGCCCGCGCGGCCTTGAACTTGCGGTCAAAAATCTCTGTCGGCTGATGCAGCAAGCGCGCCAAAACTTCAAAGGTCTTGTCCTTGTCGCGCATGTACTGGGGAATGACAATTAAGTCCGAGCTGGGCGTATTCCCAAGGATCACCTTGCCCCATGCATCAAACAGGATGCCGCGTGGTGCGGGGATCTCAATTTTACGGATACGATTATTCTCAGACACCCTGCGGTAGTAATCACCACGGTAGATCTGTAGGTGCCAAACCCGCAGCCAAAGCATCAAAGCGACGCCAACGATGATCACACTGCCGGCAAAGAAACGGCCTTCAATCAATAAATGGGGTGAGCGGAACATCTTTTTCATGTTTTTGCCGTATCCCCTTTAAATCGCGCCATCCATGGTTGTGCCAGTGTCATGCCAACGACCACGCAGAGAGTGACGTGAACCACCTGTTTGGCAAAATGAAAGAAATCCAATTGAGTGGGATCTTGCCGCAGAAAAATCACCAATGATTCGAAATTTGACACGAAAAAAGAGGCAAAAAAGAAGGTGACGAGCCACGGAACGGCATGGCGCCATGACAGGGATTTGCGCGCTAAGGTCAACACCGAGAAGATGACCCAGTAGGCTGTGAGGTAAAGCCCGCGCGGTGCGCCTGAATTGGTTTCAAGAAACAGCCCGCCCAAAATGAGGAGAATCAATGAGCGATAGGATGGCGCAACGACAAATGTGACCACTAGCCAAGGGGTCATCAGCGAAAATGGCAAAATACCCCCGGTGATCGCCGGTAAAATATGTGAATCGATGGCTGCGATAACAAAAAACCAAAGGATATCGGCCCATAAAAATCCAGTATGGGGCCGCATGACCCACCACTTGAACCGGTGATCATCGGCATGAGCAAAATTGGGCGCCTCAAGGGCAAACTCAATATTCAATCTGGGCCTCTTTGTTTAGCCGCCAGCATTGGCATTCATGGCTTTTTCCATCCAATCCGCGCCGCCAGCCTCGGCAATGCGACCCAGCTCCGGATCGTCGCGAAGCAGGACAATGACTTCCTCGAGTCTACGGTGCTCCACCCATGGTTCCACCGTGATCACCTGGCTAACATTATCAGTTTCAAAGCTGATGCGCACAACCTTGCCCACAGGCAGGCCCTTGGGAAAGCCGCCGACGATTCCTGATGTGACCAGTGTGTCACCTATTTTGACTTCTGCATTACGCTGTAGATGCAGTCGGCAGTTCTCATTGGCATAACCACCAAGCACGCCGCGGATCCGGTTGCGTTGCACGAGAACATCAATATTGGAATCATAATCCACGAGTAATT
>JBILMN010000041.1:0-21500 GCA_044375465.1 Oligoflexales bacterium | reverse complement strand
CGCCACAGCCTGTAACTCGGGAAGCGCCATCAACCTCCTTGATAAATTTGGCAATGTGGTCATTCCTCATACGGGCCGATCATTCGCCAACCCTACCGGCAACGGCGGCCAGATCCAGGTGACCAAGTCCTGTCAGAACGGCTCGACCACTTTCACCGCCACCATTGCGGGATCTCCTGCGAAGACGGTCACGCTTTTTGATGGTATTCCTTGGTATTGTCCATCCAATAATTGTGCGAATAAGCTTCCGCGCACTAGACTCGCAGCCAGCGGGGCAGTTGAATATCTAGACAGTGACTTCAAGCCTGGACTAGTTGGACAACCATCCGCCGAAGACGGCATGGATTGGCCCAATGGAGGCAGTAAAAAGCCTTTTGGAGCAGGAGCAACAGTATTCGACACGGGACTTTGTCCCCAAGTTGGATTTATGGAACAAGGCCATTCATTAACTAGAACGATTATCTTTACCACCCCAACATCAGACACTAATTTCATCATGACTGCCCACCGTGCGAGACGTAAGGTAGAATCTTTTGGGGTCAATGTCAGGTTCTGGTTTGATAAACGGGTCACATCATTTTCAACTGGAAATAGCATTGATGCCCCAATCTCGTATTCGACTGGCGCCTACTATGTTGATTTCAATAAACATCTTGACTACAAAATCGCTTGCAATTACGCGAAGGCCACCAATAGCTTTTCCTGTAATATAACGACTTCGCCTTTAACTACATACAACTGTAGCCTTTACCAGTCTGCCTGTACAAATTATTAGATCTACCGCTACCGAGCCGTTAAAGCAGATACCCTCATACAACTAATCAGTTATTATTCCATTGCTTTCAGGATACGTGGCTACTGATTTCCTCAAATTTGCCGTCATGCCCTCAATATCAGGATATGTTTAAGAGAACCTTGCATCTACCCCCGCTCCAAACCAAGGATCGTGAGATCTCTTGTGGCACTCCGCAGGAGGATCGAAAGGATCTTATCCTTGTGCGGCAGCGTTGATGACTCGACGGAACTGACAAGCTCGCCACGCAGTTTGTCGTTTTTCATGTAAGACAAGCAGACATTGTAACGCTGATCCACGGGAATCCGATCAAGCCAGCCAAGCCCCTCGCGGTAGACGATATTTGACGCCATGTAGGCAGCCAATATCGCGATTTTGTGAGCGAGCGGAAGTTTATCAAGAATCCGATCCTTGTATTTCTCAACGAGGATCTTGGGGCAGTGACTGAGAACCAAATCCATGAAGAAAGAATCTTTGGCGACGTCTTTTTCACGCCGCGTCAACTCTTCCAACAATACATCGGTAACATCGTTGATCTCGCGACTGACGTCCATGGATAAATCAACCAGCGACCGTTTGCCGCCGCTACGGATATACTCGCGGAAAAGCAACTTCGCCTCATTGTCGGCCTTTTGCCTGAGGATATCGATCACCTGACTGACGTAGGTGGACTTGATGTCCAAAAACTCTTTTTCAGAGATCGTTAATGACGCGATGATCTCAAAGCTCGAACAGATCACACCGGTCTTATTGGCAGAACTGTCCTTGATCATCAGGACACCATGTTCCTGAAGCTTCTTGCGTGCCCCGGAGGTGAAGAAAATATTCGCGCCCTCGACCACTGCCCGCACCGTGGGCCGACCATTTTTGAGGAATAATTCCCAATTTTTGTCGTTGACCGTGTAGGGACGTCCGCCACCTGGGATCAAGATATCAGCCTCAACGGTCGCATGAAGTTCGTTACGGAGCTTGATATGTTCAGGACTGTCTGCTTTCACGACAAAAGCGTTTTTGCCCTTCAAAAACGAACGATTGAACTCCGCAATGCCGAGACTTGACTGAAACAACCGCAGAAGCTCCGCCCAGTTTAACCCCTCGGGATCGACCGCTGCCCCTGTGCCGTCACCGATGGCGACCACACGGGCGTTTTCGCCGTACTCGCGGTGCAAAATCTTGAGCTCATTTCCAGCCACGTCGCCATCGGGGCCACCCGTCATCTTGACGGTGAACGATTGTTTGCGAGGATCGATCCGCAGGAACTTCAGCATGTTTTCCACGAAAACATTGAGCCCTTCGGACGTCACACCGTACTCTTTGTGATTGATGCCAGCGCCAGGTTTGGATGACATAAAAGCCGCCGCGTAAGGATAGCCGCGACGTGCCGCCTGGGCTGGGATCCATTCAATCAAATCATTGGTGATGTTTTCATCCGGACCCAAATAGATGATGTCGTCTTTTTCGTAGTAAGACACCATTTTGGCCTGCCCAGCCTCGTGGGACTCATCTTCGCGCACGAGCAGGTCGAGCAGTGCGTTGACGCCACCGCGAACTGCGGCAAGTCGGTCGCCTCCTGGCTTTAGTACGAGAACACCTTTGGCTCCACCCTCTGGAATATCTTTATTCTTGAGCTGCTGGGCATGGGACAAGCCGTAAACCTCATCATAGTGCCCTGCCAGTGCCACATCATGATCTGTGGGATTGCGCGGCATCACGACCCGCAGACCGCCACGGGCGATGTCTTTCCAACGGGTATGAAACATGCGGTACTCGCGCCCAACAATAAAGAAAATACAGTAGGGTCTCTCGGGATAATATTTTTTATCGAGAACATCGGGGTCCAAGCGAAACGCAAGACCTGTCTTGGTCTGATTGAAGTAATTTGTTTTTTCGGTCTTATCGATGAAACTTAAGGTGCCATTTAAAATATGTTTTTCCACATCATCGGACAATGCGTCGATCTTTTGGAGTAAACCGGTCACGATGGTATCAAGCTGCCCTGAGTCCCTGGAACGCTGCTCGGTCGGATCAAATTTTAGCCGGAAATAATGGACCAGATCTTTGGTGATGTCCGGATACTTGAAGAATGTGGAACGGATTTTGTACTGACTGTAATAATGGGCATTTTCCTTGCCGAGCATGACGTGCAGCCATGTCGCCCACGAACGCACCAGGTTCACGGCATTGATCGAGAAATTGTACTGCGGAGCCATAAACGCGGAGAACTCATCCGTATCAACCCACCCCATCGTGCGCAGCGCCTTGTTGAGCTTGATCATGGGCACCGCGCCCACATCAATTTTCGCGCCACTGGTGTTTTGGATATGGAAGTGAATGATGGAAATCGGTCTCTGGTAGCCCTCGCTGAACGTGACGGCGAAAGTTCGCGTCAAAGTGACCCCGTAGCGGTTCAGGAGGTTGAAGATCTGCTCCAGCGCCTCACCGGGCGTGCCGTTTTTAAGTCCCAAAGTAAGTCGCGCCGTGGGTCGATCTGCGACGGGCTCAAAGAAGGTGTGCGCTCCTTCGTGGGACTTCATGTAACGGACCATGCGGTAGGTCAAGAGAATGCGGTTTGCCGTTGAGCTGGTCACGAATTCGTTATCAAGATGGTCAATGTAATGTTGGATCTCCGCAGGTTCCTCTGGGAACTCGTGAGTCATTAAGTCTTTGGCTTGCCGCAACTTCTCGACAATGCGGGGGTTATTACGGTCAATATGCACGTGTGCCGCACGACTAAAACTGCCGATAAAAAGTTTGTCATCGCGGCTGACATACAGGCTCCCCATCTTCATATTGAACTGTGTCACCCGCGAGGCGACCTCACTCAACACCTGATGATCGCCACCAGGCCCGATATAGGTCACCCGCGCACGGTCTTTATCCCACATGGTTAGAGTCTGTTTTGTTTCAAACAGATCACTGCTGAGGATGGCCTGGAGGTGGCGGACTTTTTCGGCGCTGGGGGTCGACTGATAATAAATCGTCGGCATGTTGTTAAAAAACCATGGTGTCAACGAATCAATGCTGTGACTCATGTTGTCACGGACGGTCCGGGTCACATTGGCAATATACTGATCAAGCTGCTCGCCGGTAAGCGCATCACTGGTGAATGCCGATGCCGTCGCTCCTGATCCCTCGTCTTCCATAAATTCCTGACTGCGATAACTGGTGTCGATGACTGTCATGCCTGTAACCTTTTCTATATGTCCCTAATCGATCACGAAGACTTTAAAACAATAAAATAACACATTACCGATTCAACATTTTAAACAATTCAAAACCTCGGAACTGCGATCAAACCATTGCGGGATCAGCCACACCATCGAGCAGCCGCTGCCACTCGTCCTCGACGGCCCGGAAACAACCCAAATCAAGGGCACCCCGACGTGCGAACACATCCAGCAAATCGTTGGCAGGCACCCGCCCGCGATCCACAAAGTGCTCCGTAAAGACCTGTAGAGTTTTTAACGCTCCGCCTCCAAAATAACAACCGGGCAAACGGCTCAGCCCTTCAATGGAGATTCTGGCTAATTTTTTAGCAAGCCCAGCAATCTCCCGATTGCTCAAACCTTGATCAGATTGCCCCAAAAGAGTGCCAATATTTGCAGCAAAAGGCGTCATTAAATCCAGCACCTCATCCAAGGCCCGGTTGTCATACAATAGTCCTGTCCACCACGCCGCCGGAGCAAACTGCCACACCCGAGACTGACAATCCACGCTGCGCAACTCCAGAAACCCGCGGGCCCGGACCTCGGGAAACAAAAGACTTAAGTGTGTTGCAAAATCTTCGGCGTCAGGCTTCATACCATCGATCCCAGACCGCAGCCACTGCGCCCAGGTGACAGGTTCATGCATCACCTTGTAATTTTGCCGCGTGACAAACACCACACGGGCCGCCATCGTGAATTGATGCCACGTGTCGACGCAGGCTTTCTTATCCAGACGCTTGAGCAAATGATCCAAATTAGGAATGTCGGTTCTTGATGGATCAAGATGCCGCCACACTCGTTGCCTCAGACCGGTCATACCGGTCGGCTTACCGGATTCAAAGGCACTGTAATTGAAGATCGCACCCGTGACCGGCGCGATCAGCATGCTGGCCAAAAATCGTTTGGCCATCAATATTTCCGTTGGTCCGAAATCAAGATTCACCTGGACGGTACACGTCTGACGCATCATGCGCGGCCCAAAGCTGCTGACACCGGAAAAAAATTCATTCATCGCCAGATACCGTGGTTTCGGCATCTGCAAACCAATCTCCTCGACACTGTGCCAAGGATTCAGCCCAACCTGAAGCAATTCAATACCGCCTCGCGCACGCAGCTCACGATCGAGCAGAGACTGGATGTATTGGGTGCGACTGATGGCCTCGCTAAGACAATGGTAGGGACGCGAGGAAAACTCAAGCTGCCCCCCCGGTTCAAATGATAGATTATCGTCCTGATCGAGCTTGATACCCATCAATAAGGTCCCATCAGCGGAATCTGACTCCATCATCCGCCAACCATGGGCCATCGCAATTTTTCGCAGCCATGCTGCCAGGGTGTTTTTAGGGCCCTGCAAGGGGACACGCTGTGGGTGATCGTTCACACCACCCGCAAGGAGAGGCAGCATCTCAATTTCAAGGCCAACGGCCCCTGGAAATCCGGGATATTGATTCCGGTAGGTTTCCGGCTGCAAGGGGAACACCTTCGTCTCAATCCATTCGCGGCACTGATCCTCAGTGATCGGCGTGATCGGTTTGACTTCTGTGGGGGTGTGGACCATCAGCGTACTCATCCTTCTGCGTAAAACAGCATCAAGCCCTCTAGTCTACATCCGAAAGCTCCTGATTTACAGATGTTTTCATTTGTATTATCGATTTGAGGCTGCGTTTGCCGTTCAACGTTCACCGTTCTACTTTTGCCGTTCAACTTCTGGTGCCTTCCAAAGGAGCACTGCGCCCATGACGGACATGTTCACCAAAGCCCGAGTTGTCAAACTCCTGGCCGATTGGAAACGTCGCCACGGTCGCGACATTTCCATGACCGAACTCGCTGCTGAAGGTTTTGCGGAAGTCATCGTGGACGATTTGGTTCGTTCGGGACATCTTGTGAAATATCAGGTCACCGCAAAGGGCGGGCGGCGCGAAAATCGATTCAAGCTTCCATTGGACGAAAAACCGCTAAAAAATCGCTAAAAAATCGCTAAAAAATATTTGAATGACTTTGATTCGTGAGAACCATCTTGTTCGTTAAAGGTCTGCCGCAAAATGCCAAATAGTAGCGCATCCGCCGTTTTCATGCCCCATCTCTGGGAGGTTTTCTTGCTGTTTGCGATTCCAGTGGGCGGCGGTATCCCTGCGGGTGTCATTCTGGCAGATAAATATGGCATGAGCTGGGCGGTGATGGCGGGGCTGTATTTTATTTCTGATGTGGCCTTAGCCTTCGTGTTCGAGCCCATCATGCGGGGCTTCGCATCACTGAGCCGTCACTCAAAATTTTTAACCCACTTGCAGCAATCTCTCAGAGTCTCAACTGCCAAAACCATGGCTAACTATGGTACGAAACCTGGTCCATTCCTGCTGATCATGATTGCGTTTGGCGTCGATCCCATGACTGGCCGCGCTGCCGCACTGGCACATGGCCATGGATTTTTAACGGGTTGGGCCATTGCGATTGCCGGCGATATGATATTTTTCTTTTTGATCATGTCATCCACACTGTGGCTCAATGATTATCTTGGTGATGGGACATGGACAGCCATCATTATCATGACGCTGATGATCACTATTCCACCCTTGATTCGCCGCCGACGACGCGGCCCAGTCAAGCATCAAAACATTCCCTAAAGTCGCAACTGCCTGCACATCAAAATTAGTTTCGGGAGCCCCATGACCAAAGATATGTTCCATTTCCGCCAATTTTCCATGATCCAGGCCCCATCTGGTCAGCGTGTTAACACCGACAGCTGTGTCTTTGGTGCGCTCATCGCAGGCGATGCCCCTCAATCCGCACTGCGCATTCTGGATGTTGGCACGGGAACGGGCGTTCTGGCGTTGATGCTCGCCAGCCGGCTACCGGCATCGCACCTGACAGCGGTCGAACCTGAGGTCAGCATCGCAGCTGTGGCCCAGGAAAACTTTCAAAACAGTCCGTGGGCTGACCGGATGAAAATGATTATTGCGAGAGCCCAAGACCTCGATCCTGCCGTTCACGGCACGTTTGATCTGGTCCTTTGTAATCCTCCTTACTTTCAAAACAGTTTGATGTCTGGCGACCGGCTTCGCATGATCGCTCGCCACAACATGGATTTAAATCCTGAGCCATTGTACGCGGCCATGAATCGCATGATGTCTGAGGATGCTTCTGCATGGTTATCGTTTCCTGAAGATAGCACCGCATTGTGGATGGATCTTGGCATCCGTTCTGGCCTTCATCAAACCCATCATTATGTGGTTAAAGACCACCCTGAGGCGAAGCCTCACATGGTTGTCGCCGGGTGGTCACGCACCAAGCCCCACAAAAAAGTACAGGATGTCATCCATTACCGCGCCGAACATCAGGGAAGACTGAGCGACTGGATGCGGTCGTTTCGCGAAGAGTGGTACCCGGCAAGGTATAATGAACAGTTTTTTAGACCGCACTGAGACAAAACCCATTTTTCCCTCACCAGGAACCAGCGACTGCGACTCCGCCCCATCGCGGCAGTCACGCATCAAATCGATGCTTGGATTTACTCAGAGCGACGCGGTAGAATGGCGCTTTTTTAAAGGTATTTTGTTGAGTTTCATTCCATGCTAGTATGCAATGAAGCGCAAACATCCTAATTGGAGGTATCGTGAATAAAGGCGCAATTCTGCTAAGTTTGATTAACATTTGGGCTTTTGGATGTAAAACAACCACTCAGAACACTAATGATAAGGCCCCGTCTGCAAACCTTGGAAGTTGTCTCGGATTGGCAAATGGAAATAAATCTCGGTGTTTCGAGTATACATCAGGCAAGGAAATGGATGCGGCGCGGAAGATTTGTGGTGATGAGTCAAAGGGCCTAAAGGGTTATAATTGGACAAATTCTCCATGCCCCCATGACAATCGGGTCGGTTCATGTGCGTATTCTGAACCTGGCCAGGCCCATGCGACTGAAGACTTTTGGTATGCACCTAGCTACACGCGAGAGTCTGCAAAGTCGAACTGTCTATTTTTAGGTGGCAAATTTTCTTCTCTGTAACGAGTTAATGGCCATCATCTTAAATACGAAGCATCATTTTTATAGCTGATTCTTTCAGCTTCTTATCCATCGTCAATAGTCGGCCATTATAGCGTCTAGTCGTCACTGCATAGTACATATCGTAGGCGGTCATGTTGTTAGCGATCGCTGCAGCAAAAACTTCCTGTGAGAGCTCTGACATTGGAATTAGGTCATCGACAAGGTTTAGACACGTTTCAATCCCGCTTTCACAATCCTCGCGGGACAATTGACGAGCTTTCAAAAGTTTCCAAAAAACATTTGACACTTCTGAACAATATAGGTCAGGAGCGACGACCAAACTTGCACTTGCAAGATGCTCCAGTAGCTTTTCACTTCCAGGTCGATTCAAAAAGACTTCAATTGCAGCGCTCGCATCTAAAACGCAGATCATCTTTTCCGGTCTTCCTGAATCAGTTCCGTAATGCTGATATCATTAGATCTGGTTTTTACTTTGCTTGATTGAATTTTCTTTATGGCGACCATCCGTCGAGAAGAGTCTCGTCCAACATGCTTCAATGCTTCGCTTAGTAAAACAACGGCCTGTTGCGCCAAACTTCTATGATCTTTCTCAGCCCTTATTTTCAATGATTCGTATAAATCATCAGGCATATCCCGTATTTGCAAGCTGGCCACAACTCACCCTCCTAATGTCGCTTGCATGCAATATGCATGATTTATGCATGCGCGTCAAGCTCGATTTGACGTGTAAATTGGCCAAACAACTACGAAACTGTCGCTATCGTGGTAAAAAGAAGGCAAGACTTGCGACCAAATTTGCCGCGGCGTCGGCAAACATCAAACGTTTGCATCGATTTTATGAGATTCTGCGGACGGCATAGCGGCGAAAGGGGGTAGCGCCGGCGTGGTGATTTAGATCGATATGGAATAGTTTAGGATCGATTGAGTTGCATCAAAATTTAATGGCCAAAAAACAGGCTACAACCCAAGATGGGCCAAATTATCTCGGACCTGTTTCAGCAACATCTAATTACTGACATAATTACTGACAAATAGTTGGCAGAATGAAGTTTCAACAATCAAAAGAAGTAGCCCTACCCAATAAAGCCCTAACCTTGATCATACTCCATAAAACCTGTAGAATTATGGAATATGGTCCATCGAACACTTAACATATCGAAAATTAACAGCTTTTTTCTCTTCGGTGCGAGAGGTACTGGCAAAACTCACTATTTGAGGAAGCATTTTGAGGGAGACTCAGCACTCAATATTGATCTTCTAGATGATGAAACTTTACGCCGACTTTCGAAGACTCCATCATTGTTAAATTCTGAGTATTTGGCCCATCGAACCACGTCGAACTCACCTTGGATTGTGATCGATGAAATTCAGAAGCTGCCAGACCTCCTTAATGTCGTCCATAAGATGCTTGAAGCGAAGACGACATCAAAGCCACTCTTTGCCCTTACGGGATCCTCATCGCGAAAACTAAAAAGAGGTGGAGCAAATCTCCTCGGTGGACGAGCATTTGTTTTTGGTCTTTTTCCGTTTACTCACATCGAACTAGCCGAAACGTTTGATCTCATGGCCGCCCTTACATACGGCACTCTCCCAAAGATCTTCGACTTTGAACAGAACAAAGACCGCGTGAGATTTCTGCGTAGTTACGTCTCGACATATATCAAAGAAGAAATCATTGCCGAGCAATTACTGCGTAAGGTTGAACCGTTCAGAGATTTTTTAGAAGTTTCTGCTCAAATGAGCTCGAAGATCCTGAACGTCGCAAAAATTGCCTCCGATGTGGGTGTCGATCCAAAAACAGTCAGTGTCTATTTTTCGATACTCGAAGAAACCTATATGGGCTTTCGTTTGCCTGCGTTCCATGAATCCATACGCAAGGCACAACGTTTACATCCAAAATTCTATTGGTTCGACACTGGCGTCCGACGCACACTCAACGACACCATCGAATATCCTCCTGCACCGGGAACCTCTTATTTTGGTGAGTTATTCGAAGAATTCGTCATGAACGAAATTTATAGAATGAACTCTTACAGTGAAAAAAATTATACGATGAGCTACCTCGCCACTCAAAATAGCAAAACAGAGGTTGATTTAATTCTCGACAAAGCGAGAGGCCGTGTTCGTATTGGCGTAGAGATTAAAAGTTCTACGTCGATTGATGAGGGCGAAGTGTTGGCTCTGTCGAAAGTCGGTCAAGATTTTAAAGCCACCAAACTCTATTATCTATCCCAGTGTCCGCACGATGCGATCATCAACGGAGTCCACTGCATGGATTGGCGCAGAGGCATTCGAGATATCTTTCCCATTGACTGAAGATCCAGGCGAAATAGCGCGATCCAAAGTACATTCTTCCGTTATTCGCTAAGTGCCATTCTCTCGCATTCTATTTGTTCTTTACAGTAAAGCATTGTTTTTGATATTTGCGATCACGAGATTGATTCTTTCACCAACCTCGTTAGCTTCTGTTGAAATCATCGCAGCGTACCTATCACCATTGGTGACGCCGACACTTTTAGAGACTGATATATCAGAAGCTTTATATTCAAATTGCTCGAGCCAGTTTGGCTTCGCTTCTGGAACAGTGACGTCGAGGGTGCTCTGAACCACGCATTGATCATTTGATTTTTCAGCAGAAGCGTCCTTTATGGCGCTTGCAGATTTGCCTTTCTCAGACGCTCCACAGGAAGCAAGAGCCAGCCATGAGACGGTGGTTTCCCCGCGGAGATCCAATGAAGTGATGACGGATGCACTTATAACGACGCTCGCAAACTCGCTGTGGATGACGGTATTGAAAAATTTCAGTACTGATTGTTGACACCTGAAACAGGGATGGAGGAAATCGCTGCGTGCTCGGCATTTGCAGTGTCGGTATTCACCACGATTACCCTTAGAGGTAAGCTAAGGTAATCACAGTATTTATGTCTTAATTTTTTATTTTTATAAATTTTTTTTTGGTATTTCCTTAATTTTAGACCCCCCCCGCCGATACCCCTCCTTGTGAGCGAGCCCTCCATCAGGGCTCAAACCAGGGAGGTCCTCATGCACCGCAACATCGTCACATCCATTCTGATCGGCATTGGCGCCAGCACTTCGGCCCATCTCGGCGCCGCCGATGTTCCGACCAGATCAGACACATCAACAGCGATCGGTGTGCAAAATAAACCTCCGGTCATTCATATGGCCGCGCTCGGAGACTCCATCACTCGCGCTTTCAATGCCAATGGCCCCGTGGACCATCCTTGGAACAGCTGGGCAACGGGCAATAGTGATGAAATCGGTCTGTTTCGTCGCGGCCAGGTCAAAAGCCATGCCGAGTATCTCAGTGAAAAAACAGGACGAGACGTCATCGTCTATAACGTCGCTAAATCAGGAGCCACATCATCAGATCTAGTGAGACAGGTGGAGGCCCTCAAAGGGCGCCCCATGGACTATGCGACGATTTTGATTGGCGCCAATGATCTTTGTTCGCACCGTGATCCGCCAAAACCAGACGGCCAGGCCGATATGACCGGCTATGCGCCACGCGTAGAATCCGCGGTTGCCAAACTGATCGCGACCAATCCGCAAATCAAAATCTTGCTGGTCAGCATCCCGGACATGCTCCGACTCCAACGACTCGGTCAAGGCACAGCCTGTCAGACGCGTTGGGCCAGATTTGGAATCTGCAAGATGCTGCTTGGCCCTGAAGCGACTGAGGCCAGTATTGCTGCATTTGGCGCGCAGTGGCGCGCAGCCAACGAGGACTTGCATCTCATCGCGGCACGCTACCGCGATAACGTTCAATTCAATCCGGTGCTTTCTGAGTACCCGTTTGAACGAGGTCACCTGAGTGATATCGATTGCTTTCACCCAAATATCACAGGCCAGAACATCCTTAGCCGCGAAACCTGGAACACGGGATGGTGGCGCCACTGAAACCCCCGTTCAGAACGCTTGACGCAAGCAAGAAAGCAATAGAAAGAGATGTGGGCATGAAAATCCAAAAACTCATAGACATCCCGGACATCAAGACGCCAGTGGCGCCAAACGAATTCACGGCAAGCGCCAAGTATGCGGATAAGAATTCACTCGTTGTGAAATTTGATGAACGATTCCCTATTGATGCACAGATGCCGATCCAGCCAAAAAACATGAAGCAAAATCCTGCAATCGTCGGCAAAAAAGAGTCACTTGCTGACTTAACGTGGCTGGACTGGCAATTGATCCATCTAGCCATGGAAAAAGCGCTTCAAGATGAACTGATCAAACGCGCAGATATGCGCCGAACTAATGAATATGAGACCCGAAATAGAGTCGCTAACAAGGCCATGTCAGACGAACTGTTTCAATCAAGATTCCGGATTTTCATGACCTGGATCAGCCGCTTCAAATTGGAACGCATGTTCGAGGAGTTAGGTATCAGAAGCCTCGAAGACTTTAAGCGGAAAATGCATATTTTCAACCATCAAGCCGATGCGTCTCATCAGGTGTTTATCAATCTGCTTCTGCGTCAACTCGGCATGGAGCCAAATCACATTCCATCACCGGCCCTGATGATGAAAATCACCGGCAAAGATGACTTGATCGTGCGCATGAAAATTGAAGATGATCGGGTGCGACTGATCGACCTCTCTGAGGCGCGGCTACGCATGGCGCAACTGCAGGCAGCAGAGAATTTTTCCCAACAACAACTGAGCCAGCAGCGGCTCACAAATTGGACCGAGCGTCTTCATGAGGGACCAACCCTCTCCCAACGGAAGATCCTTGGTGTCAAATAATCAAACCCACGAACGAAATGATTCACATCCCGGACTTTTCAACATTGATCGCCAAATCTGTGATGCCCTGTCTTCTGACGGCATCAATCAAACCAACGACAAATCCGTGGGGCGTCTCCTTATCGGCTGCGACAAGGGCCTGAAACTGGGTGTTAGGCTCCGCGGTCTTGGCATCCTTAATCTTGGCAGCGATCTCCTCGATGCTCATAGCTTTCCCATCCAAGAAAATCACACCAGACTTATCAATGACGAAGGCGAAGTTTTTGGTCTTGGGTGTATTCTCACCAGAGTCCGCTTTGGGTAGCTGCACCTGAATGGACTGCTGCACAATATAGGTCGATGTCACCATAAAGACAATCAACAGCACCAGCATCACATCAACTAAAGGCGTGACGTTAATGCCCGTGATTTCGGTATCGTCTTGATCGAATGATCCCCCTGCCATGAATCACCTCTTAGCCTTTATGTGAGAGAACGAGGCGACTGAGGGCATCGGCTGTGCTGATGTGTCGCTTGACCAGGCGTTGAAAGAAGTTGTAGGCGACCACTGCAGGTATCGCCACAATCAAGCCAACGGCCGTCGCAATTAATGCCTCCGAGATACCCCGCATCACAACAGCGGCTCCACCTTGAGGATTCAACGCAAGATCACGGAATGCGATGATGATACCCAGCACTGTCCCAAACAGACCAATAAACGGGGCGTTGTTACCGAGAGTTCCCAGGATCATAAGCCCATGATCAAGCTTTTGGCGCTGACCAATCATGTAGCCAGTCATAGCCTCCTCCATCGCGTGAGATCCCCTGGAACGCGCGGCAATACCCCGCAGAACCGTCTGGCACGCCAAGGCCGGTGAGGATTCACACAGAGCTTTCACCTGATCCCAATCGCTCGATTCAAGTGCCTTCGTCAATTTTTCTGTAAACACTGTCATGTCCAGATTCATCTTCCAAAAGAACATGGCCCGCTCAAAAATCACAGCGAGACTCAAGACACTCAGCGCAATCAAAAGCCAAAGCACCCACTCTGTGCCAAGTGCTGTGATGCCAAGAAGTTTGTGAAGCAAATCAAATCCACCCTGTGTCTGCGGTTCCATTCAACAAAATCCTTTCGCTGATATTTTTTGGCTAAAACAAACTTTTGACAAACGAGTTCAGAATCGAATCCTCGCGCGAGCTGAGACTGAGGCTATTATACACGAAGGAGACTGTCACGCTGATATGCGCGAGGGTGCGCTTACCGATGTTCACATCATCCGCGGATTTGTGCATTTTTGCCACAACGGCCTGCCCGACATCCATGGTCGTCTGCCAAGCCGCTTCCTTCCCCACGGGCAAAATCAAACCAATCGCCCCCTGAGCCCCAAGCCCACTCCATGAGCCATCCACCTCATCAGTCAAATGACGTTTGCGCAGGCGGTAGTCCCAAAAACCACCGCGCCCACCGAGATAGAGCACATCATAAATGCGGATTCCGGTCTCAACACCATACTGCGTGAGAGTCGCATCGGCATCAGTGGCCGATGCTGAGTCGAGCCGCGCTGGCGTGTACTGTCCAAAAAACGCAACATCCCAAACCTTGGCGACCGAATACCCAAACGCTCCGCGCCCGCCGTAACCATAGTAATTTGGCGTGTCTTCGCGGTCCTTGGGCTCAAACACGAAATTATTCCAGCTGCCGCCCAACGACAACAGAACACCCGCCCTGCAAGGCAAAGCCGCCATCAAAGACCACCAGAGAATGACGCCCGTCGCGAGACATCTCGTCAGCATCGGTTAATGCGCCTCCCCCGATGTAAACACCTCACGCAGAGCATCAGTAAGACGGCGTTCATACTCGGTGACCGTCATCAACTCGTGGCCAAAACGCTGGCTTTTGACCCGTGTGAGGCCCTCGCCTTTTGGATCCTGCCAAAGGGTCACCAGATCCCAGGGATCCGCGTTACTGCGCATGAACATATCAGCGCCAATGATTTTCTCCGCGCGACTGACGCGCCAGCCAGCACCGCCACGTTCGATCAGCCAACCATATTCATTCATGGGCTTCATAAAAACATAACTGCGACGATCATCGGTGGTGCCCAGCTCACGCAACACCACGCGACCAGAATTCTGTTGTCTGGCTTTAGCCGAGACGGCATCACAAAGCTCCATGAGCGGCGCTGCAAGACGTTTGAAAACCGTCTCAACATGCCTCGCATCATCAATCACGCGGTAGCGCTCCTCCAGCGATAATGGTCGATCTTTGATCAGCGTTGTTGCAGGTACAGCCCGAGCCGTCGAACGGGCATAGGCCTTGCGATTCAACAGACTGTTTTCACTGATTTTAAATCGTTTTTTCAGCCACTCAGAAGCCTTGTTCAGAACATTCATTAGCGATCCCCTTTCCTAAAGACCCCGCAGACCTTGTGTCTTGCGAATAATCCGCTTGACGATTTGATGCCTCTGTCCTACATACAGGTCTCCCGTTTTTCGGGAGACTGTTTCGGAGCATGCGGGTGTAGCTCAGTTGGCTAGAGCGTCGCGTTGCCATCGCGAAGGTCGAGGGTTCGAATCCCTTCACCCGCTCCATTCAAGTCCGGCCTTGTTTCTTTTGATTCCTATTCATTCTATCCTTCATCATTTTATCGAACGAGCCGGCACTCCCCGATGGGTCGCTTTTGCCTAGCGTCAGCTATGTTCCTGTTTAGCGGTTCAAAAACACGAGCTATTCTTGTATCCTCAGGTAAATCCTCGATCGGTCTTCAATTGGTCTTCAATCGGTTTTCTGTCAGTTTTTTGTCGGTTTTCACTGGGTCTCCAACTGTCATTTATTTAGGAACTCCTCGACCATGCTTACGCTCATTCCCTGGTTTATTGCACTGGTTTCAATTGTCTTTGCCCTCTATTTTTTTCAAGGAGCCCATCAGGTCCGCCGTCGCCTGCGCGAAGGTGCCGAGGGGTATGACGTCCTTGATAAACATTTTCAACATGCCCGCGGTAAGATCTCCGCTTTGGAGTCGGAGATCGCAGGCCTCAAGCTTGATCTCAAGAAATCAGACACTGCACGCAAAGACGCATCGGCACGAGCGGCAGCCGCCGAGAGTGAGCAACTACATGTGAAATCAACTCTTGAGCGCAAACTAGCGAACGCGGAGCTGCAGCGTGATCATATCCTTGCGCGCTACGAGTCGCTGCAGACCGAGGTCGACCAAATTCGGGAATCTTTGAGCGAGACCCGCACCGCCTTGGAAGATGAGCGAAAACTTGCGGACGAGACCAAAAGATCTGGCGCCGTAGCTCACAAAAATGAGATCGCTGACATTCGCCAGAAATTGGTTGCTGCGGAGCGAGAGTTGTCAGCCACAAAATCCCAAAAAACCATCGACCCCAAAGACTACGAAACAGCTCGGCGCCGCGCCATCCAGAATGAGCAGCTGTATCAGAGCATGAAAAGCCTGCGCGACATGGCCGAGGAACGAAATCGCAACTGGGAAACCGCGCTCAAGACGCTGGCTACCTGGATTTTATCATCCAGCAACGTTGCCCGACCGCACGATCCGATTTTGCTGAAACCCATCGGCCCTTTGGTGGGCGAGGCCCTTCAACGTATCGGCGGTTCACTATTGGATGTGGACGCTGCGGAAGAGCTTCATAGCGAACAGCAAACCATCGCGGCGGCAGATCTGTGAACTCTGAAAACATCCCTGACGATGCTTGGCGCCTTCTATCGCCACAGCTAACCGCGCACCGCCGCGAGCGCATGGAACAAACTGCAGCGCGGCGCACTAATCATGTGCGTTTGGTCGTACAAGATGTGCATCAGCCCCACAATGTGAGTGCATGCATTCGCTCCGCTGAGGCGTTTGGCGTCCAAAATATCGACGTTGTAACACTCTCCACAAAATTCAACGCGTCCACGGTGGCCCGCGGAGTCGATGAATGGGTGACCATCTCCAAACATGAAACAGTGGATGACTGTGTGAGCCGCCTGCACCAAAAAGGCTACCGAGTCGCTGCTGCGTTTCCCCATGGCAAGGCCGTGTCTCTCCCAGAGCTCCCCATTGATCAGCCCATCGCTGTCGTCTTCGGCAATGAACACGAAGGGCTCGCAACGCAGTGGCGAGATCAAGCAGACGTCTGCTTCACAATCCCCATGTTTGGTATTGTGGAAAGTCTCAATATCAGTGTCTGCGCGGCCATAACGCTCCATGAGCTCACCACGCGGGCCCGCATTGCCATGCCGCCGGAAAAATTTTACCTCTCCGAGGACGAACGTCAGACGCTGCTCAATCAATGGATTTGCCGTCAGATCAGCACGTGGCCTTTGCAATTACCGCGATTACGAGGTCTTATTTAAATGGGGACACCCGTTAAATGGGGACACCCGACTGTCCCCATTTAATCCGTCAGATCAGCACCTGACTTTTGCAATTACCGCGATTACGAAAAATGGGGACAGTCGGGTGTCCCCATTTAATCCATTTAATCCATTTAATCGATTGAATGTCCTCATTTAACCAATAAACTAGCACCGCAAACAAGCAGAAGAAGATAGCGGACTTCACTGTCTTGCACCGCGTTTTGCGTCAAACCGCCGAGCGCAAAGAGCCCCGGCGTGATCAGTAAAGCCAAACGATACCAACGCTCCGTGTTGAGTCCCCGCAACAGAATGATGGTCCACCAGCAAAAAAATCCGATGAGCGCCAATGGCGGAATGAGTCCGCCCTCGACCGCATATTGAAGAAACATATTATGAGCCTCATACATCCGCTTGATGTGCCCGAGCCCGATACGTTCATAGAACGGTCGGCGATCATCCTGCTCCAAACCAGTGCCATGGCCCGTCATCGGGGCATCCCGAAACATCTCCCAATTGGCGTGCCAAAATGCCAGACGATCGTCCGGATAATTCGTTTCATGATCTCCACGCTGTCCTGATAAGACCGCATGAAACTTTGCGTGAATGGGATTTGGCACAGAGACTGCGACGACGCTCACCAAACAAACGGCGACAGAAAAGCCGACCACGGCACGCCGACTCATAACTTTGATGGCCAAAAACAACACCGCAATTCCAGTCAATACAATGACCGTGACCGACTGGCTACAAACCACGACGCTCATGAGTGCAAGCCATGTGACCGTGTTTTTCCAATCCGACATCTTGGCCATAAATCGCCCGGTCACCCATGACACCATCGGCAGTGCCGCATAAGCGAGAGTTAATGGGTGACTATAAAAACCCTGCGCCCGTTTGATCTGCGGCAGGATCGCGCCATGCTCAAACTTCCACCCCAAGAACAGCTGGGATAACGACACCAACCCAAGGATCGTGATCAGAACTTGGGCCGTATCAATGAGAAAGCGTCGATTCATGGCAAAAGATCGTAGTGAAAGAGCTACAATGACCATGCTGCACGAGAGTAAGTACCCCCAAAAAAACCGCGATGCCTCTTTCAGGTTCGCGAGGTCCGTCAAGCCACCTCGAGCAGCGGTGGCGCACGCAATGGGCAGAATGATCAATGCCCACAACACCAAGTAGCCACGGGCTATAGACGATTGCAGGGTTGCGATCAGGCTGCTGGCGCCCGACGTCACCATCAAAATGATAAACATGAGTAACGCCAGACCCAGGCCGATATTCTGCCCAGCAACGCCCAAGGGAGCGACAATCATGGCGAAAAAAGGAATCGAAGTGGCCAGTTGAGTCTGTTTGGCAGAGGGAGATAATGGCATGGATGGCTGGGTCCCTGACTGAAAGGATTAGAGGCACGCAATTCTATGACTCAGACCTGACTATCGAATAGCGTCAAAGCCGTATTATAGTGTGAGCGATTGCCAATTATTTTTCAATAAAATCATTGATTTATAAAATAAAAATCTAGATTAACCGTTTTCTATTTAAAAACCCGCCTGAATACTGTATCATCCGCGCGCATTCAATTAAAAATTAATGAAAATCGATAACATGATCCAGTTTTTAACACCGAAAGGACCTGTCATGCGCACCTCTTCACCCATGCCGATTTCTTTGTGTTTGGCTTCTTTGTGTTTAGCCGCCTGCGGCGCTGGCATCCAGCCAGGCTCTGCAAATCTCAAAGACACCATGGCCAACACACAACCATTTCTCATGGTCGCGAACGTGGAAAATGCCTTCGATGGCGTGGATCAAGGGACTGAATACAAAGAATTTTCATCCAAGACCTCAAACTGGTCACAGGACGTTGCGGAAGCCAAGGCAAGACGTGTGGCCAAGGTTTTTGAGACCGCAAATTGTCCGAAAATCATCATCTCAGCCGAAGTAGAAAATCAAACTGCCGCTGACATGATCAGCGCAGCAGCGACAAAATGTCATTATAAGGCATACAGCGCTAACGAGCCCCAAACCATGCCCATCGGGGTTGCGATTTTTACCTCCCTGCCCGTCAAGTCTAAAAGTTTGATCGAAACAGGATACCGCCCGCATTTGCGCCTGGATTTTGCTGACGGTCTGACCGTGATTGGCGTGCACTTTAAGTCCATGCGTGATGGTGGCGATGAGCTGCGCCAGAAGGCCGCGGAAGCCGTCGCCCATGAGATGCAAAAACAAGGCAACACTCGCACGATCGTAGCCGGCGATTTCAATACCGAGGAAGAACTACTCAAAGACGTTCCCCTAACTAATTGTTCCGCAACCGCCAAGCCAACACATGTTTATCATGGCGACTGGCACCGTCTCGACAAGATTTACGCAACAAAATGCAGCCAAGTCGGTCGCATGGATGATGCGTTTCTCATGAAAGGCGGCCAACCATACCGTAGTGTGCTCTACGATAAGCACGGCAAAACCTTTCACGAGGATGCCGGTTACTCGGATCACCTGCCGCTCTATATGCTGGACTAAATATAGTGAGATGATAGTGAGATGATAGTGAGATGATAGTGAGATGATAGTGAGATGATAGTGAGATGATAGTGAGATGATAGTGAGGCGCAGTGATTGCGCCTCACGCTCCCATGAGATCACGAAGATTTGACACCCGAAATTTGAGCCACTTGAAATAACCGAACAATGATTGCCGAAGTCCGGGTGGCATCCAAATCGTTGCGATCAAAAAACCCATCCGTGTGAGCGTCGAAGGAATGAAATAGGTCCTTAGACTCAACAACATCAGCTGAACAGCCTTCCATTGCTCGGCCCATCGTGGTGATCCCATGCGAGCCACGGCGTCAGTGCGCAGAGCCTGCGCCCTTACCGCACGTCGCATCTCATCGGGAATGTCGCGATCACTACGCAGAACATCATCTATCGCATAGAGACCGCGTACAAAAATTTGATTGGCATGGCTGAGGTTTTGATCATGAGCATAATAATAGGTCAATGGCAGATCAATTCTCATGACGGCACCCATCAGCCCGAGTCTCATGTGCAGATAAAAATCATCAACTCCACGGAGGTCTGGATGAAAACCGACCGCTAGAATTTCCGAGCGCTTACCCATGAACGAAGAGAACACGACACTATACCCATGATAAAAAGCTTCCTGCATTGACTGTTCACTTACGGGCATATCTGCCACTGAACCCGGGTAATGAAACATGTTTGCGGGACGGCTTGGAGACGTCCACATGATCCGCTGCGTATGACAAACCGAAATCCTTGGATTGCGCAACATCAGAGCCACCTGCAGTTCCAGTTTTTGCGGGGCCCAGAAATCATCATGATCAACAAAGGCAACGAGCTCCGTGGTCGCGGCATTCAGCCCCACAGCCCGACTCCGAGATGGAGAGCCTTCCGGATTTTTTTGGATCAGCTTAAAGCGAGGGTCTTGAGCAACCATCCTTTGCACCATCGCGACGGTTTGATCCTTCGAACCATCATCAATCAGAATGGCTTCCCAATCAGCGAACGTCTGCGCCTGTAGCATCTTGAAATAAAACGGCAGATAGGCCTCTGAATTGTAAAGTCCGGTAATGATGGTCACAGCTGGCATGGACAAATCTCCTACGACATCTCCAAGATCTGTTTCCACACCGTAAGAAACCGCTCTTGCGAGAAATCTTTCGACACCGTTGCGGAGGCGGCATGTCCCAGTCGATCGACCTCAGATGGGTTCGCCAAAAGAAAGCGACAATGCGCGAGAAGTTCATCGCGATTTTTGCCCACCAGCCCATTGACTCCGTGAATGATCGGACTTGAATCGTTGTCGACTGTCACAATGGCCATTCCCATCTGCATCGCCTCAAGCATGGCCGTGTTGTAGCCGTCGCCGTATGGTTGACGAATCGTATACAGGTAGATACGGCCCTCGCAAAACGATTGCTGAAACGACTTATAATCAGGTGGCTGAATGGCAAACGGCACCCCTGGATTACGACCAATCACCCTCAGAGGAATCTGCTTTGACATCACCAGGAGATCAGCAGCTCCCAACTCGTCACTACGCACCAGCAGCTGGTTACACACAACCGTGACAGAGTCATAGCCTTTACCTGGAATAAGCTCGCCGATTTTTTGCGGAGCGAGAACTGTAACGGCCCCTTGCTGGCCCCATGACGCACGTTTGAATTCACTCACGGCGACAAACGAAACCCGGTGTGACCAAGCAAATAAGGTGTAAATTAAAGACTTCAGCCATGACTTGATTCTTAACAGAACCGTGTAGCGAAACAGTGGGATGTGCGCCACAAAGACAAATCGCTGCGAGCGCCAAGGCCAAAGCCACAAGAGATTTTTTAACGTATGACAGATCACAATATCATATGAACCATGGTCCAAG
>JBILMN010000040.1:0-21515 GCA_044375465.1 Oligoflexales bacterium | reverse complement strand
TTAAAATATCAAATGATTACGGTGCTTTAAAAGATGTCTTCGGCGGACCATTGTGATTTTTAAAAAATGTCCGCCACCGACATTTTTAGCAACACGAGGCCGGGCCAGTTCAAAAGAAGAGGACAATTCCGGAGTGAATGCCCATCACCGTGTAGGTGGGGCCAGCGCGTCGTGACGCGTATTGAATCATCGTGCTGATGGCTGCTCCCTCCCATACAAACCAAGCCAGTTCTGGTCCTGCCTTGAGGGTAAACGTCGAAACCGGATCGTTGCCGTTATTTTCTTTTCCTGTGGCCAGGCCAGTCGTGATATTCAGACCGACACTCCCACCAGGATCCACAATCCAGTATTTTGCGAGCGCGCCAACTTCAAGTCGCGAGCTCGAGTTTGAGGCATTGCTGATGTTTGCATAAACAAATTCTCCACCAAGCCAAAAGGCCTTGACTGGAACAGTCAAGAATGTCTCAAACTCATGGTAGCTGTAGGTCGAAGTGGGTGACTTGGCCGCATCATATCGATACATGAGGCCAAGTTCATGAGTTCCTCCGGATTTTCCGAAGGCTGTCTGCGCGATTGCCAGAACGATGATCTGAGATGCCAGCAACAATGTGAATGCTCGAACCATCAGCGTAAACTCCGGCTTATTGTCTAAATTATACACTTTTGCTTGATGTTAAAGCAATGATCGGGCTGTACGCCTACGTTTCTCGATTCAAGATATTTTGCAGTCAGGCAAATTGGGCCTATCATAGAAGGCCTAACCTGCACGCTGTGCAAAGGTACTCAGCACGGAGGGGTCCATGAAGTCACTCAAAATCGCTGCTGTCATCAGCGCGATACTTGCGATCGCAAAGGGCGGTGCTTTCGCCTGGACAGGTTCTGTGGTCGTTCTCGCGAGCTTTCTGGATTCTCTGGTCGACACGTTTCTATCGTTTGTAAATTTCAAGATCTCGAGAATTTCCCAGGAACGGGCTGATCGCCAGCACCCCTATGGACATGGCGGTTTTGAGGTTATCACGTCGTTACTTCAAGGAATATTGATCGCTGGTAGTGGTTTGATGGTCTGGTTTCAGTCGATGGACCGCATTTTTTCGCCAAAAAGTATCGAAAATCTTTCGCTCGAAAGGCTTCCGGTGGCGCTGGTGATCATGGTGGTGTCCACCATTGCAGCATTCGTGATCACTGCGATTTTGGGGCGTTCGCGGCAGCAAGTGACGTCCGCCGATCAACGAAGCCTCAGTCTCAATGCCGATCATGCCCATTATGCCGGTGATGTCTGGCAGAATCTTGTGACCATTGCCGGTATCGCCGTGTCCTGGTGGTTCAAGTCACCTTTTGCTGATGTTGTTGCAGGATTTATCGCTGGCCTTATTTTGCTGCGCGCTGCCTATCCACTGTTGCGAGAGAGTGTTTGGGATATTCTGAATGCGGAGTCAGATCCAAAGCTGAGAGAGCAGGTGCAGACGATCGTAAAAGGTTGCGGGATCTCAGAGGTGAAAGGTATGCATCGTTTGCGGACCAGGACATTAGGACCCAATCGTTTTGCGGATTTCCACCTCAAATTGCCGAACAGTATTCCTTTGATCGAGGCGCATGAGATCAGCTACCGGATCGAGGCGCTACTGCGGAAATCTATTCCAGGTATTGATGTCCTGATTCATCTGGATCCCGAGGCAGAGCCGGATGAGGACTTTGACGAAGAGTAGATTGTTCGCTGGATGGATGGCGCATGTTGATGACGAATTGACGGACCAAGTCTTAGGAGGCTTTTTATGAAAAGGAAGTATTGGGGTGTGGTGGCCATCATTGCGACGTTTCTGCTGGTATATGTCGCGCGGCGTCAGATGGGAGAGTCTGTAAATACTGCTCCCACAACGAGCACTGAGGTGGCTCCAATGATTGAAAAAATTCCATCCAGGGAGTCTCAGACGGTAATTCCTGCAGAATCGACACCCTCAACAACGGGAACCGAGCCAGGCAGCGCACCCTTAACCGAGACCTCACAGGCTAAGCCAAACTCTGCTGCGACGTTAGCTCAAACCTCAACACCCGCGCCAAATTCGACTTCAACTTCGAATTCAAATTCTAATTCAAATTCTAATTCAAATTCTAATTCAAATTCAATGGCATCCCAAACGCCAGTGTCACCATCAGGAGCGCCGTCCACAGATCGCACGGATACCAAATCCGGTTCAGTGTCACCCACCGCAAACACCGCAAAGAGTAGCAGTCCTGGAACATCTGAGGAACGTCAGACATCTGCGGCGCCAACTACGAAAGTGAAGCCGAATTTTCCCGGGATTCAACAAGTTGAGGATGCCATCATGGTCAGTGCGGTTCGACACAAGCCAGGTGACGGCGAAGATACCATCACAGTCTCTCTGGCAAGACTTGAAGGGCAGGGGGAAGTGAATGGCCTTCTTTGGGTGATCGGTGAGTACATCCAGCGGGGAACGACCGGTGTGATGTTTATGCCGAGTCATAACGAGTTGAAGGTAGCAGCTGACGGTCAGCCAAAATTTCCTCGGCAAGGTGTAAAATTCCAGATGCGGCTTGCTGTTGAGAAAAAGTTGGTCCTGAAGCGTCCCGGTTTTGAGGGCGAAGAGCTTGTCGGTGTTCGTATCGGAGTGGTCGATCAATCATCGGGCAAGGTTCACACGGCCGTCGTGTCCATGAAACAAATTCAGAAGAAAACGGCAGTCAAGCGGGCCAAGATTGCGGATTAGCGGGACAAGAATCACGGCCACCGGTGCGAACCGGTGGCCGTAGTCACGACCGTGGGTCATGGTCGAAGTTTAATGAATCTTGTGCCCTTTCCAGTCAAATCCATAAGTGACTTGGGGCATATGCCTTGTGGCCTCAGCAGGTCCAACTGGTTGCGGGCGAATGTGTTGATAAAATTCCGCGATATGACGCACTTCATCGAGCATCGCCTTGCGTATCCGAAGCTCCGCAAACGAGCGGAAGTTGCGGTCAACCGTAGGATCATAGTGTTTGAGGGCTTCCAGTAACCCTGTCACAGCTGCGGCAAGTAGATCTTCCGCATCGATGGGTAGTCGCGCCTTGGATTTAATTTGATCAATGGATACCTGCATCAGTGGAGCAAACTCTCGCATCAATGTTTCCCGATCCAGTCCAGGTCTTCGCAATAAAGCTGATTTTCGCATCTCCTGACCTCCGTAAATACCAACCATGATGTTGGCCTTTATAGGCTTGTCGGAGAGTGTCGGTTTGATTTTAAAAAATATAAATAATACAATAAAAACAATATGTTAAAAATTTTTATCAAGTGCTTAGGCGTCACTAGGCGGCTGTTCGCGATGATCGTGGTGGATGGTAGCCCATCTTCGCGCGGACCTGATCAAGAAGCTTTGCTGCCTTCTTGTAATTGGGTTCTTTAATGAGGGCCAGTTTCAGGAATTCTTCGGCCATCGGCATGCGGCTCCACTTGGCATAACAGAGGCCGATGTTATAGAGAAGCTGGGGCCCTTTTTCTTGCTGTGGCAAAACATACTGTGCGCGACTGTAATGCTCTAAAGCTTTTTCGTAGGCGCCATTCTTGACCAGTTCGATACCGTGAAGGTTGAGTTTGACAGCGAACTTGTAAGCGATGGTAGACTTGGCAATAAGTCCTCTGGCCTCATCCAATTCACCCTGCTCAAATTTGACCTCGGCAAGACCATTGAGAGCTCTGGAGCACCATGCGTCCTTGTCAAGCGCTCCTTTGAAGTACGTTTCTGCCCGGCGATGATCTTGCATGGCTAATTGCTCTTCTCCTAATGCCACCAGGCGACGAATCGAAGCGCGGTTATGCATCTGCATCTTAAGGAGTAACGCGTAAGCCTCTTGGTGCTCCCCAGCGGCGCGGCGAACGTCGATGAGGGTATTCCATGCGCGGAAATAATTTGGATTGATCTGAATCGCTTGATTGAGCAGCGCATTGGCCTCCGTAAGGCGACCCCTGCGGAGCTCTACACTCCCTAATGCTTCAAGCTCTCGCGCCGTCACTGGCTTGGCAGGGTCGCGGAGTTTTTTGATATTTTCTTCGATACGATTCAGGAGACTCTCAGGTGCGTTTTCGGTGACCCGGTCCAAGGCCACAATAATTTTACGCCAGAGCGTCTCGATGGTGGCCTGTCGTGGAGGCGTCACGATGTCTTTGATGTGTTGGCGGATCTCCGCGGCTGACAGCGACATCTCCCGTTCTCTGTGGCGGGCGCGGACGATACGGCGCACACCAAGCTCGCTAAAATAGACCACATCCTCGTGGATGGGATTGGTTGTAATGACGATGATCTTGTTGGCGACGTCATAGCGCCGATCGATCTCAAGGATTTCCTCAATCATAGCCCCACCGCCTCGTAACTTGCACTCCCAGTGAATGATGATGAAAGGCGTTTCGCGAAAACGATTCCAGCTATGCCGTAACGGCATGTTTGAGGCGGTCTTAATGAAATGATGACCTGAACCGGTCAATGCGTGCGCAGTCATTTCCCATAACCATGTGTCGTCATCCATCAAGACAATCGCTTCAGAGGCAATCGAATGCGTTGACTTCTGAAAGGGTGTTGTCATGATATTCCTTCATTCAATAGGCTGCAAAAGATCCTCGGCAAGCGGCTCGATAGGGGGTCTCGCCAGGATAGAAATCGGTCAAAATCAGATAAACCTGAAGCCGTGGATTTGGTCTATTGAGCAAAATGCGCCAAAAACTGCCGACATCTTCTAATGTCCACAATCTGCCGCCTGGTTCGCCTGGCAGCTTTGTGCGTTCTCGCCAAAAACAGATCCGGTGATAAACCATCCGTGGGCAGATCCTGGTCGTTTCGACGTTAATGTTGGCGGATGTGCGCTGAAGATATTGCTGAAAATGCGGATATTGGCCACACCAAAATGACCTAGGGACGTGGGTACATCAGACACCCGGTTTTGGATCACGCTTAAGTTTTTGATGGCTCCCGTCAGACCATAGGGTTTTTTGTCGCCTCTGGTGGTTGGGACGATTTCAACCAAAGCGGTGATCGCCGCAGGAGCGGTCGACCAAGGATCGACATCGAGGTGATCCCAGGCAGCATTGGTGATCGTGTTGTCAAATAATTTGATGTTTTGAGGTAATCCATACTCATAAAACCAGCGGGTATCGGAGGTTATTTTGATGGCACTACGGGCGATATTCTCAAAAATATTGGACTTCACCATCACGTCCTTAGCTTGGACCAGAACGCCGCGCGCTGTGGAGTTGCGGATCGTGTTGTTAGCGATGAAAACGCGTCCGGTGGTCGGTTTTCCGATAGTCATAAAATCGCTATTACCGACAAACCCGTTGTAACCGCTATCATGAGTCAATGCAAATCGCTGCTGACCATTGACTGCGGGTAGTGTACGGACGCCAGTGATCAAAACGGCGTCTTTTTTCAGTTGCAGGTTATCACTATAGAAACTGGCCAGGGTATTCGGTTGTAATGATTGCATGGCGCCGCCACCCATGCGCCTGACAATGATTTCTGCGGCGTTTCCGCCTTCTATTTGGAAGATATTGCCGTGATAAACGTTGATGCCATCATCTCCCGTATCAGCGATAAAATTGTCTTGGATGATGACGTTTTCTCCGACTCTCGCCAAATGAATGCCGTCGACCGTGGCGCCAAACAGAGCCAGAGGATCTTCCTCTTTGTTGGACCGAATCACGCAGTTTCTGATTAAGATGCCTGTCGGCACATCACTAATGTAAAACCCCATTCCGCCGACACCATTGATCTTGATGCCCTCAAATGTGAAATCCGAGCCCGATTGCACGACAATGCCATTGGCGCCATAGGATCTGTGTTTGACCAGCAGTCGTGTGCCCTCACCACCAAGACGCGCGGTCTCACGGAGTAATTCATGACCCGGTTGGATCTGATAGAGTCCAGTCTGCGGTGACCACCCTGTAATCCCGGCGCTCAAAAGATTTTCATCAATCAGGCGGAAAGAAGACCCTTCTTTGCGCCACATGTAGGGTGCCTGGCCAGATAAGATGGCCGGATGGGCCTGGTAAATGGCAGATATCTTGTTAAATGCTGGAGGAAAGTTTTTTAGTCTCGTGGTGTATTCGGGCGTCAGACGGGGAATCGCCATGCCACCGCGCATATCGATCAACCCAACAGAGGCGAGCGGGTAGCGGTGAACCACACGCACATTTCGGAGTGCAAATCGCTCTGCATTTTTAATAAAAAAAAGTGTTCGTGGTTCGTAGAGAGAAATAGTCGACTGGGAAAAATCCAAAATTTTGTTGCTCACGTTGATCAAATTCAAGACGGTACCTTGATTTTCGGACGCGCCCACCGGTATCTCGTAGTGTCCAGCAGGAATGCGCAAATGGCTGACGCGGCTCAATTCTGCCACTGCGGCTCGCAGATAAGAGTCAGCAGGCTCCTGGTCCCGACGCGTCCTGAACAATGTGGGTGTTTCATGATAAGCCGACGGAAGATTCACCACAGCGGTCCGCAATTGATCAAAGTAATCATTCCATACAGCTGTCACCTGCGGCGCCGTCGGTGCAGATCCAACTAAGGTCGCCTCCGCGTTGGTCGATGATTCGCTGCGCGGTCCAACCGTCGTATTTGGGTCCTCTTGGCAACCAGTCAGCCAAAAGATCGCGCCCACAACGCCAACATGACGCAGCATCAAAGAGCACTTTGAAGTCATCAAACACCCCCCAAGATTCAATTTGTCACTGCCCCGGGAAACCGTCGCCCGGGACTGTCGGAGAAGGTGTCGGAACTTTTGCGAACGCATGTGAGGAGATTCAATCTGTGCTTTATTATTCAATGATTTCTTGGTGTTGGGTGTGGTTTGGTGAGCGTAATAAAATGCAGGCGTTATGGGCCCAGTGAAGAAGAGCGAGTTGCTCATTTTAAAATGGTAAAATGGGGACACCCGACTGTCCCCATTTTCCCATTTTTTTGAGAAGGTTTATTAAAATGGGGACAGTCGGGTGTCCCCATTTTCCCTTTTTTGAGAAGGTTTATTAAAATGGGGACAGTCGGGTGTCCCCATTTTTCTTTAAAATGGGGACAGTCGGGTGTCCCCATTTTTCCCATTTTTCCATTTTTATCATGGTGGCTAGCATTATCGGCTCCTTTGTGATTATAAAATGTGACATGGGAACGTTCGAACCGCCGTGCGCGTATCAAAAAAAAGGGGGCAGTCATGAGAGATAAGACCGCAAGCCTCGGGCATCATGAGTCTGAGTGGGGTGTTGATCTTGCCAAATTGCGCAGGGACCGACTCGCAAAGCTTCAGGCGCAGATGCGCCAGCGTGGGGTGGGTGCGGTACTGCTGACGAACCCTGTGAATATTCGGTATGCCACCGGCATATCGGTGATGCCTATATGGACGGCGATCAATTTTGCGCGCTATGCCCTGGTGCCGGTGGAGGGTGAGCCAGCGCATTTTGAGTATAGCAAGTCTCTGTTTTTGGCTCGCGAGATATTACCGTCTGCAAGACCTGCCAGGGCTTGGCAGTATCGATTCTCGCAGCATGAAGTTGACAAGATTTCATCGGCTTGGGCTACGGAGATTAAGGCGAGACTCGAGGGTTGGGGGCTTGGAGACGCGCAGATAGGCTTTGATGCATTGGATTTTTATGGCGTTCGGGCGCTGGAGAAAGTCGGCCTCAGGCTATGTGATGCGGATGAGTCGGTAGTCGCGGCTAAATTGATCAAGACGCCCGAGGAAATTGCGCTGTTAAAGGCATCTTGCGGTGTCGCAGAGGCGGCATTGAAATCGATGGAGCAGGCGATTGTTCATGGGGTAACGGAACAAGAGCTTTTTGGCGTGTTCTGGCACAAGATGCAGGCGCTTGGGGGTGAGCATTCGTCAACGCGGCTGCTATCAGCGGGGCGTCGCACAAATCCCTGGTTCTATGAAGTGAGCGCCAATGTGGTGCGTGACGGCGATCTGGTTGGCATCGATACCGATATGACCGGTCCAGAGGGGTATCTTTGTGACATATCCCGTACTTTTTTGTGTGGCGATCGGGCGAATGCTGAACAAAAGGAAGCGTACCAGGTGGCCTATGATTTTATTCAAGGTGTCATTGAGCTTTGCAAACCTGGGGTGACTTATGAGGATCTTGTGCGCAGGGCCCCAAAAGTTCCCGAAGAGTACCACCAACAAGGTTACTCGTGCATGATTCATGGATCAGGCTATGATGACGAACCTCCCTATATTCCGTATCAATTTCAGCAGGGCGCCTTGATACCGCGAGGCAGGATCGAGGAAAATATGGTGCTCAGTGTGGAGTTTTATGCCGGAAAAGTCGGCGGATCGAGCGGTGTGAAATTGGAAGAACAGATTTTGATCACAAAGTCCGGTCCAGAACTTATGTCTCAGTACCCTTTTGAGTCCAGATTGATGCAGCGTTGAGTGTGAGTCACGGCAGTGATTCACAGTGTCATTAGGAAATACCACTAACCCAGCCATGCCGAGCGACCAAAGCGGGTCCAAAAATGGATGAGATAAAGCATCGAAATGATGATCGCTGCCAAGGCGTAGCGATAGATTTTCTGCCTGGAAGGCGCGTTCAGCGAAATTGCGGAGATGACGACTGCTAGACCCACAAACACAAAGGGTGTCGCAAAAACGTGACGTCCGAGACTCATAAAAATTGGATAACTTATAAATGCAATGCCACTGTGAGCTGCCGCAAACGACAAACAAAATAGCCCGATAAACGATCTGGTTGCGGCGTAAGCTTGCTGGTCTTGGTGAGAGTGTCGGGTTAATGGGTGGATTCTCCGTGACTTCATCTGACGAAGCAGTATCAAAAGAAGTATCGCTGGCCCGTAAAAAGCAAGCAGGTCCCAGGTCAGGATGTTATCGCTACCACCCACTGATTGCGGTGCGGTGAACAGTGACCAATGAAGTCCGAATGAACGGTTCCAGTAGCTTTGAGCCGTGAACGGTTGCCAGAAGTTTCCAAAGGTCATTTTACAAAAAACCCCAAATGGAACGTAACCTGCGACAGCGCTGCTGAGCACTGCTAGATACCAGATGCTCTGCTTATTTCGCAATGCTCTGACAAGGCCCTTTGTGGTGTTCATCGGTGATGGCATGCCTGCTGATAATCTTGCTGACATGCTTGCTGATAAGCTTGCTGACAAGCTTGCTGATGTGGCGTCTGAAGGTCGGAACCATACGTGAAGGACGATGGTCCATAGACCGGCTGCTGCCAGCTGCGTCAAGACAGGTCTGGTGGCGCTCATCAAAGCCCCACACACCGTCATTACGGCAAGAGATTTGACGCTTCCTGAATCAAGATATTGGACACTTGCCCATAAAAATAAAACGCTCAGCAGGGAGAACAAACTCTCAGGATATCCCAGGGCGTGAAAGATGGAATTTGGATTCAAGGCAAATAAGAGTGTGCTCCAAGTGGCGATGGTGTCGTCTGTGATGTACTTCACCAGGTTCCAGAACAATGGCAGGCAAAGGGCAAAACAACAAAAGCTCAAACCATTGGCCAGGAGTGTGAAGCTTTTGTCACTCAGTCCGCCAAACCAAGAAAGCCCCATGGGCCACAGTGGGTAGAACGCTGGCGAAGAGGGAAGATGATAGCCATTGCGGGCGATGGTTAAATAGATATCCAGATCAAATTTGTGGGTCGGTTGAAGGATGTAATTTGGCCATAATCCAGCGCTAAAAGGCAAGGCCATCAAAAAAGACAAAATAAACAAACCCAATGCCATCGCAGACGGGCGCCGACTCAAAAGGGCCGCGAGGCGCGACATCGATGGTGTCAATGGAGCATTCACGTGGCTGGAGCCACTTTTTCAGCCACATACATCCGGATATCACCAAATCGAAAGGGGATATGCCAAGAGGCCAAGGGCGTTCTGGCGATCAGCTTGCGGACGATGCCGGCTAACGGTACGCCAAGGGATTGCAGCTTCATAAAGAAATATTCCGCAGTGATGATGTGACAATAGGTGTCCGCCATGGTCATCTTGAAGCCATTGCGACGCAGCATCTCGGCGATGATCTTATCGTCGAAGTAATAAAGATGCATATCCATCAGCCACGGCCAGCGTTCGCCAAGGAGCCTGGCGTACCAATTGTCCCAGTTCAGCGTGCAAAATGTAAAGATGCCACCTGTGGTCATGCGTTCATTGATGCGTCGAATTTCCTGCATCGGGGAGAAAAAATGCTCCATCACATCCCAGCTTGTGACGACTTGATAACGTTCGCCCGTGTCCCCGAAATCTTGAAGCGTGCCCGAGTGAACGGGGACGTTAAATGTATGACGAGCGAATTCCGCGGCGGCTTTGGAGGGTTCCACGCCCGCTACCTGGTAGCCGTAACCGCGGGCAACATTCAGAAAAACACCGTAGTAGGAGCCAACGTCGAGAAGATTGCTGGCCTTGGGGAGATACGGCAATACGCGCTTAAAGTTATAATCAAACGTATGCACGCGGGCTGGAATATTGGCCACGTAGGTCTGGTCCACCACATCCGCGTAGAGAGCCGACAGCTTATCGGGCGGTAGTTTGGGATTTGTCGCGACAAGTCCACACACAAGGCAGCGCACGATGCGTCCATGGGAGTCATGGTGGGCGCTGGAACAATGGTACATGGCTGCGACATGGTCTGCGGATGTTGCGGGATAAAGCTCAACGTGAAGCGTCTTGCCACAAATATCACAGGGCTCCACATCGGACGGAAGTGATTTGGGCGCGTAATGATCAAACATGCCGAGCATGCGTCGTGCAGACAGCCTGCCCAGGCGAACCATGGCGCGGAAAACCTCTTTCTTGGAGATTTTACTGGTGCCGGCTCTCCGGTCTTCGAAGTGAATGGGAAATTCCGCCGTGTTGCTGGCGATGCGTGATGCGTGAAAGATGGATTCAAAGAAAAACGCGTAGCCTTCGGCTTTGATCTGATCAATGGGTAGGCGTTCAAGTAATTGCCGCTGAAAGCCTCTATAGCTGGTGGTCGTCTCGTGCAGTTTAATGCCTAGGAGCGTCCGCGCCAAAAAATTCGCGCCGCGACTGATGATCTGTCTCCCTAAACCATAATCACAGCGACCGCCCTCCACATAGCGGCTACCGGTAACAAACTCAGCCTTGCCTAAGGCATCGACCAAGGTGGGAAGATAGCGGGGATGATGGCTGTAGTCGGCATCCATGGTGATCAGAGCATCGTATTGGTGGGCTAACGCAAATTTCATGGCGAGTTTGTGCGCAGAGCCAAGTCCCAGCTTTCTTGGGCGGTGAATGACGTGGAGCCGTCCATCATATTGATTTTGAAGTTGGTCCAGGAGCTTTCCGGTGCCATCCGGGGAGTTGTCATCGACGACCAGCATGTGCGCGTCAGAAAGCTGGCCTAGGCACTCGGCCACAAAGCTTGCAATGTTATCGATTTCATTGAGAGTCGCAGTGAAAATCAGGCGGCGCATGGTGGCTCCAAATAGAGAACTGAACCGTTGTGAATATCAATAATGAACAAGAATGTCACGGGCTTTGGCTTGGGTTTGCGTAAATTTTAAGCGCTAAACCTGCTGCCGCTAATGCGTTGCCCGCGTGAGGGGTTTATGCGAAGTTAACCCTCGATTGTATCAAAGTGTTCATATGTATTGGCCAGCAGTATAGCGGCCAAAAAAATTTCCATTTGTTCTGCTCGGAGATGAGCTTGAGCCCAACGTCCTGGATGAATGTTCGATTGCTAGCGGCCCCTCTGATGGCTTTGTGCATGGGCTTGCTAATGTTTTTCATCGCTTTTCCCGCCTACATTGCTGATCCCGTAAATCTGGAATGGATCTTTCATAAGCCGTCATTTGATTATCATGCCATGGATTTTCATCCGCACTATCTGGGGTGGTATTTTCTACGCTATGCCAAGCCCTCGTTTCCACTGGGTGCTATTCCTAATTTTGTGGCGCCCCTTGACACTTATATCGCCTATACGGATTCAATGCCGCTATTGGCATTCCCGCTTAGTTTGATCGCTCAAATGCTTCCAGAAGATTTTCAGTATTTGGGGCCGTGGGTGGTGTTTTGTTGTCTGATGCAGGGCTTGTTTGCCTGGCGTTTACTGCGTCATTTTATCACAGCCGCCGTGCCGCTGTGGTGTGGCGTGTTCTTGTTGACGTTCAGTCCGATCTTGATTTGGCGGTGGAACCATGTGGCTTTGATGTCTCATTGGCTGCTGCTGTGGTGTCTTGAAATCAACTTTGCTTACCAGCGCTCACTCCAGTGCGGTGAGGCTCCGCGCTTGCCGATGGCGCGACCGATGTTGCTCATCAGTCTGGGGTCGTTGATTCAGCCTTACCTCGCGGCCATGATCGGTGGGCTATGTTGGGCGTTGCCGCTTGGGAGGTGGCTTGCTGAAAGACCATCAACCGGTCTATCAGAAAACCCAAAAGCATGGTGGGCTCCGACGTGGCGTCTATGTGTGTCCACGGGATTTTATCTGATGCCTATGGTGATGATCTTGTATGTGTTTGGTTTTCTGCAGGGGTCATCGCGGGGAGAGGGCTTTCACTGGTTTGCTACGGATTGGTTGTCGCTATTCAATAACCATGGCACGAGCACGTTTGTGCCGTCCTTCAGGCATAAGGCTGGGTTGTCGGAGGGCTATGCCTGGCCAGGGCTTGGCGGGTGGCTGCTGCTGATATTTGCGCTGCAGCCTGGTGCTCGCAAAATGATCCATAGCGCTTTGGCAAAGCCAGCTTTGCGGGCGCTTGTGATCGTTTGCGGAGTCATGTGGTTTTTTGCGCTGGGTGAGCGGTGGTTCTTTGGCTCTTTTTGGCTCGTGGATATGTCATGGTTTTGGGGGCCATTTGGCTTTATCACGTCATCACTGCGTACCTGTGGTCGATTTATCTGGCCGGGCTATTATTTACTATTCGTGGGAGCTGCGGCAACGATTGCCAAACACTACGCGGGGCCAATGACCTTGCGGATCTTTGTCGCTGCTGTGATCCTCCAGGTGGTGGATCTGGGGCCGTGGATGATGAATCGGGGGATTCGCTATCCCGTGTATGGACGGCAGAAATTGATGGACCGTTTTTGGGAGGTTGAGGCCACCGGCTACCGGCATATCAAGTTGATTCCGCCGCACCATGAAGGGTCGCGGATCTGTTACCAGGGGCCCGCAAACCGTCTTTATGAATGGCCTGAGTTGGCTCGTTTTGCGGCCAGGCATGATATGACCATTAACAGCGGTTATTTGGCGCGTTATGACAGCAAGGTGAGTTTTCTTTATTGCGGCGCTGATTGGTATGAATTTGTGACAGGGCCTTTGCGTCCTGATACGCTCTACGTCGTCAGAGAGCCACTGCGCCACAGTGAATATCTTTCTGGTCCCGATCGACGCTGTCAGACGATCGATGATTATCTTGTTTGCCAACCTGTGAATCGTGCGCAAAAGGAGATCTTGCAGTGAATCCAACCACATCCTTATCCGTCGCGGCAGAAGGGCGAAGATCCTTCAAGGCTTACGCATGGACCGTGCTGTGTTACACGGTCGTGGTGATTGCTTGGGGGGCCTACGTGCGTGCGACGGGAAGTGGTGCCGGCTGCGGGGAACACTGGCCTCTATGTAACGGTGAGGTGATCCCGCGAGATCCAAGCATGGCGCGATTGATCGAATTCAGTCATCGACTCAGTAGCGGTCTGTCACTGGTCCTGGTTGCTGCCCTTGTGGTGTGGTCGCGCAGAATCTTTGCAAAAGGTCACGCGGTGCGGCGGGCCGGCGTCTGGTCGCTGGGGTTTATTTTGGGGGAGGCCTTGGTTGGTGCGATGCTTGTGATTTTGCAGCTGGTGGCCGGCAATGATTCCGTGCTTCGGGCGGTGGTCATTGCGCTGCATTTAGTGAACACGTTTTTGCTGCTATTTTGGCTATCTCGAGTTGTGTATGAGGCGGGACACGAACAAAATTTTGTCACCGTGACATCCGTCAAAAGAGCGCGGTTTAACGTGATGCTTTGCTTGCTAGCGTTTGGTGTGACGGGAGCGGCAGGAGCTATCGTGGCGCTTGGCGATACCTTGTTTCCCGTGAAAACTTTGGCAGAAGGTGTGGCTCAGGATTTTTCTGAGGCGGCGCATTTTCTCATTAAATTGAGAATTTGGCATCCGATGATCGCCGTCGTTACGACTGGTTATGTCCTGCTACAAACGGTCATGCTGCCGCGCGTATTCCCTGGGATCGTGCCCAAAAAATTAGGATTTACCGTCGGTGGCGTGATTGTGCTGCAGATGCTGGGCGGGTTTTTGAATTGGTGGCTTTTGGCGCCTGTGCCTATGCAGCTGTTGCATCTGATTTGCGCCGACGTCACATGGATTTTAATGTGCTTTTGGTATTTCAATATCGGCCGCGTCAGCGGTGTAGCCCACGGAGGATAACCATGAATCGCAACTTGGCTCTTGAATTTGTGCGTGTGACAGAGGCGGCGGCTTTGAGCGCCGGTCGCTGGATCGGGCGCGGTGAAAAGAATGCTGCTGATCAGGCGGCTGTGACGGCCATGCGTGAGTCCTTCAATTCAATTGATTTTGATGGGCTGATCGTCATTGGTGAGGGTGAAATGGACGAGGCGCCGATGCTTTACATCGGTGAAAAAGTTGGGCAGGGCAAGGGTACGCGCGTGGATATTGCGTGTGATCCGCTTGAGGGTACCAGTATCACTGCCAAAGGCGGACCAGAGGCCATCGCCTGCATTGCTGCTGCTGAGGCCGGCGGTTTTTTGCACGCCCCGGACATGTACATGAATAAAATTGCTGTGGGCCCGGCAGCGCGCGGTGCCATTGATATCACCAAAAGTGTGACATGGAACCTTCGTGAGGTCGCCAAGGCTTCACACAAAGATATTCAAGATCTTTGTGTGATCATTTTGGATCGGGATCGTCACAAAGAAATCATTCGCGAAGTGCGCGAGTGTGGCGCCCGGATCAGATTGATTGGCGACGGAGATGTTTCTGCAGCGCTGGCTACTGCCGTACCGGAAAGCGGCGTCGATATCCTTCTTGGTTCAGGGGGCGCTCCAGAGGGCGTCATCGCCGCGGCAGCTTTGCGCTGTCTAGGCGGTGATATGCAGGCAACGTTGCAATTTCATGAGGTCGCAGAGTGGGAGCGCGCGCAAAAAATGGGGATCAAGTCCAAGGATACCGTCTACGGTCTCTCGGATCTCGCGCGCGGTAACGTGATGTTCATTGCGACGGGGGTCACTGGTGGTAGTTTCTTGAAGGGGGTGCGCTACACGGGCGGTGGCGCTGCAACCCACTCGATTGTCATGCGTTCTGAGACCGGTACCATCCGCGAAATCGAGACTCGTCACGCATTTGACCGCAAACCACGCTACGGATGGTGATGGATGGCCCAGTGGTCAAAAGCTCACGCAGTAAGCGAGTCGGTAGAACGAGCCGCATGACTGGGCGGTGAGCCTGAGATTAACCTTTATATGATGCGACCTTCAGCATGGCCTTGCGTAGCCCTTCCCGGGTCAATCCCAATAGTTTTGCTGCGTGTGATTTGTTCTGATGAGTCTTAGCAAGCGCTGCTTCGATGAGTCTTTTTTCGAGTTTTGTTTTGGCCAGTTTCAGGTTCAAATGCTCGTCTGGCGCCTCTGGTGTTGCCGCTGTCGTTTTTGCGCTCCAGTCGCCAGGGATCGCGAGGTCGTTGGGGTGAATTTCTGAACGATCACTGCTGACAATCATGGCGCCCTCCAATTTATTCTGGAGTTCACGGATGTTGCCAGGCCAATGGTAGGACTTCAGCTTCTCAATGCATCCCGGTTCTAGTGTCTTGGTTCGCCAGCCTCGTGATTGTGATAGATTCGTCATCATGGTCTGACATAGCTTTTCAAGATCATCGAGTCGTTCTCGCAAGGGTGGAATGTGGAGTTGAATCACACTGATCCGGTAGTAGAGATCATCGCGAAATTGTTTTCGCTCAACCAGTTCTTGCAAATTTCGATTCGTGGCGGCAATCAGTCTAAAATCAACGGAATGGGGCTTTTTGTCGGATCCCAAAGGAGTCAGTTTTTTCTCTTGAAGGACTCGTAACAGTTTTGATTGTAGGTGAATCGGAATTTCACCAATCTCATCCAAAAATAGTGTTCCACCATCGGCCATATCAATCTTGCCCTTGCGAGCCGTTGTGCCTGTCGCCGCGCCAGCTGCGACACCAAAAAACTCCGATTCAAAAAGAGATTCCGGTATCGCGGCACAGTTGACGGCAACAAATGGGCCGTCGCTGCGATCGCTAGCCAGATGCAGTTGCTTTGTTAAGACCTCTTTACCCGTGCCGCTCTCTCCCTCAATCAGGATGTTACTCTCGCTTGTGGCAAGTGCTTTTAAATTCCGATAGATCTCCTGTAGCCTGCCATTGCTCGATTCCGTGGGAGCGGAGGCTCCTTTTTTCAGGAGCGAGCGCCGCTCAGTATTCAGGTATCGATTTTCCTCGACGAGAGACTCAATGGCGCTATTTTTGTGAAGGGCGAACGCCATAAATACCGCCAGTATCTGGAGCATTTGCAGATCTTCTGTGGTAAACGCTCCCCTAATATTATTGAGGATCTGAATCACGCCAAGTGTATCCCCGTTTGGGACGCGCAGAGGGACGCAAAGGATGGAGGTGGTTTTGTATCCTGTTTTTTGATCGATAGCTGGAAAAAAATGCGGATAGGTTTGGACGTCATTGATCAGAACAGATTCATTATGTGTAAAACAGTGACCAGCGACCCCGTCATTTGATTTTATGACAATTTGCTTTTCGCTGAGACTGGTGCCAATAAGAGAAACAAGTGTCCCGTCATTGTTAGCGTCATCGGCTGCTCGCAAAAAAACTGTGCCGCGGTCACCCCCAGTCAGCTTAATGGCTGCAGCAAGAATTTCTGTGCAAAGCGTGTTGCTGTCAACGTGGCGAGAAAATCTCGCGCTCAACAGATTTAGAGACCCCAGGAAGACTTCGATGTTGCGCATGTGTGGTACCACGCAATGACAGTGATTGGACGGTGATTGGGCCGTGATTGGACCGTGAATGGGATGATCCGCTAGGCTTGCTACAATTATGACAATATTTGTTGGCAGACGCCAACTTTCATTGCCAAAAAGTTGCCAATAAAAGTTGGCATGTCGATAAAATACTCAATTTTTACTGTGGTTTACAATTTGGAACCGCGATTGCTTATAGGACTGTGGGGCGATTGTAGCGCCCCAAAAAACGGCGGATCCAACCAAAAGACGCCGTTGTGAACGCCAGGATGATGGCACCGCAAGAAGGAGGATTTATATGTTTAGCTTTTTTCCTCGAACTGTTTTTTTACGTGAAGACCAGCAGCTTTTTGTTCAAAGTTTGACGCGAAAATGGGTTGTCCGGGGACCTCGGCGCTATGTGTTGCGCCCGTTTTGGACTGCAAAAAGGATGAGCGGTAAAACTCTCGGGCCCACCGAATACTTGCGCATCCGTAACTCAATGACGGGAGAGTTGCGCAACGAGTGCGGACCACAGTTGTTTTTTCCCGATGTCCATGACGAAATTCTCGAAGAGCTCGAAGTCATCGCTCTCAAGCACAATGAATACCTACGGATCAAAGATTCCGTCACAGGGCGCATCCGCACTGAACACGGTGAGGCGAAGGTTTATATAAGTCCCACGGAGGTCCTGGTGGACCCGAAAAAAGACGTACAACGCGGCATCAATGTCGATGACAAGACGGCCGTTCTTATACGTGATACCAAAACCGGACAGCTTGATCTGATCACCGAAAAGCAGGTTTTCACACCAGACTCTCATCAGGAAATCGTCGAAGTCCGCGAGCGGATTCGGCTGGAAGAGCATGAGGCCGTGATTATCATGGATAAAGATGGTCGCTATCAATTCCGTCAAGGTACCGATAAAGAGCGATCCTTTTTCCTGGACCCGTACAGTAAGCTTGTAACCTTACAATGGTCCACTGGAATTGATAAAAGCAAGCGAGACCTCAGCATCTCTAAAATCGATCAACGGCCCAAGTACATGTGGTATGAGTTTTCGGCCAGAACAAGAGACAATGTTGATTTGATTTTGGGGATCACCTGTTTTTGGGAGGTCTCTGACGTCAAGGCTATGATTCTCACCACGGATGACGCCCCGGGCGACCTTTGTTCGCACGCTCGCAGTATGATCTTGCAAAAAATCAGTCAAGTTTCCCTTGAAAAATTCCTGGAAGCGTTCAACCAGATTGTTCATAACGCAGTGTTTGAGGGTGATGGGGACTTCTATCGTCGACGTGGTGTCACCCTTCATGCAGTGGAAGTTCGTTCCGTGACCTGTGGAGATGAGAAGACACAACATGTGCTGCAAGAGATTATTAACGAAACAACGCAGAGAATTAATAGAATGCAGAAGCAAGAAAGTGAGAACGAAGTGCAGATGCAGCGGATCAAAGGAGAAATCGCCGCCGAGGAAACGCGGTCGAAACTGCTTGAAATGCGTCGTAACAATGCAATTACGGAGGGGTTATTGACCGGCGAGAGTGAGTCTGTTCGGGTTAAAGCATTTCTGGATGGGCTGGGGGAAAGCCTAACCAGTTCACAAAAGATTGCGATCTTTGACACATTGCGTCGCAAAGAAACCTTTACCGCATTGAGTCAAGGTACCGCGCAGTTGTTCCTGATTCCCGAAGGCTCCGACTTAGCTGTTCGTACCAAGTGATCGTGATCATGCGCCCAGTGTCTGGGCGCCGTGCCGTCAAAAAAGTTGTAGTGTCTCATAAATGTCATTGTTATCTGTATCAGCCTAAAGACCACCGCAAGGATCTGCATCTTGGCGATTTTCTTTTGGGAAATGGAGTTAGGGTTTATGCGGCGAATTTGAATCTTATTTTTCCTGGGATCTCATCATGCTGACCGCCTGGGTCGACGAATTCCCGAGATGGCTGCCGTGCATCCAATGCGACGGCAATATTTATCATTTCATACGGGTTTTTTGCCCGTAACGATGCAATGATTGAATTTCAAAAAAATTTAATTCGGCGAAAAAGATAGTGGATAATTGATTTTTAGTCCGCCGGTGGCTACCGGGAAGACCATGTCTGCTGCTGTTTTTTGGATGCACTTTTCCATCGCGGGGTCCAGGGAGCCACTTCGAACGGATGATAACTTGTATGTATCGCCCTTCGCATCGATATGAAATCTCAGTTTTAATTTTCCTGCGGCAGTTTTTGCCCGTTCAATTTGAGAAATATAGCAAGCCCGAAACCGTGGTGAGAATATCTTGAATGTTAACGCGACCATCTCACCCCTCGGTATTCCGCCTATAATCGGGCGCGAGCCATTAAGGCTGCCTACCGGATAAAAAGGACAGGCATCATAAGCTTTCTTCATCAGGTTGCCATCAACTATACTTTTGCCATTGATGTATTCCGTTATGCAGGATTCGTAGGGTTCGAAACCCTCTCCATTCGTCACCGTTACACGACGATGTTCTCGTTTGTCATTTTCTGCGCTCATTGCGGTGAGTGGTGCAAGCAGAATACAGATGGAAATATAGGTGTTCATTTTTAAGTCCCCCAAAAAAGTTCGCGCGTTGATGATTTCATGAAATCATAGTCTTTCATCGATCTCCTAACCCACAGGTGTTTCATGCCAAGTAGATTTGAGATCTCGGCGTTGGAGTGGAGAACTTAAACAAAAAGGGATCTCTAAAAAAAGTTGGCATGATGAACAAAGCGCAGAGACCAACATAACCCGTAACCCTATGATTCCCTCAAGGATTGTGACTATTCGTAACCCATGTGCGTGAGAACATAGGTGGCTCGACTTAGATCGTCCAGATCGCTGTCCGGGAATTCCAAGCCGACGTTTCGAACAAATGGACGGCTGTCTTTAGCGAGTTCCTCGATGTCGGCATTGACCGGCATTTTTAGCGCAAGCGACAAATCAGCAAAAAATCCTGCGACAATCAGTTGTGCTGCGGTGCTGCGGGCCATGAGCTTGAGCATATTCCCAAGATAGTCGGCAGTAGTCATCCGGCCTAAGGCCATGGAATGGGCGATCATGGGCTTTCCGATCTCGGAATCGAGGTCACGAAGCTCCCCGCGTGCGATGGCTGTTGAGACGTCACGAAATAATTCGATTTCGTTGCGACTTGCGCGAAACCTTCCGATGACGTTTGCGGTGATCTGACTTAAGACGCTTTGCGACGAGGTTGAATTGTTCTGCACCTGAACGCGCAAGGCTTCAATCACCTGTGCATCTATTGCAAAATGCCCCATAGATTGAAATTGGGACTGCGGTCCTCTTAAAGCTTGGCTCGATTGGAGGCCAAGTTGGTCGAAGTACGAGCCGAAAATCACTTGTTGTGCCTCACGGATATTGCGCAGCTCCTCGTCGGTTAGATCATTTTGGCTAAACGAAATTTCAAATTGAAGATCTTTCAGGATGTGTTGGGCAAAATTTGGATCACTGCCAAAGATGGCCGTCGCGCTGACGGTTTGATTTTCTCGAAGGGGCGAAAACCATGAACGCTGCCCATGAGATGCGCGGAACATGATTGCCGTGAGGTGCGTGGTGTCGATGGGGAGTGATGGATCTTGATTTATGTCGGGCTGATTCACCCGTATCTTGCTTGTGGTGAGTGACGATTCCGTATTGAATTGAAAGACACGTGTTCCGAATCGCCCAGCAGAGGTGTCGCTTTGGTAGAAGTCACTGCCACTGAAGACCCGGGCCACCCGCCGATCCGCTGGGGCGCGTTGTTGGTCCAATTGGGCCAGGTATTCAGCCGGTGTCAGATCTGCTACCACCAGGTCCGTATTCACACGCCCCCGTAAGATACCGAGTGAGCGGTAGTTGGACTTTAAGCTTAGAGTGCGATTCATCAGGGCATCGTAGGCCACCTGTGCCGATGGATCATTTAGATTAAAAACATAATCAAACGCAAAACGCTCACCCGCGAGCACCCGACTGCGAGACCAGCTGATGAAATCTAATCCAAAAAAACGCTCGGCTTGGCGATCATAATTGATCAGTTGGCCTGGACTATAACCAAACATGGCAAGCCTTGCGCTTACGCCAGCATGGGCGCCGATGCCTCGAGCCGTTGAGGGTGAGACCTTGACTCGGACAAATCCGTCTCCTTGACTATAAATGTTGATACGAAATTCCCCAGACCAAAAGGCTCCAACCCCTGCGCTGACCGCAAATGGTCGCCCGGACGCAAGTGGTTCAAGGCCAATGGTCACCCCCATGTTCGTGGGTATGGAGACGAAATCACCGGCGCGCAGACGCAACGCCCGTCCCGCATCCAATGGGAAATCTGCGAATGTCACCGGTCGTGCACGAAGTGCGTCTTGGTGGGAGGTAAATGCGCGCGTGTAGATGGCGTCTCGTCCCCCCGCAATGCGGATGGCCACGGGACTCAAGGTATTGGCTGCAGTTTGGATCAAGGCGCCAGGGCCAACGTCCGTGCCGATGCGCCAACGCTCCGAGCGGAGCACCACGCCGCTCGGCTGGCGTTCAATGGCCGCGCCAAAGGTGCCAGTCAAGCGGCTAAAA
>JBILMN010000159.1:0-6525 GCA_044375465.1 Oligoflexales bacterium | reverse complement strand
TGAGCGGCATACCTTTTTATCATACGAACGTCATGATGGCCCTTGGCGCTCACACTGCCATTCTATGCACAGAGAGCATCGTTGATCTCGAGGAGCGTAGCGCCGTTTTGCGATCACTGGAAGACTCTGGACGGCGCGTTATTCCGATCACATTAAAGCAAGTTAAGGATTTCTGTGGCAATATACTGCAACTGTCATCGCGGGATGGACAATTTTACTGGGTTTGTTCCGATCGGGCGTTCACGGCGTTGACCCCTGAACAAAAATCATTATTAGAAGCTGATGCACGCATCATCCATGTACCGTTAACCACCATTGAAAATCTTGGCGGTGGATCGGCTCGCTGCATGCTTGGAGAAATCTTTTAAAGGAACCCTGCCTCGCAAACAGGCACAAAGGCGTTGATCAGTTGATCAATGGAGCTCCCTTAGGCCCAGACCATCCAATAATTGCTGTTTTTTGATGGCTGGATAGGCCATCGTCTGGCAGTGAACCGAACCGTTCAATCGGTCAGAAAGAAACACTGAGCGAATGGGGACCACTCTAAAGCCCAGTCCCTCATAAACTTTTTGAGCGATGACATCCTCACTACCGCCATAAGAGGGCATGAATACCGTGCTGCCCACCACAAGAGAATTTAAATACGTCCTGAACGAATCCTCGATGGCAGGCAACATCACGACTTGATAACCAAGTTCTTTTAGCTGATCAACATACCGAGTCTGGTTTGTCAGCATGATGTTTTCACCAAGTGGCTTGATCACTTCGTCCACATCACCGATGCCTGCCAAATAATCCAAAATGTGGACCGATACACAACCAAACATCTCTTGGATTTCGGCAGCACCAAGGTCAAAAAGACGCTCGCTATCCACGGAGAAGCAATGCCCCTGGCGATCAGCCAAGAGATTACCACCGACAAATACCTCAGGTCGCTCCATCATCTGCCCCTGAACGGCCGAGGCGATCGTTTTAAAGGAATCAAAAGGTCGAAAATACTGATGGGCCACCAATGATGCCGTTTTCGTCTCTGCATCAAGAACGGGCATCGGAAACGCATCCCGAGCCCAAAATCCATTGCGATTATTTTCACTATCATCGGTTGCCAGGATCAAACGATCCGCTGCGATCCAACCTTCATACCGCCGACGGACCGTGGGAGCTGCGGCCTCTGTCGTCAACAACACCAGCTTGACGTCTGCAGGTAGATTTGTGGCAATCAAACGCCTGAGTTCCCTGATCTCTCCGATATTATCATCAGCGGCAGCCATCAATACATAGGCAAATGGGTGGTCGTCTGGCACCGGAACGTAGCCCGCACTTGTTCGCATGAGACGATGTGTTCGTTCCAGCGACCGATTGATCTCCACAGCCGAACGTCTCTCTTCCAATGTCGCACCATGGGGCGTGATCTGCGCAAAAACGTGCTGGCTAAAGAACCACCATGATAGACTCACAAACACCGAAAACAAGCTTCGCATCGCGCCACCTCAAACCACCAAGGCCGCATGAGGCGGACTTTTCAAGCAAAGCATAATGCAAAATAAGCCAACGATCGAGTCCAAAACAGATCATGGCAAAGCGGGACTCTTGGGTGCTGATGAATGAGCAGACCACTGAATGGCGGACTCAAGAGCTTGTTCCAGTTCCTGTCCGGCACCAACCTGAACCATGGCAACATCTCCATTTTTCTTGACCACTACAATCATGGGGATCGCTGTCGCCATGTACTCCACCTGTGACTTTTGCGACACATCCTGGAGTACCGTAAATTGCGGCTTTGTGTCCTTAACGAAAGACTCTAAGGTTTCGGTATCCTCATCACTAATTCCTAATACGGCAATATCCTTGTGCTTGGAGGCAAACTGCGAAAGCCTTCCATGAGATGCCCGACATGCCGGACACCAGGTTGCCCAAAACTCAATTACGGTGACCCGCCCACGCAGAGACTTGCTGTCGACGGATTCCTTTCGTCCGATCACAGGCAAGTTAAAAGCCGGCATCGGCTTGCCCTCAAGTCGGTCTTTGACAATCTTAAGCTCATCGGGTCGAACCACCAGCTTTAGTGTTTTGGTCAACTTTTTTGCATCCCGCAGCAATACAACCGTCACCTCCGTACCGATGCCTGAAGCGCTGACCAAGTCGATGAGTCTCTTCGGCTCATTCACTCTGGTTCCATTGATGCTCAGCAACTCGTCACCAACCTTGAACCCTGCCCTCTCCGCTGGCGTATCCGGCATCACCCCCTTCACCAGGACACCATTGGATCCGTTATCGATGGCAATACCAAGCCATGGTCGCGATTTTCTATCTGGCGATCCATATGGCACCTGAGCGGCAGCTATGGGCGTTAATCTTGAAGCATTCAAAAAACTGACGCCAACAATGATGATCAACAACAAAGTACCGCGAGCCATCAGAACGCTCCTGTTCCTGGTATGTATCGACACGGATTTGCTGCTAGCCTATCACAGTTGTCGGCATCCATCACGGAATGACGAGATGATACGGGTCATGATGCAAGTTTTAATGTAAATTTCTCTTAAGCCAATCTTGCCAAACACTGATGGAACGTCGGTATAAGATCAGCGCCACAACTTTTTGATCGATCGGAAGCGCCTGAATCATGGATTTCATCTCTTTAAAGTCGGTGCTGCTGAAGAACTTCACCGCAAATTTGGTCATTGGCACGTTGTTTTCAGGGGACAGCCTGAAGTCAGGAGAGTGATAAAATTCCTCAATCGCCTTAAGATCTCCGGCATCAAACAGGATGTGGTTGCCACGGATTGCTTCATGATAAACCACGCGCCAGACCATGGGTAATGGCAGTGGGGGAACATTGGTTTCAAAGAAATTCTCATAAACAGCGGCATTCGATTGTGATCTCATGTTTCAGGCCCCCACTTCAGCTGCATCGGTTGGCAAAAAATCGTGACCACAGCGCATGATCATGACGATGAGCCGTACTCCGGCTCAGAACGCAGACCCCAAAAAGGACCGACGTTCCCGCCTCTACTGCAAGGGTAAAGCCAGGAGTCTATTTTTTTAACTTGCTGTATTTTTAAGGTATTTTAAGCTCTTAAGTGTCAAAAACCTCGACACTTTGTGATATTTCATGACATTCCGATGGGGTCCGACAGTTGGGCCCATCTAGCTGACCGTCAGACAAAAATCCACCGGCTGGTCATGAACCTCTGAAGGTAGCGGCGCGATTGAAAAAAACGGCGGGAAAACCGCGCCTGCAACAAATGAAAATGCCCGACGATGCTCCTGAAGATAGCGATCGTAATAGCCTCCGCCAAATCCTAGCCGGACCCCGCTTCCATCAATAGCCAACGCCGGCATCACTAAGGCATCACCGGGTTTTGGAATCATAACTGGCAATGTTTCCTCAGGGGTCGGAATACCAAATGCACCCATTTTCAGTCTGTCACCTGGCACCCAATGATAAAACTCCATGCTTCCATGACCGGTGATGATGGGCAGCGCTATTGGGCATTGATACCGTCGCGCCCCCGCCAAGACATCGGGCTCACCACGCATCGGTACAAACAAATAAAGCACCCCGTCAAAACAACGCTGCCGAAGCAGCATGAATAGCTGATTTGATATCTGCTGCGACCATTCATCCATGGAAGGTCCGTGAAGATGCTCTCGCATCTCTTTGAAATGGCGACGAATGGCGATCTTAGAATTCATAGAACACGACCAACTCCATCACACAAAAAAGCCACCAGTGAAGTGCTGGTGGCTTTCAACATATAGGACTAAAAAACCGGCCGCAAGCGTACCAATGGGTTACTGCACCGTCACCTTGATCGGCTGAGTGTACTCCCAGCGACCAGAAACCTCCGAGAAGGCTCCGAGACGCAGACTATACTGCCCAGCGGTGACGCCATTCAGCTGTACTTGAGAGCCAGAACTTGAAAACTTGAACTGGGGATTTGCCCAATCGTCGCTTTGAGACATCTCCACCCGGTAATAGGCAACGCCCTTATCTCCCGTCCACGACACAACTCCACCAGTTCCGGCGAGAGTCGCACCGGATGCTGGAGCTGAGATGGCCACATTGCGACGAATCGGGGCTGAAACGCTGAACGAACGGACCTCGCTCGCGCCACCCTCAGACTCAACCTTCCAGAACCACTGGCCAGGCCAAGGATGATGGAACGCGTATGTGGAACCGGACACTTTCACGCGCATGACTTCTGGTTGCATGCTACTGTGCCGTGAAAAAACAATCGTCCCTGGTCCGCCATTCCATGAGAACATCGCAGAGCCTTGAGTTTCATCATATGCAAGTGACGCACCATTTTCGGGAGAGCTCAATGCAATAGATCCAGTCGCAGCCGGAGTCTGGGCTGGTGCCGTGGCGGGAGCCTCGGCAGGTGTTGTCGCTGTAGCTTCGGCAGGGGTCTCAGCCGGAGTCTCGGCAGGCTTCTCCTCGGGAGGCGTGGCAGCCTCTTCGCCAGAGGTGGCCTCATCAGCCGTTTCATCACCCGTTTCCTCATCTCCACTTAAAACATACCAGCCAACAGCACAGATCAACAACAGCACACCACCCATGATCAGATAGCGTGATCTATTGCTTGAACTGAAGTTGCCATCTTTAAAAATCTGGGAGACCGCATTAGTGTTTGTGCCGAAATTACTCGTAAACTCGCCTTTAAGATCCGCAGTAAACGGATTACTTTGCGTGCCTGTCGCCGGCGGTGAATTAAATGAGTTGTTCGACTGATTTGGCGCGGAGTTCATAACTCTACTCTCCTCGAATGGTTAAGCTGCTGCTGAATGCGCTTACTTCATCCATAATTATACGGGTGCCAACGGACGCAAATCAAGAAATCACCCCAACAAAAAAAGGGGGCAGAGCCCCCTTACGATGCAAACCCACTGATTTTTTGGAGCAATCCAATAAACATTCGCGGAACTAAAAATTCACTACAAACCTCTATGACGCCCCGCAGATCGCGCTGGCTTGGACCAGAGTTCGCATCACAATATCAATTCAGATGCAAACGACTGGGTGGTTGATCAACCCCGGGCGCCGATTGCTGCTGATTGGCAGGCTGCTGATATTGATACTGGACCGGCTGAAATGGCATCGGCTGCTGACCGTAGACAACGTAGCTGTTTCCACCATAAGAATACTGATTGGAGTATTCATAGGGAATCGTCTGCTGACCTGCCGTTGCAAACGGATTCAAACGACGCAAAAAAGCACCCGCACGTGCAAAGAAGCCACGAGTCATGCCTGAGGATGTTGTATAGATCTCTCCTTTTGACTGTGCGCAAGGATCACAGGGATCCCCCATCTGGACCGGGACTTGAGCAGGCATCCCAAGGTCAAATGACGTATTTTGGTCTGCCGTCAGACTGAGTGACTGGCCACGATTTTTGGGCGCTGGCTGACCGGCGGCGAATGCTCGGGCCGCTTCTTCACCACTTGTGATTTTCAGAGCACCGGAAACCGTGACAAAATCCACCGCAGCATTGCTTTCAAGATTCAAATCCTTGGTCGCGACACGTGCCAAAAGAAACCGCGGCGCTGACGCTGAGATCTGATTCACATCAGTTTCAGGCGATGTTCTTTTTGGGGTTAGGGGGCGATGGACGGGGTCAACACCACAAGATACAAGGAACACAGAAGAAGATGTAGATAAGATGGATACTAGGGCAAAAGGCACAGAAAACGAGCGCACAGACCTGGGTACAAACCGTGACAGCATAAAACCTCCACAACGACAGCAACAGAAACCAGTTAAGAGAGCCACAACAACGAATATTCTCCGCGACGGCATCATCTCCGTCGCTGATACACCCGCGCTCAGCAATGTGCGTGCCACCGACCGAAAAATCTCAACTACTGATAAATGTTTGATTTCTTTTTGGGGCTACGGAACTTTGGTGTCGTAATTTTAGACAAATTGACCCCATGATCTGCCATTTCTACTTTGCGGCGGGACCCGCAACAGGTAGAGTTTCTGTTTCACCAACCATTTCGGAGGCATCGAAGGCATTGGCGCAGCTTCGTTCAAAGATCAATCTTGCCCCAAAGAAAACGCCCCGCGGACCAAAGTCTGCGCCAGGTCAATCTGGACCATTTACTGGACCATTTAGAGTCGCTGCTATCTGGCCTCATCATGAGGCTCCATTGGTCTTAACAGCCGTGGGCGGTCAACAGACCGTCATCGCCACATCATTTTCACCCATCTCATTTGAATCGATCCTGCATCTGCCGGTCGGCAGAACCTCCAGCCAACAGGGCAATGCCCCCTCAGATGTATTGCCACGCTGGATATTTGTGATGCCATATGATGCGATGAACCGTTCATCGAAACAATCGGGGACCGGTGGAGAACGCGTTCTCGCGTGGGAGATTTTTGCAGGCCTGATTTGGGGTGAAGGCGACAAGGACCCCCGTTATATCACGACCGAACATGCGGAAAATGCGCGATTTCATTTGCCATGGACATCCAAACTCAAGTCGATTTTAGCCGAGTCCAAGGCCTATACACCAGCACC
>JBILMN010000158.1:0-6534 GCA_044375465.1 Oligoflexales bacterium | reverse complement strand
CAACGGCGTCGAAATGCTGCAATTTGTCGATAAAAACAGCGAGCTCCTTGGGATCATGGGAATGGTCGGCATCCATCTCGATGAGCGCGTCATAGCCTTCATTGAGTGCCCAGCGAAATCCGGCAATGTATGCCGTGCCAAGACCAAGCTTACCTGAGCGTTTCAAGATATGGATTTTACCGGGGTGCTGTGTCATGAGCGCCGCAATGCGGTCTCGTGTTCCGTCTTGACTATTGTCGTCCACAAACAGAACGTGAATGTGAGGTGTTGCAGCAAATATCCGGTCAACCAGCGGTACCACGTTGTCGGCTTCGTTATAGGTCGGTACAATAACCACAGGCTTATGAACCAGACTTGATGATGCTGTTGTTGTGGCAGTCTTTGAAGAAACCATAAGCCTCAGTGCTCGAAGAGAAATAACACAAAAAAGAACGAAGACGTGTAGCATAACCTCAAGGACCGCGCAAAGTCATGACTGAAAAACCAAAGATTACAAACTTCAATGAAGCAAAAAAGCGGGTGGGCGCCCAAAAAACAGACAAATCCTTGAATGGTTCTGGTGCCCGAGTGGGAGCCGCAGGACCCGACGCCTACGAGCAAGCCCTCAGAAAACAAAAAGGCATCAAGGGTTCAGCGATTGGTGGTATCCGTTGGTATCACTATATCCAGTTGGCTCTCTTCTTGGGCCTGGTCACCTGGTTCATGCGGTCGTGCAATATCTGACGATTGATCGGAGAGATCCACAAAAAGGTGATCTTTCTTGCGGCTATTGCAGTCTTTGCAGGCAATCACAACATTGCCTTTAGTGGAGCGGCCACCGCGGAGAAGCGGCAGGATATGATCCATGGTGCATTCTGCTTTTTTTAATGATTTCAGGCAGTAGTGGCACTTTGCATGGCTAGCAATCTTGTTTTGCCACCAGCGCGATTTGCGCAGTTCTCGGGCGGCAGCCCGTTCGCGCTTGATGATCAATTCATTCATTTCATAATGATACATGAAAAAAGCCCCTTTTAAGGGGTCTTTTTAATATCGATTTTAAAAAATTTCAAGTCTCAAGGCCGCCCTGGAAAGGCTTTTTTGAGCAATGCGGCACTCTGACTCACCCAAGGAGAGACTTGGGGGTGGGCGCAAAATCTGGTTTTAAGGTCCGCGGCTTGCTCGCTTGATGTGCCAAAGGGTAGCTGATGATGAGAGCGCACCCAACGACCAAACCACTCCAGACCAAATGGCTGATCCAGGGCTTCCGCGGCCAGTGCGAACTGGGTCGTCTCGCGCTTCAGTCCTGTGGGTGAACCCTGTCCTGCGTAAAATCCTGCGAGCATCATGGCGACGCGTATGGGTGTGGCAACTGAATAGGTGTAGCCGATGGCTTGAGGCTGGCATTTTTGGATCAGCTTGGTGAAGGTCTCAAGAGACCACATGTCCTGATTGACCGCTGGCGAGTAGGGATCAAAAAATATCAATTCCGCCCTGGTTGGCTCATGGTCAATGGTTTGCATAAAGTCGCCGGGTCGAAGTTGCCAGTCCACAAAACCGTCGGGGGAGGTCCAATGATGATGTTGAAGTAAAGACTCGAGTGCATCAACATAACCATTCAGATGGGGAAAGTGATGTGCATGATCGATCGTGAATCGCAAAAGCTCGAGGTCGTTTTCAAAGCTGATGATCTGTAACTGCCGGGCCTCATGGCCAATGAGCTTGCGTGCATGGCAGGCTGCAATGGCGTTAGACGCCGCGCCAAGCCCCACATCAAACAACACCAGCGGTGCCTGCGCATCAGCGGTCAGGCGCGCGCGCAGGCGAGACTGGCGGATGTAAAGGTCATTGGCCTCCGCCCATGGCCCAACGGGATTATGCATAATCTCGTCCACCACGATGTTGCGGATGGATACCGCTCCGGCGGAGGTGGTCACAATCTCAAAAATCGGTGGCTTTCGCACTACGTCAGATCTTTCTCTTGAAAAATCCAGGCTGCCAAAACCAGGCAACCAAGCAATAACGACGCGCTCCAGGTCAAACGTGGTATGAGATCAGCTAAATCGGCTGTCCTTGCGCCGGCTTCGAGTTGATCCAAAAGATTAAAACGCTGGAAGTTCCACGTATCGGCGATCCACGTGATGATTTTTCTCTGAGTTGGATCTGCCTTGGGATCCATGGTCGCGGCCACTAACGGTGCCACAAGCCCCGCGATCCATGCACCGAAAGTGGCAAAAATCGCTGTCGAAAAACTGGCGAGGGTTCCCATCAAAAGGCCAAGCGCCCCGAGAGCCAGCCATTCCGCGACAAGCATCCCGAGGACCCAGCTTTGCATGTTGGTCATGGTGCCAAAACGATTGAACAACATCACCGCTTGCCATATCAGCGCGAAAGCCATCCCCATCAATATGAGGCACGTGGCGAGGCCGGTGTAACGTGAAATGATCCACGCATAGCGTGCCGATGGCGCGGCAATGCGAAGCTCGATACTGCGATCTTGGAGCGGATCTGTGATCATGCGAACGCCCCACAGCATAGCCACCACGGCACCAGTGATGCGAAATCCCGCGATCCCAATATCAAAAAGAATTTTTTCGTAGTCTTCGATGGTCCACCCGCTGGCCAGATTGGCAAACAAAGCGATAGCGATTCCTGCGGTGAGCATGGGTGTAAAAACACGGTCCCGACGCAACATCAAAAATGATTCTTTGTTCAAATACCACCAATATCGCAGCGAGCTCATTGGCTAAACTCCTCTCTGAAGTGTGTCAATAATTGCTCTTCTGTGGCGCTGTTGTCGTCACCAAATCGCACAATGACAAAACCTTTGGCGAGACTTGGTTCAAACCATGCTACCGCCGATGCATAATCGCTGAATCCGAGGCGCACAAGAAATCCCTCCTGGTCGATGGTCTGCCATCGCGGAAGGTTTTTGGAGGTGGCCATAAACTCCAAATCCATCACTGATGGCCCGCTGATATCCACAAAATAGCGCGGTAGGGTTTCGTCGAGTTTCCCACCTTTGACTTTCGCGTCAATGGAGGAGTAAACCAGCTTGCCCTGTCTGAGTATGTGGATGTGATCACAGAGCGACATGATTTGTGGCAGTTCATGAGTGCAAAGGACGATGGTGATCCCGCGTTTTTTCTCGGCGATGATCCAGTTTTTCATGGTGATGCGTCCAAGGGGATCAAGTCCAGTGAAGGGTTCGTCCAAAATGAGCAGATCCGGATCATGGATCGTGGCATGAGCCCATGCAAGCCTCTGAGCCATGCCCTTACTGAAATCTCTGATGCGTCGCTTGGCGTCTTTTTTGAGACCCACCGACTCCAATTTTGCATCGATGAGTTGGCTGTGAGAGGCACTAAAGTTTTTGTTGTGGTGCAGCGCCAATTGTGTCGTGAGAACCTCTCTCGGCGTGAGGCCTCCTGGGAATCTAGATGACTCCGCCATGTAGCCGATGGTTGCTCGGTGATCTCTGGTCATGGGAGATCCCTTGTAAAGAATCTGTCCGCGGTCCGGTTTGATCAGGCCCAAGATCGTACGGATGGTCGTCGTTTTGCCGGCGCCGTTGTGACCGACCAGCCCCGTGCAAACCCCTTCCGGGAATTCAAGATCAATGCCTTTGAGAGATTGCACTGGCGGCTTGAAGACGTCTGGTTTGAAGGTTTTTTCAATGCCTCGCAGTGTCAGCAGTGACGATGCCGTCCCGGTTGGGCTCATGGTTGTTCTCCTGATTCGATGGATGATCGCGCTGGCGGCGCGACTGTTGATGATCGCGCTGGCGGCGCGACTGTTGATGATCGCGCTGGCGGCGCGATGCTACTGATGCGTTCGCGCAGGACGGAAATCATCCGGGTGCCTCCTGGTACGTCCTTAAGCATGTCGGCAGTTTCATTGAGATCCTGGCCGTCAGCAAATCCCCGTTGGGCTAAGCGTGTCACGAGTTTTGCGACATAGGCCGGACTGTTTTCCCGCGATGCTGCTAACTGATAAAATGCGGCGGCCTTAAGATCATTATTTTCAATTAAAGTCGCAATAAACCCTTGGGTCATGGGGATGCGCCAACTGGTTGGAAAAGCTTTAAGGCCTTGGATGCTGAGGGTCTCACAATATCCTGGTTCCTTGAAATCAAGGGCGAGCACAAAGCAGCCCATCATATAGAAGCTTTCCAGTCGGGGGCGATTATTGGCGATCGGCAGGAGAGCGGCGTAGACTTCGCTCGCTGTGCTTTTTGATTTCAGATCAGGATCGGCAAGAAATTGAATCGCCCAAATGGTTGCAAAATCATCGTACAGTCCTTTGTGGCCAAGAGTTACAATCCTCAGGCGATCTGCCGAGAGGGTGGCGAGAGGGGGTGCTGCCACGAGCTTCCAGGATGCACGCTCGCGGCGTCCCGATTCTGATCCCACCCTCACACAGGTTACAGCCGCCAGGCAAAGGATCAGGCAGGGGATGATGTGTCGTAAACCTGTTGCCACAGCATCAGCTCCTCTTACGAGGGTTGGATCAGCATGAGCTTAAGATAGGGTAGGAAGCCTTTTTGAATGGTCGCGATGATCAAAAGCACAATTAAAGGTGCCAAATCAATCGGCCCGCTGAAACTCTGGGTTAGCTTACGAAAGGGTCGATACATGGGCTCTGTGATGTTTCGGATCAATTGCACAATGGGATTATATGGGTCAGCGCCAACCCATGAAATAATGACGGACGCCAACACGATGACTTGCGCCATATTCAAAACGAGTTCAATGATAAATGAGATCATTCCAATGATCGGATTTGGCATGTGATCATCTCCTCACAGATTTTTGCATTCAAAGCATCATCTTAGGGAGAATCTCAGGAGGCGGTCAAGTGACATTGTGGGGTGCAATTTTTTTGCGCGCACCGAAGATCGCGGTCCCGATACGGACACAGTCACTTCCCGCATGAATCGCAAGTCCCAGATCAGCCGACATCCCAAGGCTTAATTTTCCCCTACCAGTTTGCGTTGCAGATGTCTTTAAGCGGCGATAAAGGTTCGGGACTTCGGTTTCCGATTGCTGCCAGGCCTCATCTGAGTGATGAGCTGGCGGGATGGCCATGATGCCTTGGAGTTCCAGATGGGGGCAATGTGAGTTCACATACATCGCTAGAGTGGGAAGATGTTCAAAGGAGACACCCTGTTTGGCGCTCTCGTCTCCGGCATTGACGACGATCCACACCGGGTAGCGCTGCATCCCTTGCTCGGCAACATAGCGTTCGATGTACCGGGCATGCTTTTCGGTTGCTACCGATTGAATCTCGTGGGCATAGCGAACGATTTTTTTGATTTTATTGGACTGCAATTGACCGATGAAAACCCATCTCAGGTCCACCAGATCTTTCAGTGCCTCGGCCTTGTCGGCCAATTCATCGGCGTAATTTTCGCCAAAATCTCTAAGCCCGAGGGCGTAGGCGGCGCGAATGGCCGCTTCAGGCTGTGTTTTGGATACAGCAATCATCCTAATGGATTGCGTGGGTCTGGCGCTGGATATCAGGTGTTGCTCAATCTGCGCACGGATGCGTGACAAGCTTTCCTGCATATTATTTTGTATTTTCTGATTTTGAAGCGGGATCGATTTCGGCCGCCGCTTCGGCAGGACCGGTTTTTCCTGGCACAACACTTTCCGCAGGAGCTACCGCGGAGGCCGGTTTTGCAGGTGCGTCTGGCTTTGGTTCTATAGCGGCAGCAGCTGTTTTCGCCGCAGCCTTACCAGATGCCGAGTTCATGGGCTGAGCTGGTTTGTGTTCGGGAGTCTTGGCTTTTGTGTAAGTGGATAGTGGCAGGAACGTCTCTTCTTCTGTGACCTGATATTGTGGTGCCGCGATATAGATATCACCATTATCAGAGATTTTGACATGAACGTTGCGCAGGTCCTGATTTCGCGAACTCGAAATATCAACCCCGTTCATGTAAATGCTACGATTAGGGGTCGACAGAGGCATATTGAGTGAGCGTTTTGAGGAGGGGCTTGATCCAACTGCTCCGTCTTTGATCTCCATATCTTTTGGTTTGGGCGTTTGTGCGGCTCCCAAAGCAGCACGGGTCGCGCACACGAGCACGATCATTGTTGCGACTGCCTTAAACATATGCACCCCTCTCGCCAGTGGAGATTTTTCATGTCCTCAGATAGTATATCATAAATCACAGTAACTCCCCCTTTGGGGCAAGTTCAAACCCCGGAATGTATCAGGAGAATTGGTCATGATTTGGAAGTCTTCAAAGATTTGTTTGGCTATCGGTGTGTTTTCAGCGTTTGTATCCTGTACCCCAAAATTCCAAGGGGAATACTCTGACCCTCAGAAGGTTGAGATCGTGGATGATAAGTGGAACGAGACAGATGCTCGCAAAACCGCTGAGCTGATGATCACATCGGCTTTGGGGCGGCCATGGTATGAGAATTTCAAAAAATCCCACAACGGCAAGCAGCCGATCGTCATTGTTCAAGATATAGAAAATCGCTCGGACGAGCATATTGATACGAAAGCCCTGACTGAGTTTATGGAGTCCGAATTGGTGAATAGCGGTAAGGT
>JBILMN010000157.1:0-6560 GCA_044375465.1 Oligoflexales bacterium | reverse complement strand
CTCACCAACAATCCGATCAACATTGATAAACGTTCTTCATCCTCTTTGGACAAAGGCTTTGCCTTGCTCGGTTCTGAATCTGGATCCAGGTGCTCCTGATGCGCTGGCACAGGTGCTGCAACGGTGACTGCAACGGTGACTGCACTTTCACCAGCCTTTACCGGAGCATCTGGGGCTACCGAAGACTGCTTTGCAGTGGCCGCTGCTGTTGCCGCTACAGCGGCGGCAGCAGCTTCCCTGCGAGCCTTCTCGGCTTTAGCCTTAGCTTCAGCCTCAAGTTTGAGACGCCTAGCCTCCTCTTCTTTCTTTTGTTTTTCCTCAGCTGCCTTCCGCCGAGCCATTTCAGCGTTGAAAGCCTTTGGATCGGTTAACTCCATAAGCTTTAGTTTGGCTTTGTCATGGGTCTTATCGATACCCAGCGTCTCTTTAAGAGTATTGACCGCTGCCTGCTTTTTATCGGCATCAAGCAACGCCAATGCCAAATTAAACCGCACACGGGCGTCCTTTGGCGCGACGTCTGCCGCTACCTGATAGTGCTCCAGGGCTTTCGGCATATTCCCCATTTTCTTGTAACAAACGGCTATATTGTTATGGTAGCCGGGGTTCTTTTTGTCGCGGTCAATCAGCTTTTGGTACCATACGAGGGCTTCCTGCTTTTTTTCTTGTTTGATGAGTGCCTGCGCCATGCTTTCCGCGACAAATGGCAATTGAATACCGGCATCCATGGCTTTCTTCAGTACAATTTCCGCCTCAACAAAACGCTCCATACGCAGAAGAATTTCAGTGATAATCTGATAGCGATAGGGGTTTTTGGGCGACAGTGAGATCGCTGCAAAAAAACTTTCGAGCGCTTCAACCTCACGCTTCAACTCAACAAGAATCTCTCCTGTAAATTGATGTCCATGAACGAACTTGGGATGATCTTTACGCACTTTCTGTGCGATTTTAAGCGCCTCATCAAGCCGGCCTAATTTTGCGATGGCCCGTCCATGAGCAATCAGTGACCGCGAAATCAGCTTCCCGGAAGTGGCAATTTTGATGAACGCGTCGGCGGCCTCCTGATTTTTTCCTGCGAGAAATAATCGCCGTGCTGCTTCGAAGTGAAATTCAGGATTTTTCGGATCAATATACCGGGACCATGTTGCCATGACTTTTTCAGCCAAATCCTTAGTCACAAAAGGAATCGTCAAATGGGCATCAACCCCAATCTCCGCAAGAAGCGCAAGGTCCCCCTCATCCATATGCTCTGAAAACATCATGAATGGAATCCTTGGGATGGTCAGATCGTTTTTCAGTTCCTCCATAAAATCGGTACCAGAAACATCCTTGAGATTCAGACGGCAGATGATGAACTCTGTCTTAACGGAGCGAATATGATTGATGGCTTCAAAAGCATCTGGAGTCACCGTGAAGTTTTTGTAGCCCATTTTTTTCAGGTTTAACTTCATCGCCTCGACATTTGGCGTGACAGGATCTACGATCAGAAACTGCATCCCGCCATTCATTTCGATATACGCACCCATAATTTCTCCCGATGAGGAAAATCCAGGTAACATTATCGCATATTATGGTGCGTCTATGAATGAGCGTTATGACTTCATATGTGACTTCAGATGATATAAATTGACTAGGCCGCAGGCTCACTCGGCGACGGAGCCTGAGGCGCGTTTTTACCAGCCACTTGGACGGCACGGTCGGCCAATATCTTGGAGATTTTTTCCCAATATTTTGCTTTGGACATACCGGGGCCGATCGATTCAAATCGCGCCTGCACTACATCCGGCTGACCGGCAAGTGCCGAGACCGCTGTGATAACGACTGTTTGCACACCAAGAAGTGCCGCAATCTCTGGATGCACCAGTTCAACTTTGCTGCCCTTGGCCACTGGAAACTTCATCTGCAGGACACCGCCGGTTTCGTCCAGACCGACAATCTTTGCCGGTGCCTGGAGGGTCACAGCTGTCCCAGTGACCGTATTGCTTGCTTGAGAGCCAGCGACAGCCGCCACTTTTGACGCGCGCGTGAACGTCGATTCCATCATTTCGACCAGAACACCCATTCCAAATGGACGTTTGATATAACGCATCGAATCTGTGCTTTTTGCCCCCGCAGCGGTGGTTCCTACAATGAGCGGGGGTCTGGAACTTGATGGTATTTTGCCATAAGCAGTTTTCCACTCGACGCTCGAACCATCATTAAGCATCTCGTGAATATAAACACCACCGACTGCATCAGGCCCCTTCGACAGCAAACCTGCCGCAGCATTGAGAGTCTTTGCATGAATCAGCTCAATGTCATATCCGCCGAGAATTTGCTTAAATCCCTCAAACCTCGCTTCATTGGGATCGTAAAATATGACTTTACGCGGGGCACCCGTCGAGGGAGGCCCGCCAGGAACCGTCTCCTTGCCGCCGTCCATGTTGAAGACCGGAAGTTTTTCAAGCCACACCCGCCCCTTACCTACGATGCGACCCACTGGGAATAGATTGAAGATTTCATCCCCATTTTTCATATTTGTCGCCATGCGCAATACAGCTGGGGCCAATTCGCCATTTTTCGGGACGCAGAGCATACTTGCATTCTGGTCCACTTCAGTTCCTGATTTCAAGAGTACCTGGTCACCAATTTTACCCATCACGGTCGATTCGATTTTTAGGGTCAAATCCTCGGCAATGCCGCATTCGGAAGCACCAAAATAAAATGGCGAGATCGCTGAGAAGTTAGTAACACACTCGACCACCTTTGCGACAAATGACTTAGGTTCCACAGCACCCGCGTAGGCACCGGCGAATTTTCGGCTCTTAATCTGGTTGATTTCCTCCGCCGACTTTTTGATGGAGTAGGCAAGGATCGGTGTTTTGTTGAGTAGTTTGTCCTGCGCTAGCTTGTCATAAAGGTTGACCACGGTCCCATCAGGCAGCGTGACTTCACAAATAATCAGATGCGGCATTTCCTGCCCGACCATTTTGATTGCATCATAAAGTCCGGTGGACACGATGATCCGGTAGCCAAGCTTTGAGAGTAAAGCTTGGCTCGCAACAGCCCGCTCGTTCTTTTCTACAACGAGAAGGATGGTATGTGTTGTGACTCCCGGAGCGACCTGCATGAACCCCTACTTTCGTTTTCGCCTTATCCCACCTGTTTATTTGGATCAACAACAGCATCCGCATTCGCGGCGGCTTTAGCGGCCTGTTCTTTAATTAACGTTTCCTTGATTTTGGCGAGCTTTGGATACATGCTGCCGTATTCTTTAGCGCATCGGGCGACGTACTTGAGCCCCATTTCAAATTCGCCGAGGCGCCGGCAAGCCAGTGCCGCGTTCAAGCTGATTTTGTACTTAAGATCATGGCGAACAATCTTGTGAGCCTTCTGATAGAGGGAAAGAGCGCTTTTACCCTTACCGGCCTGGCTCAGCTTGATACCAAGATCATTGAGTTTTGCTGCGAAGAATGGCCCAACGTCGCTCATTTGATCGAGCAAGGCAAATGCATCACCAATTTTGCCCTGGCACAGCAGCACCTGGGCTTTGATTTCGGAAACACGGCTAGACCCCGGAGAGAGCTTTTCGGCTTCAGCCGCGTATTTTGCCGCGGTCTCCAAGTCGCCCTTCTCAATGAAGGCTGACGCAAGGTTTGCTTTGCGATCTAAATCATTTGGGTTACTGCGATCAAGCTTTTGAAAGATCGCGATCGCTTCCTCAACCTTTCCAGTGATCAGACAGGCCTCGCCGAGACTGGTACTGACCGGACGAAAAAGCTTGTTCATGCCGGTGGCATTTCGGTAGCTCTCGATGGCCTCTTCATAGTTTCCAGAAGCCTCACTTGCTTTACCGCTTGCATAGGCGGCCCGAAAATCGTAGGTTGCCAGATCTCCAAGAGCGGCCTTCGCTTGATTGATCTGCTCGCTATCAGAACTCCTGACAGACATCACAAGCTTTATTGTTTTAAATTCCGCGGAATTTTGATCCTGTAATTTTTCTTGCACCGCACGACAGAGCGCGCATAGGTCATCGACCCATGAATCTGTTGCCGTGAATTGTTCAACGGCAAATTCGAATACGGACGCCATGAATTGAGGCGACGGATCAGAATTGATTATCAATTGAAAATCGCTCATAGGGCCAAAAGCGCCCTGATAAGCGCGCAGGATATCTTGAAGCTTTGTTGTGATTTCCTTGGCACAGATCACAAGAGGAGCCACTATGGCAGTATTAATCGTCCCAATAGCCTCTTCCATAGTTTTTGCAAAAACAACCTTGCAGGGAACATTTGCAGACGAAAGTCGCTCCTGCCACGTCGCAGCAAGATCGCTTTCGGTCAGATCAACTAAAAGGCAAACTGTTTCCATAAACCGATCAACACCCCTTATGGGAATTACTCCAAAGACATCGGACTATGTTCTCAAAAATTAAGAATCAAAGCTACGGCGGCACTTTTTAAAGCAGCTTAAGCAGCGAAAAACCTTCGATTTTAGTGCTTATTTTTTCTTTTCACCGATACCGACAACCGCCATCAGGTCACTAAAGCGATCGAGAGTCAAATTTGGCTTTGGGGCATTTGGATCATCGGACTTCAAAAAAACATTTTTGTGGATATTCTGCGGCGGACTGAACAACCCTAAACTATGTAAATCCGATGCCTCCACAAGAGTGCCATACCTTGCCCACGCGCTCACAACGCCGAGGCGATTACCAAGACCGACGTCTTTGCGCAGATTGTCTCCGACCCAAAGAACGCTGGCACGGCTATCCGCTGGTTCGTCCATCTCATAGTCCATCAACACGGTTTTTAATCCACGAATACCAGGTTTTTCGTATTCGTCCGGAAGAATCCGAATTTTCCCCTTGAATCCAAAATTACTTTGCTGCAAGTGCTTGAGCAAAATCTCCGGATCGACTTTTACTCTTCGATTGATTTCACACGTTGGTACGCGAGGGTCCGCCAATCCATAAACCGCATCAAAAAACTCAAGCAACCCTAATTTATTAAGCTTCCACATCGCCACATAGCGCGGCGCATCGGTGAGAGCTACGATGGGCAATTCTGGGTAGTGTCTCTTAATGGCAGCCAATGTCTCATAGACGTCATGATAGGGCTTTAACACGTCCCGTGAAGCTTGCATGAAGGCCTCACGACCAAGCCACACCGCCTCAGATAACATGCGATCAATATCTTGACCGTAGAAGCGGTTCACTGACTCTAATTCTTGGGCCAAAAACGGGTATTCTATGCTGCCGTGACGAACAAACACATCCCGCGCTTCCGATGCAAGGATCTCCCGGGTCGAGCCTACGGTGGTCGCAACAGCGTCCAGCAGAGCGTTGAATGAGGTGACATAATACCGTACCCAGTCAAACACCGTATTATCGATATCGGTGACGATGAGCTTATAGGGTAATGTCTTTGCTTTCATTTCCAACGGTCGTGAACCCACCAATATTGATTGGGACATCGCCGCACGATGTCCTCCACTATTGTATTGCAGATCCGAGCACGTTCCAACACGTCAGAGGCGGCGTCACCCGTCGAGACAAACTGAACCGCAGGTAGCAGATGCACCACATGCCGCGAAAATCCGATTCTCTCGCAGTAACCCGGAATGATGGGCGCTGGGCAACGCTGCCAAATGGCGCCAAGGCTTGTGTTGGTTTTTGCGGGTTTGCCGAAAAGCGGAACCCGCGGCTCCCCAGGACGGGCTTGATCCAACATAAATCCGACAATCCGTTTTTCTTCAAGCGCACGCCGAATCGCCAAAAAACCTTCGCCCTTCTTGGCTCGCACAAAGGTATCCATGCCTTGTTTAGCACGGTTTTCGAAGACAAAGCGATTGACCCCGGGGTTGGAGCCAATTTTTTTGACCGGACTTGTGACGCGTGCAAACCTACGGGATAAAATCCCTGCGAAGACCTCAAAATTCCCAGTATGCGTGCAGACGATATACGCTCCTTGGCCGCGGCCCAGAGCCTCGGTCATGACCTCTGGATTGGCGATGCGGACCCGCTCAATCGCATCGTTTGACCAAGCCCAGATCATCTCGACAAAAGTCGTCACTAGACTGACCATGGACGCCCGCGCCATGCTGCGCACTGCGGCATCTGGCAAATCAGGAAAAGCCGTCTTGATATTGCGCAGCATCAGTCCACGTCTGACTCGCAAAATATCAAAAAGGAAAACTCCCAACGCCTGCGAGCCAGTGGCCAAAAACCACTCCGGGAGCGCGCCGATAAATCGGGCAAATAACACCATGATCCAATACAAAACAAACCGCCTTTATGCTGCATTCATGTGCGGCCGGGTCATTTAGACCCTGGCCGTCCCGGCATTCCAGTGCCAGTCAATAAACTTCTGAGGTAAATCTAACTCCCGCGCGTACTCCTCATCAAGGCCAATAAGTCGCACACGTAGAAAATGCTGGACCCAAGGAGGTCCATCTGTCAGTAACTCGCGCCAAGGGCCATCCGCAACCACGCGCCCCTCGTGCACCATGACAATGCGGTTTGCGAATCGAATGGCGATCTCGACGTTTGATGTGGCGACCACCAACGCCTGATCCGCAGTTTT
>JBILMN010000156.1:0-6568 GCA_044375465.1 Oligoflexales bacterium | reverse complement strand
GATGTTTGATGTGATGGAGATGATTTATCTGCGGCTTGCGAAACTGTTTGCATCAAGGGGTTATGATGATGCGTCAGGCGAGGCTGGGCCGCCCGAGGAGGATGATCTCAGCGTGCCGCTGCCGTTTATCCCCAGAGCGCCCAAGGCCTACCGCCGCGAGGGTCGACTTCTGGCCAATCCTTTGTACCAGCATCCAGATCATGATGTGATATCGATCCAGAGCTGGCTGAACTTACGCTACAAGTGGTTTTCACTGCACGCTGCGGTATCTATTGAGGGCTCAGATCGTGCCGGTTTAAGACAGCTATTTCACTACGGGACAAGATCCGCCGTGAATCTCTCGCTTCTAAGCTATGTACAGCCAGACGATCCAGATCGAAGTGATGTGGAGCTTAAGCTTAAGAGGAAATGGAACGACGGCACCGAGTCACTCGTGATGAGCCAGAGAGACTTCGTGGAAAAGTTGGCAGGAGTGATTCCGCCGACCTGGTTTAACCTGACCAGATTTCACGGCGTCTTTGCCCCCAATCACGCATGGCGTGACTTTGTGGTGCCAGGCCCCGCGAAGAAACAAGCATGGCCCGCTCACGACGATCCCAACGAGTCCGACCCACCACCGACGGGCAAACCCTCCGCTGGCCGAGCAGCAGCGGAATACTGGATCCCGTGGGCTGACCTTCTTCGCAAGACGGTGGGGGTCGACCCAGAGATTTGCACCTGCGGTGCAAGAATGGTGGTCGATGATGCGATTACCGACGGGGAGAAGATTGCCGAGGTGCTCGCAAGACTGGGGATCGCCTCCACAGGCCCACCAAGTGTTTTGGCTCAGCGGCAATCGACGGGAGAGCTTGACTATGTCTTCGATGTATAAGTGCTGGTGTTTGATGTGCCGGTCAGGACTAAGTTTGATGGCATTGATGTCAGTCACTGACAGTTGTGAGGGATCACTCATTTTTTAGGCTTACGAGGTCACCCATGCAGGGTAGGGTAAGAGGTGTTTTTGAGGACTTTTCGGGCGGCTACGAGGTGGAATGACGCATCGCGTCCGTGAACCCCGGTTCATGTCCGGGAATGACGCCGAAAAATGAGGCGGTTTTGCATTATTTGACCTAGCGCCTGTCAGCCACTCGATAACCGGAAGCGCCTTTTTTGTTTTTCGGGAAATGATTGCCGCAAAGGGGGCAATTCGGCTGCATTTATTTTAAAATACTTGCCGATAGGATAAAATTTCCTCTCTAAAACTGATGTTCGCTGGCAGAGGAGCAGCTTTATGGCAAACCCGAAAAAGCACAATTCATCAAAATCCGACCATTCGACCAAAGATGGCAAGGTTTGCGTCGGCATCGATATGGGAACCGGTTCATTGGCGATATTAGCCAGAGTCGATCAAGAAGTTATATGGAGTTGCAGTATTCTTTTGGAGGCTGGCACGGCGCGACTGGATGAACGGCGGACCCGTCGACGCATGATACTGACGCGATTGGCGCATCGGGCGCGAGAGTATTGGTGGAACCAATGCGCATTCGCTGCCGGCATCCCTGTTTTGAAAACCATCACTAAAGTCGCGATCGATCAATATAAGATCTCCGCGGTCGACGATCGCTTGAAGCGGGAGCACCCATCCGACGGGGATCACACCGTGTACTGCGGAGCTCTTCTTCGGATTATGATTCTCGAGGGACAAATCGATAAACTAGCGGACTGGCAGATTTACAAAGCCTTCCATGACGCTATCCAAAAGCGTGGATATGACCCGAATGTACCGTGGAAAACGGGCTATGACGCCACGGGTGACAGTGGTGACATAGCCTCAAGCGATGAAGATGATGACGCCGAAAAGGAAGCCCAGAAAGGCAAAAAATCGTCAGAAAAGGATAAGGACGAGGAAGGTAAAACAAGGCAGCGGGTAGATGATTTTACCAGCTTTATGGAAATTAACTTCAAGGACCGTAAGCACCATTACGTCTGCTACTTTGACGCCTACAAATCGGGGTTGTGGCACCCAAAAAAGGGGATCATCACTAAGACGCAAGACTACACGGCCGGGCAACGTGCTCTTGCCGATTGGGAGGGATATATTCCTCCGCGGCAAATGGTGGCGGAAGAATTAACGCTCCTCCTAAATCAAATCAAAAAGCGTTTCCCGAAGATTAATCCGCTGCACGTTATGTATGGGCCCTCGTTAACACCCTATGGATCCCACCCTAAGCATCAACCCGCGGTTGCCAAAATCGGTGGTCAAACCGGCCTGATTCCGGGTCGTCCCTCAGATTGGGAGGGTGTTCTCGGACAAAAAATCCCGCGGTTTGATAATCGCGGTGTAGGATCCTGTGTTTTGTTTCCGCGGTTTAAAGTCTGCAAATCCCCGGATCGCGATAAACTCAAATCTATGCCAGATTCCGACAAGAATGATCCACGCGAGTTGCGCTTGCACGCGAGATTTAACCTTCTCATCCGACTACGAAACCTACGCGTTCTTAAATCAGCCGGCATCCCTGAACCACTCACGCCGGACGAACTAAGGGCTGCCTATCATCATTTTGAGGGCAAATTGCGCTATGGCGAAAGGGATCTTAAAAATTGGCTAACGTCCTTCGGCGCATATAAACCGGCCCCCGGCGCGAATTTGGAGGCGCAGGGTGCTAAGACAAGCGGTCGCGGCGCGTTTTCCCGTCCGGCTTTGCGGATCATTTGCGAGTGGATATATCAAGGATGGACTACTGGCGAGGCGCGGACTGAAATTCAAAAAAAATTCATCTGTGGCAATCAGGACCCGTTGAAAGGTCTGACGGATCAAGATTTTGAATGGATATCACGTCTTAAACCAGCGGGTTGGAGTGAGTCTTTTTATGTGCCCCATCGCCCAGTGAGCCAAAAATATGATGGTAATCCAGAAAAATTTGTGGAGTCCATAAAATATCCGGTCGTCCGGCATCGTCTGGGACTGATGTTGACCCAATTGAGGCAATTGAAAGCTGACTTAGAATTGAAAGGCTATAATTTAAATGACGCGCGAGTCGGAGTGGAGGTCATCAGTGACGAGAGTAAAGAGACTTTCTTAGGAGAAAAGACCAAGCGCGAGCTTGAAAAGCGAATTAAGGACAACGCGAAGAAGAACGAACAGGTTCAAAAACTCTGTGACGAGTTCAAACTAAAAGGACATAAAAACTTCGAACGGGTCAAACTCGCCATGTCCCAGGGTTTCATCGACCCCTATGACGTCAAAACTTTCGACGAAAAGGATTCGGAGAAAGCCAGGAAGTCCACCATGATGCGCGGTATCGCAAACGAGTTATATGACATTGATCATATAATCCCGGAAGCTCAAGGCGGACCGGATGAGTTTTACAATAGAGTTCTTACGAAAAAGGAATTTAATCAAAAACACAAAAAAAACATGACCCCTTACGACTACTTTCATTCTAGGGATGATTGGCGAAGATTCCTTGATGTTTTAGACCAAATGCCATTTCCAAGTGCTGATCGCTTAGGCGTAGGTAACTTCAAACGAAATCTAATGACTTCTCCCAACGCCGCGGACCTTGTTTCGAAAAAGACTGACCTACAGGCTACAGGATACATCGAGAAGTCGGCGCAGACGCTTATTAACTTGGTTTTTGGGTGGAAGGAATCTCAATTGGAAGGGAGTACGCGCCATGTGGTGTGTGTTCCCGGATCTCTGACGGCAAAATTACGGGCAAGAAATCAAATTAACGAGTTGCTGTACCCTCGAGCGGATCAAAAGTCAGCATCATCAAAAAGTAGCGATGCTAAAAAGCCTAAAATTACACCGCTTAAAAACCGAGCGAACTCCAAACATCACATCCTTGACGCCGCTGTCATCAGTTTTGTCCCTGAGTGGGGATTGAATCCCAAGAAAAACAAGTTTTTCGCCCTGCCAAAGTGGGCGGACAGGGATTGGTTCAACGAGCGAGTGGTAGGTTCTCACGAACCTTTTCAATGGAACGTTGGTAAGCCGTCTCTTTATGAAACAAGAAAATCTCTCGTGACTATTCAATCGGCCGGTGAGGCCACCAGGTATGTGGCCGTTAAAAAACATATTCACGAAAAAAACTCCCCCTCTGTGGAATGGAAAATTGGTAATCTAAAGGCCGCGGTGGATGATGGGATGTTCAATCATCCTCCCTTTTCGACCCAAAAGGACGCCGTCACGCCTCTAACCACAGCCTTAAAACAAGCCCTGAAGGGAAATCCGAAGAAATTGCCGGAGGAGGTTCTTATTGAGCAAAATGGCCACGAGATTCCCCTCAAGAGCCTGAAATTTTTGGTGGAGTATAGTCCTTTCCGTCATCTTGTTGATGATCGAGGCGGCGTGCTGGAGAGTGCTTCGCATCGTGGTGTCATCGTGTACAGGGACAAAAGTCAGAAAAGAGTCAAATGGGACGTCGCGGTCGTGGCAGCATGGTCCAGCGCTGAAATAGTGAAGGAAAAAGTCCTTCGTGACGTGGGTGCGGATAAGGTCGAATTTTGGAATGAGGGGAAAATCTTGGCTCGCGGTACAGTTATCGAGTTTACCGCAAATGGTGTTGATAAGTTCGCCCCCGGCACCAAGCTAATTATCTCGACCACCTGGGAGAACTCGCAAATGGGCTTCGTCGGTGAGAAAGCGCTCGTGATGGTCACCCCACTCATCGAAAAAGGTAAAATCCGAGTTGTTCCCATATGAGCTTTCATGTAGTCCACATCACAGAGCACGCTGGGACTCTGTATAAGGACCGAGGGCGGCTGTATTACAAGAGTACAAGCGGCGTGAGATCTTTACCGATCGAGAACATCCGAGCGGTTATTATCGCCGCCAAGGGTGTCTCGATCTCAAGCGCGTTGCTGGGCGCTCTTTTGGATGTGGACTGTTTGATCCTCCATCTTAGTCCGAAGTATCAGCCGGTGGGGTGGACAGTGCCGATCCCGCGAACCATGCATCAAGATATTTTGACACATCAGATCAATCCAAAAAGTCGCGTCAAGGAACGGCTGTGGCAGGAAATCCTTCGGGCAAAGATCACCAACCAAAGAGAAATCTTGACCTATCTGGGGTTGAGCCCCAATCCGATGGAGTCGTGCCTGGCCGGGCGTCTTGACGAGGGCGGCGCAGCACGCATTTATTTTGGTCATTTCTTCAAGGCCCTCGATGCGGTCAAACAGAACCGCAGCCAGCGGCATCGGGGCTGGTTGAACGGATTGTTGAATTATGGATATGCTGTTTTGACATCCATGATCCATCGATCCATTATTGTGCATGGATTGATGGCAAATATCGGTGTGCATCATAAAGCGCGCTACCGGAGTTATCCCCTGGTTTATGATTTGATGGAGCCTTTGCGGCCGCTGGTCGATGGCTTGGTCATTAATTTCTTGGCCGGCTGGGCCGAATTAGCAAAGGATAATCCGCCTGAGGGAGACGCCGTCAAACTATTCTCGAAATTTATCGGCAATGGTTTGCGCGACTTTAGGCAATCCCACGAAAGATATTCCCTCAAATTGATCGACGCGATTGATATCTACGTACGCGGTGTAGCAAAGGTGTTTTTAACTCAAAGCATGGAGGGACTTTGGATTCCCCACGTAAACTTGGACAGGCTTGCGGACTATCAGTTTAAGGTGGACGATGGACGATCGCCAGCCTCGTAAGGCTGACAAAACTAATGAGAAGGTGTCGCCGTACAGAATGGGATGGATTGTCGTACTTTTTGACTTACCCGTAACCACGGATGTTCAACGCCGGGAAGCGACCAAATTCCGAAAGTTCCTATTGGATGACGCTTATGTCATGAAGCAATTCAGTGTTTATATCAGGCCCTGCGTCTCACACGAGCACATGGAGAAACACACGGAACGGCTGCGGCAGGCCGCGCCCCATGAGGGTTTTGTCACGGCGTTATTTATCACGGATAAGCAATATGAACTGGCGATCAACTTTGTCGGCGATCCATCCCAAGACGAGGGCCGGCGGGTGACGTCTCCGATAATGCCACAACAGATCGTTTTTTGGTGAAGTTCGCGACCTTTAGGCCATGAGTAAAATTTCTGCCGTTTAAAAATAGATGAGACCGCCGTACCGTGAGGTAGTGGGCGGTCTCTCCATTTTTGCGTTAAGACTTCCCCATTTTGTGGTGAAGTCAAAACAAACACGGCGTCATCGCTGTTCCTGAGGTCATTATAACTCGCCTCTGGCTGTGGTGTCTATTTGCGTCATCCGCTAACCGCCGATCCCGAAAAGAAAAACTCCTGCGCCGGAGTGGGATGTAGGTGGATGCAATAAAAATTGGCTGTGAGTGCCGATCGCATTTTTCGAATAGGTTTAAAAACAGATGAGACCGCCGTACCGTGAGGTAGTGGGCGGTCTCTCCATTTTTGCGTTAAGACTTCCCCATTTTGTGGTCAAGTCAAAACGGTATTAAAGAACTTAGTGACGTAGTTAAAATTATAACTCGCCTCTGGCTGTGGTGTCTATTTGCGTCATCCGCTAACCGCCGATCCCGAAAAGAAAAACTCCTGCGCCGGAGTGGGATGTAGGTGGATGCAATAAAAATTGGCTGTGAGTGCCGAT
>JBILMN010000155.1:0-6612 GCA_044375465.1 Oligoflexales bacterium | reverse complement strand
AAACTGGACAGCTTGCTAAGAAATGTCTTCTTGTATAGAACGCAGTTCACTACAGGAGGAAGTTGTAATGGGCCAGAGGAAGAAGCATACTCCCCAACTTAAGACAAAGGTTGCTGTGGAGGCGCTCAAGGAGCGTAAGACAACCGCGCAGATTGCCAGCCAGTTTGAGGTTCATTCTGCCCAGGTGTCGGCCTGGAAGAAGCAGGCACTGGATATCTTAGGCGAGGGGTTTAAGGGGCCTGCCACCCGTAGAAGTGAGGCAGGCTTTACCGAGGAGATGCTGTACAGCCAGATCGGCCAGCTTAAAGTTGAGCTGGACTGGCTCAAAAAAAAATCTGGCTTATCCGATTGATAAGCTGCTGTTTGGAGCTGTGATATTACGTATGTCCCGCTTGAAGGTGGCTATGCATACCTCGTGGCTGTTATCGATTGGTATTCCCGTTTAGTGCTCTCTTGGAGACTTTCGAACACAATGACTTCGGACTTCTGCATCGAGGCTTTGGAGGAGGCCTTGAGCCTCGGAAAGCCATTGATTTTCAACACGGATCAAGGCTCTCAGTTTACGAGCGATGACTTTACCAAGATCCTGCTCAATAGTGGAATCTCCGTCAGCATGGACGGTAAAGGCAGGGCTCTTGACAACATCTTTATTGAACGCCTTTGGCGTAGCGTGAAATACGAGGACATTTACGTCCGAGGGTATCGCCGAATTCCTGAGGCATACACAGGGCTAGGAAATACTTCAATTTCTACAATTTTGAGCGACCACATCAGAGTCTTGATTACATGACGCCAAGAGAGGTTCACTATGCGGCGTGAGGTTTTGCACAGGAATAGGCCTATGGATATGACGCAGCTGCCGCCTCATGTGGACAGCAAAGCTGCCCACAATCGTCTGGGAGAAGCCTTCGGCTTTTCCCCAGCTGCTTGGATAACGCTTCGCGTAATCCACAGATCCACAGGCCCTGCCGTTGCTTTAAGGGGTGAGGACATTTCTTATTTTAGGCAAAAAACTGTCTAGACAATGGGGTCCACTTTACTGATCACATTTCAAAGCATCAAAAAGTCTTAGTAATCCAAGAAATAGGGTGAGTTAAAAGGCCGACCTATTTTTTAATTGCAGGATATCTCCAAACCAGTAACCAAAAAATCGGTTAGCTGTTTAATTCGAACCAAGACCTTGCCGTATCTCAAAATTTGGCATCTTTGACTCCCCCAAGGTTTTCGGATTGCTGGACTAGCCATATGAAATGCTGTAGCGCGACAAGATTGCTCTAAAAATTGTTTTTGCACCTGCTAACTGGTAAGCTCGATAACTAATCACAATGATTCGCATAATTTTGATACTAATTTTTAATCCAGGAGAGAGTTTATGAAGGTACTGTTTTTGGCATTTTGCGCGTTTGCGACGACTAATCTCCATGCCCAAAGTTTGAAGGACAAAAAAATCATCGCTGAAAATGATGAAATTTTTAAACAGGAATTGGCTGACACGAACAAAGCATGCGGCACGAAGATAGCTGGCAAGATCGACTGGGCCAGCTTCTCCAAAGGCAAGGTCGATCTGACCAAGTTCAATATTGGTGACGGTTACTGCAAAGACGCCATTTTTGCACTGAAAGACCTTTGTTCGGACGCGACTGCAAAAGCCGAAATTTCCAAAAAAGTAAAATCATATACCTGCAAATTTGGAGGTCCAGGAAAACGCGCTATCTCCTTGAAAGGCGGAACCGTAGAGGCTATGATCGAACTTGACGCGTCAAACAACTCTTATTTTTTCCGCGAAAAACTGGAAGAGCTTCTGTAAGGATCTGAAACAGAGGCTCCTTAATATGAAAAATTCGAGGAGCCTCTTACCATCTGGGAAAAAAATGCTGAAAAAAAAGAGTCAGGCCAGTTATGCAGCGATCGTTGTTACGTCGATGGCTTTTGCAGGATCGACTTTGGCCAGCCCTTCGAAGGAATTTGACGATGCCATTGCAAAGTGTCAGACCACGCACACCTGCCTCGACAGGGCACAGGACTTCGCTGAGAAAAGCGCAGGTGACGTTGTAAAGCTTGAAGTGGCTGTGCAGTATATCCTTCAGCACGACGAAGCGGGTGCAGCTAGAGTGTTTCACATGATTCTGCTCAAAGAAGGGGCGAAAAAAGCTTGCATTAGACCTCATATCACCGGAGCAACCATGCAAGGGCTGAGATCACGGGACGAGAAGTCCGCAAAGAGTGCAGTGGCTATCGCCGAAGCCTGTTATCCGCAGTTTTCCGCGGACTTAAAGAAAGGTCTAAGCGATAAGTACGAGCCTTACATGCGCAATGTTTGCCCAATCATGCGAAAGAACAAAGCCCTCTCTGGTCTTCATTTGAAACGATGCTCAAAGTTCGAATAATTGACTCCCGCTGCGCCTGCCAGGGCAAGAGGTGTGCGATTTACACAGCCAAGAAAGGTAAAATATGAGACTTTCGTTGAACCTCTGCGATTTCGTCTCCACAATATCTTGCTTCTTCACCATCGCTCCGCTTGTTGCTTTGCCGCTAATCGGCTTCCCTGCGGCTGCCTCGGCTAAAAATGAAGTTCCATCGGGAACGCAATACTTTGCAAATCAAAAAGGAATTGTTGTTAAGATGACGCCATCACCAAACAAGGGCAAAGTGATTGCCGAGATTACCGGTACGGCTCTCGAAATCGACGGACGCGCGGTGGAACTAAATGTTGACCGGACGCAAAAACCGGATGTCTTTTTCACCAGAAATATACTTGGAAAAACTCGGTATTACTTAAGTCAGTCGCCGACCTCATGGGAGGGGCTCAAAGTGATTGGCGTTGAAGGAGATCTTGGCAAGGTTTATTTCGCCCCAAAGATGGTTAAGACCGTGGACGCAAAGAAAATGGTCAGGGAGGCACTGTTTCTGCATGATGACAGCGGCGCAGGGACAACGCCAGCACTCCCGAAGGCGTTGGAGCATTTTAAGAAGCAGTGTGGATGCTCACTTAAGACCGACATCCCACCCAACGCTCCCACAGAAACAAAAGATACAAACGGATATTGCGCCGATGCATTGGCTGGGGCGTCAGACCTCTGTGGAGACGATATTGGCAAAAAGGCTCTAAAGACCGGATTATCTCAGTTTTCGTGTTCCCTGGGAACGCAGGAGTCCGTTAGTTTAAAGGCTGGAAAGCTTTCGTTGCAGTTCACAAAAGATAGCGCATCACTTCGAGATAGCGTCAAGGAGCTTTTGGAGAGCTCATTGTGAAATAAGGAAAACGCGTCGGCGGGGTTAACACGAAAGCTGCCCGCAAACCTCTCTTGGTCTGATCCATGCATGAGAAACGCATCGGTATCCTGTCAGAGCAGGGGTGACACAAAAATAACGTTGCTCACAACTTCCCAATTGAAGTGTGAATATTGAATTACTAGTTGTGTCAATAAAACGTACCCTCATCAAGATTATCGTCTCAATTTACGATTAAAACCTTCAAAGGATCCGCTAAGTTCCACAGAAAATAGATGAAACCGATAACTTATATTAATCTTTAAAAAGAATTTATGGTAGAAAAAGCCTAACTATTCGTAATTATTATGCAGACAATTACAACACTTTGAATATATTTATTGACTTGTTAATGCTGACACTCTAAAGAACGGCCAGCTCATTGACCGATCGTCCGACGGCCAAAAGTTAGGGACTCTCAAGGGTTCCAACCATTACAGGATTTTACCTGCATGGTTCATCAACCAGCCTCTGCTACTTTGAGGCACTACCTGGAGGTACGAATGAAAGCGTTTGCACTAATGGCATCCATCGCCCTGGCATCATCGTCCGTAGCATTGGCTGGATTTGATCCAGCGCAAGAAATAACGATGCATATGGAAGCCGTCGATACCCCGGCGGATGTTTTAGAAAGAATTCAGGATACCGCAATCACTGCAGAAACGACTGGCTTTAGCGATGAAGAGGTCGACATCGATCAAATTATCAATATTGCCAAAAAAGTTTGGACGGTGATTGAAGCCAACAAACCTGTCGTCAATATCAAGTATCATTTTGCAAATGCTCTTCCACAAGGCGTGACCTCAAGCGCCGCATTAGCGGGGTTTTCTGATATCGAAACCAGAAGTGTTCGCCTCTGGGGAACCAACGGCTTTGGTATAACCGTATACGACGTGACTCTCACGACCGTTCATCAGTACGGCGGAAACTACAATGGCAAAGGTAAATACCTTGAAACAGTGACCATCCTGCCAAGCAACGTCAATGTCCTTTGGGGCTACACGGTCAACTACACTGTTGACAATGTTTCCGTTCTCAACGGCGGATCGTCGGAAGATCCAATAGCCATGATCTCCCTTCAAGCAAAGTTTAAAGTCGAGACCGTGCTGCAGACAACAGAAGTCAATACCGTCTACCAGTTTCGCGGTGACTCCCCTACCGTAAAGACCTCTGGAATCTAAAACTTCGCTTTTTTTTGACATCAAAAATCTCCGGTTGGAAAATCGGGGATTTTTTCTTATTCTTTAATTCGTGTCCGCTCCAGTCGATGTGACTGGACAAAAGCCTGTTTTTTCGGATTAACATTACGGGCGTCACCCACACATGTTTTGCCAACAAAATTTTCTCAGCTAGCCTATGCAACTAAAATTTCGACTACCTCTACTGTCTATCGGCTGGTTCGTCGTATTCTTTTTCCTATTTTGCAATACATCTCCATGCAAAGGCTCAGTGAGAGAAAAACAGATAAAAACCGCGTCGACCAAACCGCAGGAAGGTAATGATCCAAGCCCACCAAAAACGGCGTCTGCGATCCGAGGGTACACGATTGTGAGTCTTCCGCTTCTGAATCTTTTGCTCCTAATGCCTGCGATCGGCTTGAACGTTGGGGTCAGCGGTGAGAACCTCGGGGTCGAGCTTGGTGGTTATGCCATGGCCAATGATACGGTGGGCGGTTTTGCGCGCGGAATCTTACAATTTCCTGGACTACTAAGCTTTCAATCGATCGCTCGGCTCGGGGTCGCGCATGAAATTAATGAAGTGAAGATCTATGATACCAGTACGCGAACTAACTCCAAGAGTATGCAAAGAGAGTACACTTTGATCTCAGCACCACTAAGCAAAAAACTAATTGGTCGGGTTGAATCTACAGGCGTAAACATCAGTTTTGGCCAGATCCGCTTCAAAGCGCCATTTGTCTTCGGTTTTGACATCCTTGATCTGACCATTCATATTCAATCAAGACTTTTTCCGGAGCCAGGCACGAGCGAAGAATCTCTGCGCGACAAGTCACCTGGGGGCAGCCTTAGGGTCGGCTCTGCCTTCATAGGCGTATTTTTCTAATATCGTCAGCTATCAAAAAGATCTTTCACTTGTTCGGAGCGGCATTCAGCGTATCAAATAAAGCCTTGGTCGATCCTGTTCCCTCTTTAAACCCTTCTTGAATCTTGAGCACGTTACCAGCGCTGTCCACCACAAGTGTCATAGGAAAACTTTCGACACCGAGGGCATCTGGCAGCTTAAATTGGTCATCGTAGAATAAATTTTCGATCATGGCGGCATTGGATTTGAACTCTCTAGACATCCAGTCTTTGGCCTTCGCGGGATCCTTATCAAGACTGACAAAGACCACCCGCACCGATGCAGGAGCCTTCTTCATTTCCTCAGACATCTCTTTGAGCTCGACTTTGCAGGCCTCGCACCATGTAGCCCAGAAATTTATGAGAGTCGGCTTTCCTGCCCATGGCTCTGACATGGCTCCATCTTGTCCCTTGACACTAATTTTAGGCATCAAATCACCTACCTTGACTGCCCAGGCCGACTCTGCCGTCATCACCAAACCACCTGTGAGCCAGACTAAGTTTCGCAGAAACTTTTTCATACCAACTCCCTGCGAGGGTATAAGGCGCCCTGATTCCTTAACAAAAATCTTTTTTAGCATGTCCCGCTCACGACGATCCCAACGCCTCCGATCCACCACTGTTAGCAACCACCGACGGGCAAACCATCCGCTGGCCGAGCAGCAGCGGAATACTGGATCCCGTGGGCTGACCTTCTTCGCAAGACGGTGGGTGTCGACCCAGAGATTTACACCTGCGGTGCAAGAACGGTCGTCGATGATGCGAATACCGACGGGGAGACGATTGCCGAGATCCTTGCAAGACTCGGAATCGCCTCCACAGGCCCACCCACTATTTTTTTTGCTCAGCGGCAATCGACGGGAGAGCTCGACGATGTCTTCGATGTCTAAGTGCTGGTGTTTGATGTGCCGGTCAGGACTGGGTTTGATGGAATTGATGTCAGTCACTGGCAGTTGTGAGGGATCACTCATTTTTTAGCCTTGAGAGGTCAGCCATGCAGGGTAGGTTAAGAGGCGTTTTTGATGACTTTTCGGGCGGCCGCGGGGTGGAATGACGCATCGCGTCCGTGAAGCCCGGTTCATGTCCGGGAATGACAGCGAAAAATGAGGCGGTTTTGCATTATTTGACCTAGAGCCAGCGTCGATTGTTTGTTTTCATTTCGATAACAAGTTGGCGAACCTCATCTTCGGTTGCGGGTCGCCCAATCGGTTTTTGCAAAAACGTTCATTTGCGAGCGGCAAGTTTACGGTGCCAAGCTAGCACT
>JBILMN010000039.1:0-22096 GCA_044375465.1 Oligoflexales bacterium | reverse complement strand
CAGTCGTTGAAAAGCGCGATTCCCGCTTTGAAATATCCCCCAAATTTTTTAAGTTGATCTCCCAGAAGTTTCAGGTCTTTGGCCGCAGAAGTATCTGCCATGTTCACGACACAAGCGTTCAAAGCAAAACCAAAGCGAAAAGACATCTCAAGACCAGAAAATATTGATTTTGAGATATCTCCCATATCGGCGAAGCCAAACTGACGTTTTGTCCCCCTAGCCCGCTCGGCTCGCTCGTTCAGCTGAATCAATGTTGCGACAAATCCGGAAACCGCACCAGCAGTCTTCGACAAGTCCGACCAGCAAGCCATCTGGGGATTTTTTTCGTAACTCGTACCAAATGTATATTTTAAAACGTCGGCATTTCCAGATCCCAGCTCTTTGAGCAGTCCTGCAAGGTTTACAGTCGTCAATCCGTCTTGACTGATCTTATAGCTACGACTTGCTAAAGCGCTGATATTTTTTGCAAGGTCAAATGTCCCTGCTGCCACTTCAATTCCAAACACGACATTACTTGCTTGACCCGCTGTGGCAATGTCGGCGGCGGCACTCAGGGAACTTGCAGCACAAGACAAAGCATCCTTGGTTCCATTCTTGGTGTTTTTTCGCCAACACTCGAGGTCATCGCATGGGCATGCATGATCATACTCGCCGCGAAGACTCGCATCGTCCGGACTTGTTTTTTTGCATCCTGAAACTCCGAAAAGTCCAAGCAATGTCACTGCGAAGGCCATCAACCATTGCGGACGACAGGGCACCCTTAGAGAATTTTTCATATTCACCCCCTTGGGGGAGATATCGGACAAACATTGGGCGAATGTGAGACGAACAGTTAAGCCCCGAGTCTCCTTGAGGAAAAAACAAACATTTGGCGGGACATCATCGAAAAATTTTCGAAAAATTTTTACACGTTGAAACTTGATTCGGCGGAAAATACATATTGAGAATCATTCTCAATTGCTGTACGGTCCTCCTGTCGGACCATTTTTCGGGAAAACCTAAGTGAAATTGGCAGAAGCAAGCATCGCCACCCCGCAACGAGTCACAGCAGTTGTGATGAGGGATGATGACGATCAAATCGCTCGCCGCCTGATGGAACTTGGATTTATCGCCGGAGCCATTGTCGAAGTCCGGCACCGGGCGCCGCTTGCAAATGATCCGTTAGCGGTTCTCGTGCGCGGCATGGTCGTTGCTCTTCGGCGTTATGAAGCCGAGCGCATCATGATTGAACCTGCCGAAGGGGCCTCAACGTGATGAGCACACCTCCCGAAGAAACGCTTGAAAGACTTCCCGTGATCGCGCTCGCCGGATCTCCAAATGCTGGAAAGTCGGTACTTTTTAATGCTCTTACCGGATTGCACCAGAAGGTCGCCAATTATCCGGGCGTTACGGTTGAAAAGAAATCTGGCGTATCCCCGATGTGGAATCACCGGCAGTTTATGTTTACCGATCTACCCGGCACATACAGCCTTGATCCCGTAAGTCTTGATGAGCAGGTGGCAGTGGATATTCTCCTGGGACGAGGGATTGCACGGGGGGAAACGCATCCAGATCTGGTGGTTGCCGTGATCGATGCCTCAAACATGGAGAGAACCCTAGGCCTTGCATTGGAACTCAAGGACCTGGGGATTCCCATGATCGTGGTGCTGAACATGATGGATATCGCTCAGCGGCGTGGACTCAAAATCAATACCACCATCATTTCTAAAGAGCTTCATTGCACCGTCATACCGATAATCGCCACCAAGGGCGATGGGGTGGCCGCCTTGATGACAAAAATTGATCAAATGATCCCACGGAACACCGCACCAGCATCAGCCCCAAAACCAAGTTGGGAACGCCCCACGGCGGAATCTGTGAGCGCCCGATTTGCGCGCGTTGACAAGATCTTGAGTCGTGCCATTGAGGCGGCAGGACGCTCTGATCGGCTGTCCTGGAAAATCGACCGGGTGGCTTTACATCCCGTCTGGGGAACGATCATTCTCGCCCTCATTTTGTTGGTCTTGTTTCAGGCCGTCTTCACCTGGGCTCAGCCGTTTGCCGATATGATTGATAACGGGATCATGGCGACCCAGGCAGCTCTAAAGTCAAACATTCCCCAGTCCGTAGTTCGTGATTTGATCAGCGAAGGCGTGATTGGCGGCGTGGGAAGTGTTCTCGTCTTCCTGCCGCAGATTTTGCTGCTTTTTTTGTTCATCAATTTGTTGGAAGGCTCTGGCTACATGGCAAGAGCTGCCTTTATGCTAGACCGGCTCATGTTTGCCGTAGGACTTCAGGGGCGCAGTTTTGTGCCGCTTTTGAGTTCGTTTGCGTGTGCGATCCCCGGGATCATGGCCACAAGAACCATTCGCGATGACCGTGATCGCCTCACTACCATCATGGTCGCCCCTTTGATCACCTGTAGCGCAAGACTTCCCGTTTATACATTGCTGGTCTCGGCTTTCGTTCCCCCAAGAGCAGGTCCTTTGGGTTTAACGCTACAGGCTTGGGTCATGTTTGGATTATTTCTCGCTGGGGTCCTCAGCGCCTTTGCTGCAGCATCGGTGACACGCCTACTTGGCCGCCGTGGCACACAGTCTGCATTTATGCTGGAGCTTCCCTCGTATCGATGGCCCCATTGGCGCTATGTCGGATCGTCCATTTGGCAGCGGATTGTCGCATTCTTGCAACGTGCTGGAACCATCATTCTTGGGTTGAGTGTATTACTTTGGGTGTTAAGTACTTATCCAAGACCACCTGAGGGCGCCACAGAGCCACCGATCTATTACAGTGCCGCCGCGCGCATTGGACATTTTGTGGAGCCAGTGGTCCGTCCCGTGGGTTTTGATTGGCGCATTGCCACGGGGCTCGTTCCAGGCTTTGCGGCAAGAGAGGTTATGGTTAGTTCTTTGGCGACAGTTTTTGCCGTGGAACAATCAGACGATGAGGCCCAAACCGCCCTCTCCCTGAGCGATAAGCTCTCTGCAACCTGGCCCGCTGCCACAGGCTTTGCTTTGATCGCTTGGTATATTTTTGCCCCACAGTGCATGGCGACACTCGCTACAGTGCGCCGAGAGACTGGGGGATGGAAATGGGCAGGCGTGATGCTTGTCTACATGTTTGCACTCGCATGGCTTGCCGCGTTTGTCACATACCGGCTCTTCAGCTAAACTGTTAACTTGAGTTCTTTGTTTTTTGCTGTTGGAGGCTCCCTCACATGAGACAACGTCCGCTCATCTTGTCTGCTTTGGTTTGGTCTGTTTTTGCCGGAACTCTCCGTGCTCAAGACGATCTTTCCGCAACCCCAAAAGGCTATGACGAAAGTTTTCAAACAGGCGATATTCCCAAGCCCAAAGAACCAGAGCTCGATCCTGACCTGGCTAACGAAAACGAGATCAATCCTGATCAGTCTCCGGATAGCAACCCAGACAACGATCCGGCACTGGACCGAACGCCTGATTTTTTTATGATCGGTGGTTCTGCGGCTCTCTCACTGCCCCACGTCATCAATCTAGGGATTGAAACGATGATCGGTCAGCGCTTTGGGATCTCCTTGAACTACGGGAATGCAACGCGCACCTTGAATAGCGTTGACGTGGGCGTACGACATACAGACCTGCGGCTGCGTTGGTTTCCCTGGGCCGGTTCATTTTTTGTGGGCAGTGCTTTTGGCACCCATAAACTCACCGGCGAGCTCAACCGCGTCATCAAGGATGCCGCAACCAAACAAAACATTGATGTCCATGGCAAATTGTCAGCATCGGCAAATTACATTGCGCCACAGTTTGGCTGGTTTTCCGTGTGGGACAGTGGATTTACCATGGGCTGTGATTTTGGTTATCTGATGCCGTCTCGTGCCAATTCGTCTTTTTCTGCAAATTTTGGCGCCATTCCATCGGGTGTCAGTGAGGACTCTCTCAGGGAGTCTGCTGAGTACAAGGAGATGAAAAAAGACCTGGAAGACGCCGCGAAAAAATATGCCTCCATGCCTCTGCCATTTGTAACCCTGATGCGCATTGGTTGGATGTTCTGATCGGTTTTGTTGGCATCACCAGAACAATCACCAGAACAATCACCAGACAAAACCCCCGCCGAAGAGTTCTTCGGCGGGGGTTTTTGCGGAGTTGTTGCGACGTCAAGATCACTTCTTGGAAGCTGCCGCCACGGCCGGAGCTTTTGCGACAGCACCGGCAACTTTCGCTCCTTGGACTGCGTTTTGTGGCGTTGCCGCAGAAGCTTCCTCTGGAGATCCGTTGCGGGAGACTCCGTATGCCTTCAGCACCTCAGCTTCGATTTTTCGCATCATCTCAGGATGGGATTCAATGTACTCCTTCGCGTTCTCACGCCCCTGACCGATACGTTCTTCCTTATAGGAGAACCACGAACCACTCTTGGCAACGATATCTTTAGCCACCGCTAAATCCAACACATCGCCGGAGCGGGAAATGCCTTTACCGAACATAATATCAAACTCAGCCTGCTTGAATGGTGCTGCCATTTTATTTTTGACCACTTTGACGCGGGTCCTGTTACCGACCACCTCTTCCTCAGATTGCTTGATGGACGCGATTTTACGAACGTCCATCCGCACACTGGCGTAGAATTTGAGAGCATTACCACCGGTGGTTGTTTCGGGGTTACCGAACATCACACCAATCTTCATCCGGATCTGGTTAATGAAGACCACAGAACAATTGGAGCGAGAGATGGTGCCTGTAAGCTTACGCAAAGCCTGACTCATGAGACGCGCCTGAAGCCCCATATGGGAATCTCCCATCTCGCCCTCGATCTCAGCCTTAGGCGTCAGGGCTGCGACAGAGTCCACAATGATCAGGTCGACCGCGCCGGAGCGCACCAACATATCCACGATTTCCAGCGCCTGCTCGCCTGTATCTGGCTGAGACACCAAAAGTTCATCGATATTCACACCGAGTTTTTTGGCATAAACCACGTCCAATGCATGCTCGGCATCCACAAATGCAGCGACGCCCCCAGCCCTCTGAACTTCAGCAACCTGATGCAGCGTCAGGGTCGTCTTACCACTGGATTCCGGGCCATAGATCTCAATGATCCTGCCCTTGGGGATCCCGCCAATGCCCAGAGCGATATCAAGGGACAATGCCCCCGTCGAAACGGCCTCCACAGGTTCCGCATGACCTCCCTTGCCAAGGCGCATGATCGAGCCTTTGCCAAATTGTTTCTCGATGGCGCCAACCGCCGCTTCCAGTGCTTTTGACTTCTCACCGTTCATGCCATTCATCATAAGAACCTCCATGGTTTAAGATACGATTGATTGAAACATTGATTGAAACATTGATTGGAACATTGATTGAAACATTGATTGGAACATTGATTGAGACATATTGATTGAGACATATTGATTGAGACATTCATTACGAAACAGAGCCTGTTGCTGGGGCCCCTAGCGTCACGTCTTTCAGTTTGACCAACCCCTTGCGAGCCAAAGCCTCAACATTCAAAATCGTTCCCCCGGCCACCGCCAAAGGCAACAAAAACAAATGCACCACCGGAATGGCCAGCCACAACCCAAAACCCAGAACCGTCCAAAACTCCCCTGCAACAAAGGCCATCCGTTGACCAAAGCCCCATCCGCGACGAGCCAGGGGATAATCATAAAAATCCCATCCCAATAAAAACGCCGCTACCACCCCTGCAAAAATATTGACACCGGGAACCCAAAGCATCAGAGTCGGAACGAGAATCACCACTGAAGCCTTTGCCAGTTCACCGAACAGAACCCTCGGCATATCGCGCCAAGAGACCTCTCCGGTTGTTACCCCCAGGAGATCCCGCTCCACACGCACTGAAATGTACTCATTGACTGGAGAGGCTAGTGCCATGGTGGTCGCCATGGCCATCACCGCACCAAGAGTCAGCACACTGGCAAACATCAACGCCTTGACGATCCAGTAGAACGCCATCCAATACCACTCATCACTCCAGCCAGAGAACCAGACCATCATCATGCCGGTGAGGCGTTGATCCATCCAAGCACTACCTGAGCGCATCAGCATCGTGACCGCGACGACAAACCCCATCAACCCAAACAAAAACGGAATCACACTCAGAGAAAGCATCGCAGGATGCTTCAGCATCCATCGCGCCCCCCGAAGGTATCCCGCTATCCCTGTCAGCATTGATCCAAACACTGTGACCGCACCCTCTTGGTATTTTGCTAAAAGCTACCCTCTCGCTCACGGCGATACAAGGGTATAAAGACTGTACCATAAATTTGTATGGTTTTGTCAAGTGTTCCAGAAAAAAAATTCTGGACTTGAGGCGGGCGAACAACGAACCGATACCGACCCGGAAACAATCGGTTATCAGGATCTTACATGACCTTCTTGCGACTGATCAAGCTGACTTTGTGGATGCTCGCATGCGGTGCGGGTTCGCTGCTGTCTGCACAAAACACAGGCAAGCCGATTGTGACCAATCAAACAGAGCCGCCGACCAACAATCAAGCGATCGCCCAGTCAACACCGCTACCACAACTGATGCTGCTTCCCTGGCAAACACCTACCATCGACGCTGATACGCTCTCTCGAACGAGCAAAACTCGTGATGCCATGCTCCAACAGCTCAAGGAAGCCTGGCTACCAACATCCAAGACACTTGACACCATGGCACCTAAGAATCCAGCCTGGGAAACCGCAAGGCCTTCGCTCAAGAGTATCTGGGCAGAAACGCAAACCAGTGCCGTCACATCTCCAACCGCCATCCTCCCCCTTTGGACCCATGTCCATGATCATGATGTCTTTGCCCTTGTTATCATCGATAGCCTTCAAAACACCATCCGGTCCATCACCCACCGCGTGATCCCCCGAAGCAAATGGCAGCTAGCCCTCAAAGACGGCTCATATAAAAACTATTTTCAGCCAGTGGTTTCTGAACTCCAAAAAGCCATCAATCTATCCAGCATCAAGAACGCAAACGCGGATATGTCGGTGGCATTCCGCGATCAAACTGCAAGTGCCAACGCCAGTGAAATGGATCGCAATACCCTAGCGATGCTGCTGGCGGCTCCATGGTTGGGAGACTTCACGGTGATCAATCCATTTGCCACCGAGCAACTGACAGCGATCCATGGATTTTACAATCAAAAAAACTCCATGCGTCGGGCCAACCGGGAGATCATCACCCGTCTGACATATGACAAAGCGCCCAAGTTACTCAAACTTCCCATCACCGTCATGCTCAACATTGGCGCAACCGATGGGGTTTTTGGCCAGACATTGCCATGGTCATGGAGCGAACCGCTGAGCATCGGTGTTAATGGAGATAACACGATCAACCTTAAATATTCGGAAAAATTAAAGACCACTTTGACGACAGAATCTGCTTCGTTACGTCGTGATGAGTTACCGCAAGTCGTCAAAATCCGTGGCGCATGGGCATATGTGGATAAAGGCCGGGCTTGGGGCCTGCAGATGAATGACCGCCTCGTGAGCAACGATGACCCCAATAAAATCAAAGGTCATGTCGTCTCTTACTACGGACCAGAAATGAAGCTGTCATCGGGACGGGGTTGGCCCATCCATGAGGGAGCCATCATTTTTATCCGTAAAGGTCAAAAAGATGTCCGAGTGGGACAAACACTCACCTACGATGGTATGAAAGTCCCAACTCCATGGCCCCCGAATACATCGCCACCTGGGTCTTCACCGAACCAATAAAGACTCATTTTATTCAATTTTTTCATAATGTTAATCAAATCACTCAAGCTTTATGGTGCCTGGACGAGCGTGACCAGTGACCATCAAAGCTTGGGGGATCAAATGGGAGCTTATTTGCTGCAATCTACCATTCTGTCAACGGGGCTTATTGTGAAAAATAAGAAAACCCCCCCCGCTGATCAAGTTGCCATCGTGCGCGTTGATGCTTCGATTACCGAAACGCTGCATGCCATGATAGAGCGGCAATCCCAAATAGCAATCGTGATCGATGATGAGAAAATTATTGGGACGGTCGCCATGCAAGATCTTCGGCCATTGGCTGCCCGCATCGCCTTGCAGACAGAAAGACAGCTCCGCAGTACGATCGAGATGTTGGAACAAAATGTTACGCTTGCCTTAGCTGCCTCTGAATCCGTTCACCAGCAGATCAGGCACGCTTATAGTTTACTGATGGCAGAGGACCACCCATGTGCACAGTCTCTTAGGTCAGTCGATGAGACGATGACTGCGTTCAGAGAAACGCTGCAACCGCAACTGGAAACCGACACCGTTAAAGAAGACGTCGACATCGCGACGTTTCTGACGAAACTTGCAAGCACCCTGCATCAAAGCGCCCGTGAACGCGGTGTTGTCTTAAATGTAACGTCAATGCCAGAGGCCATCATTCGCGCTCAGACGCAAATGCTCGGACAAACCTTACGTCATCTGATCCAAGGAGCCATCAACCGCAGTCCAGAGGGTTCGGTCATCACCATCCATGGAACGCTAGAACTGCGTGCCCACGACCGCGGTCAAAGAAAAATTGCAAGAATTCGCTCCCACGTCTCCACGCCTGCAAGCTCCATGCTGATGCAACCTGAAAGTCCTATTGCACGCCAGATTATCACCACACTTGTGCATGATTTACGCAGACATCATGAGGGGCTTTTGTTCACTTTACCAAAAGATTCTGATATCATCTTCGAGTTGGGGGTGCCGATGATGAAGATTTCACAAAAACAGCCTGAGAATTTTGCGGCGGCAAAAGTCCTCATTGTTGAGGATGACCCTGACATTCTGGACATGCTCGAAGACATCGTCAAGGAAAAGGGATTTCAAACAATCCTTGCGCACAATGGTGAAGAGGCCTTGGAACTATTCAAAAAGGAGCAGCCTCGGCTGGTCATGGCAGACATTCGCATGCCGATTTTGGACGGCATCGCTCTCGCTGAGGCGATTAAGTCCATCAACCCGCAAACTCCTGTGATTCTGATCAGCGGTCAGTATCCAAATCTGATGATTGATAAACTTGACAACAAGCTTCACTGCGACCACGTACTTTATAAGCCATTTGCGCGCGCTGACCTGATTGAATCCCTTTATCTCTTCCTATCAGAGCAAGTCCCAAAGTGACGAATATCCTCCTCTCATCTGCGGGTGCTCAAGCAACAATCCTGCCGCAACGGGGGGCTCTGATATCGTCACTACGCCTGGGCGGACAAAACCATGATGTTTTTTGGCTTCCTCAAGGGTTTGACGCCACCGCATCGTCATGGCCCGGTGGCGGGCTACCCTTTTTGTTTCCTTTTGCTGGACGTGTCTGGCACCAGGGAGAACTCTATCGCTACATGGTTGGGCAGAGGATTTACCACATGCCGCTGCATGGGTTTTCGTGGGCCACCACATGGTCTGTTGTTGAAATTCATCGAGACCACGCCACCCTGGAGCTCTGCGATGACGAAAATTCGCAGGGTATTTTCCCATTTAAATTTTTAGTACGCATGAACGTAGCACTACATCCAACTGCACTGAAAGTGAACTTGCAGATCACCCATAAAGGCCCTTTGGCTGATGCGCCGACCATGCCCGTAGCTATTGGATGGCATCCTTACTTGAGCCTGTCCGCAGGCTCACATCAGCTGGCCGTACCAGCCCGTGTGATCCATCCAGTCACCGCTCAAGGCGGCGCAGGCAAGCCCCTCGCCGCTCAAAACACACTAGGTCCTGGCCCCTGGTCCTTGCCGCATGAGCAACTTAAAAGTCTCATCTTTAGTGAGCTGGAGCGTCCAGAAGCACAGTTCACCCTGAGCGGGGGATCTCAAAATCCCAAGGACCCGAATCACCGCCCTACAATCACCATCTCCGCTGGCCCCCCTAATACCATGCGCCACATCGTCACCTGGACCAACGAACCTGATTCGTTTCATTGCGTGGAACCATGGATGTCTCTACCTGACGCGGTTGCCACTCCAACCGGCTGCCAGTGGCTTCGGGCAGGCGAGTCCATGGAAGCATGGCTACAGATTTCCCTGTAATCATTCAGAGCCTCGGTCCGCCCCCGCTGCTGTCAAAAACCCTGACAGGCCACTACCCTCCCCTCACCCAGATTTTTCCAATCAATTCAGCTAAAATCACCTTATCAGAGAGTTGGCGCTGGTTTTGCAGACTTCTCATCAGGTATCATCCTCGGTGGAGTATCCACCGGGCGTTGTGCATTCGAGGATCACTGTTTTTTGTTTGTTCCGGTGCCCCATTTGCAACTCCCCGCTGTTACCGTTGATTCTGAAGAGGCCAGACACTATGAAAAAAATAACCGCATTGCCCTTTAACTCACAAAAATTGACCCAATTGACGCGTACGAGCATCTCTGAGATCACCTCACTGGCGTGCCCTCTTTCATTGTTACTATCCATGTCACTGTCCATGTCACTATCCATGTCACTGTCATCTTGCACGACAACCAAGTCGAGCTCTCAGGGCACAGCAACCCAAGATATTGTTGCGACCGGTCATAACCAGGGTACGGGCCCTGATTCAAACGAAGATTTACCTGTGGAACTCAAAGACGCTCAGCGCTTTGATCCTGCCACAACACTTGATCCCAAGATCATTCAAGAGAGTGATTTTTACCAGGTCAAGCAATCCATTGAACAAAATCGCGCCGCACTTGATGCTGGTTGGCGCGAGCAGGAACGTATGGAAAACAGCGTCAAATCGGCCACCTCCGCCGAAGCACAACGCAAGGCCACCCAGGAAAAAGTGGAAGAGGAAGAGCGTGAACGTCAGCGCCAAAAACAAATCGAAGCCTATGAACGCTCCAAAGACCAACGCAGTAAAGACGATCAAAAAGCATCCGAAGACGCAGAAAAACTTCCAACCATCAAAAACAACGAGGTCAACTGGAAGGGTCTTGAGGACTAACGAATTGGTGTAAAAACCTGGATCTCACAACCCATACCACCAAGCCTTAAAGGAAAACTTCGCGTCAAACGCATCTCCCCCGCCTCTGCCCATTCTCTGGTGGAGCGTGGCGCATGTGACAGCATCACGATACGGCCAGTTTTTGTCAGACGACGTCCAGCCACCAGTAAAAACTCTGCAAGAAGCTCCCGCGCACCACCGCGCACGGTTCGCATCCCAAACGGCGGATTCGTCAAGATCACATCAAAAGGTCCACCATCGAATCTCAAAGCATCGGCGACATGGATATTCAAACGAACCCCAGCACGATGGGCCGCTTCCCGAGCCAAAGCAGCAACATCAGCATTGATCTCCGACCCAAAAAGTTCCGCGGCGGGCTCTGTCCTCGCCGCAAGAATCAATTCCGTACCGGCACCACAAAATGGATCATACACAGACTCTCCCGGTCGCAAGTAAGCAAGCTGCACGAGTGCCTGAGCTATCGTGGGATCACTGGCTCCCTCAACATTCACATCGCGCCACGGATACCTGAGATCAGCATACTTCAAAGGCACTAGCACCACCGTGGATCCGATCGTTCTTAGCTCCCAGTGTGCACCACGACCATCGTTCATCATCTGAGGCCCAAGACGCTCCAAGGCCGCCGCAAACTCCCAAACAAAAGACCGTCCCCGACCATCCTCGCGCCCTAGACGCATGCGAATCGGCCCTTGCCCCATCACCGTGGCCGCGGCGATTTCCTCGCGGTGAACAAACACCATACGAGCCAAACTATCAGCTGATCTCTGATCCCAGTCTCCGAGAACGATGCCTGCTTCGCGCCAAAGACCATTTTCGGCAATGGCGCCCCATGACACCCCCGCAGCAAAAAGAAGTCCTTGATCCATCACTTCCGACTCAAGAAAGGGTGGCCTCATGCGCGCCACCTGTTCTAAGCCGGGAGTAAAATAAAGCAAAACGCCGGCACCGGTTAAACGATCCGGCTGACAATAATCATCATGAGTCGCTGCCCTGGTCACATCCCTGCGTGCTGTCAGCAAGGCCGCAGGAAGTGACTCCATATCTAGTTGTAAAGAATCATCCGCCGCAATCGCCTCGAGTGCCTGCAACGCCCGCTCCCGTCCGCTCTTTCCCAGAGCCTCCACAAGCGCCTTGATCTCACTTTGCTCGCGCGCCACGCGCAGATTGGCCACCATGGCGTCCACGAACACATCCCTAAATTTCGGGTTTATCATGTTCCATGACGAGCCAAGTGCTTGGGCCGCAGCCTTGCGAACCCGCGATGAATCATCACGCAGACACTCCAATGGAAACGCTTCAGGATCAGCCACCACATCAAATCCGGACAAAAACGCCTTCAGCAAAGGCCGACAAAGGTCACCTCTGGACCTGTCATCAAGTCCGGAAAATAATTGCGATGCCTTCACGGCGCAGGGCGGATCGACTTTAACGATACGTTTTTCGAGGGCTGAGCGTTCGTCATCAGTGAGTGCCCGCCAGTGAGATAATAGCGCGCTGATGTCTCGTTTTCCAGGGGTCCAACCGAGGCGGGATAGCTTGCCTTGAAGATCTTGGAGCGTCATCTCTGACGAGGCTTTTAAGTTCACTTGAGCCTTCCGTGAAAATTTGCCGCATGGGTTCCCGCAATGAGCCGATCAGCTGCAACATCAGCCAGAATCTGCTCAAATACGTCTCGTGAATACTCTCGCGTGAGAAAATCCACTCGAAACGCCTGAACGCCCAGATCCATAAGCTTCTGTCTTTGACCAGAAATTCCGTAAGCTGTCTGACCATAGACGATGGACTTACAGCCTTCGTGCGCGACAAAAAAACGTTCTCCCCGGCTGTTTTCGATCTCAAGGGTTCGGTAGCCACAGACCTGACTCGTCGGACAGCCATTGTGCAGAGCCGTGAGCGAACAGGCCTCGGCCACAAAAAGGGGCGTATCCTTGTATAAAATTGCTTGAGGAACCACCCCGGTGGGCCAGCTTTTAAGCAGCGCACCCAAATCTTCTGCGTCATCTTCAATACTGAGGGCGAGGCGGCTGACACCCTGTTCCTGCCAATGAAGCACGGCCTCCCGATTCATGGCATAGAGCATAAAATCACTACACATGTCGTCAGTCGGCAAACCCCAATCTTTCAGCAAACCGATAGCTCCAGGATTTCCCACTTCGTAAGCCGTGAACCCTGCCGAAAGCGCTGCCTTAAACCAACGACCAAGCACGGGCTCATCCCAGGCTCTGACCACGGTTGGCACTGCCAAACGAATTTTTATGTTTGATTCACGCGCAAAGACCGCCAATGGCTCAAGAAAAGACTCCGGCTTGATATCCGGTAAAAACATTTTCTTGGGCTCAAACACAACCTCGTCAATGCGCATTCCCGCCGCAGCTTTTGCAGTAATCCACGGTAGATACTCGACCCTATCAATTTTGATCTGATAGCGCGCGTGTGATGCAGCGTTCAACGATCCCTCGGTAGCCTCAATATCCATCATAGCTTCATCACGGTGCTGCAGACTAACCTCGGCTGCAGCAAGCGCTAGCCCCGTCTCAATCCTGCGTTTTAGTTCTTTGAGCCGACTCCTCGGGACAAAATAATTTCTTGCTACATCAAATGTGAACGACTCCGTGTAAACGCCTTCATCACCAAAAATATGCAATGTCTCTTTGAGATCTTCGATCAAATCACCTTTTTGACGTTCACTCACCTCGCCAAACACCTCGCTGGTCTCAGCAATTCTGGTGTCGCCGCGGTAAGCTTGCAGCGAGAGCCGCATACCCCCATCTGCAAGATCATAAGCGCTAACCATCAGGCGCACGGCAGTCATTGGACGCAGTCTTGCATCCACTGGGACGCCTATCATGGTTTCCACGTGTCGCCGTAATGCATCGCTGCGAGATTTAAATAAGACGTCACCGGCGGCGGGCGTTCCCCCGCCTGACGGAAGCTCGATATCAACGATCATACCACGGCTGGCCTCATAGATTTTGCGGCCTTTGAACGCTAATTCACGCAAAGAGAACGCGATCTCGCGATTATCATAACGCCGGTCAAGTCCTGCCATATCTGATGATGTCAACTCACCATCTTGCGGTTTTGCGTGAAAAACCTTTGCAGCAGAAATCACCTTGAGTCCGTCAAATTTCTCGATGTCGTCTTCAAGCCGGACCGTGATCGTCTTGACACGACCCGCCGAAGCAACACTCTCGATGACACCGACGCGGATACCGTGGTGTGTGGGATTTCCAAGATCAATGACATTTTCGTGATAACGCCCCTCAAAAAAGAACGAGGTCGTCTGACGCTGAAACGACAACTGGAGGTCCTTTCTGATCGATGCCTCAGGTGCGAGTTCCTGCTTTGCCAGGGGCGGCGCACTTGCACGGATGGTGGGACGACCATACAACTCATCAAGTTTTTTCCGGTAAAGCCGCACCACACTTGTCACATACTGGGCGTCTTTTTTGCGACCTTCGATCTTCAGCGTATCCACGCCCGAAGACACCATCTGATCGAGCTTGTGAGCGGTATCAAGATCACGCATGGAAAAAAGAAATCCGTGCCCTGGCTCACTGATCACCTTATAAGGCTCTCGGCATGTATACGCACACTCACCGCGATTGCCGCTGCGGGCATCCTGAGCACCACTAAAAAAACACAGCCCACTATAGCTGTAACAAAGACTACCGTGACAGAACACCTCAAGCTCAATTTGGTCTGCCGGCACGGCGCGACGGATACGTCTGATCTCTTCAGCTGTCAGCTCTCTGGCAAGCACCACTCGCTTAAACCCATACCTGATCGCCTCACGCACCCCAGCAAGATTGTGCACAGCCATCTGCGTTGAGGCATGAAGCCTCAGTCCCGGAAAATATCGACGCGCCAGGCGCGCCACCCCAAGATCTTGAACAATGATGGCGTGAACACCAATGTCTTCCAGCTCAGCCATCACATCAATCAGATCTTTAAGCTCGATTTCTTTGATCAGAATATTAAGTGTTACCAACACTTTCATACCGTAGCGTTTGGCCAACGGCACGAGGCTGCGCAGGTCTTCCGTAGTGAAGTTCTCAGCTCTCGATCTGGCGTTAAATTGCTTCAACCCTAAAAATACGGCATCTGCACCGGCGTTCAGCGCTGCAAAAAACTGCTCTCGTCCACCGACTGGTGCAAGGATCTCCGGAACTGGAAACGCTCTTGTGGACCGTCCATCGTCTGTAACAGCATGTGATACCGCCGCAAAACTCGACTGAGACGACTGAGACGACTGAGACGACTGAGACGACTGAGACATTGGCTGAATATCACTCACAAGGGACCTCCCGAGGCTCGGACCCGGGCTCCTAACATTTTTATAAAATACATGAAAGTATTTTATGGCCTTTAATAATTAATTCAACAATTCTAGACCCTTAATAACCCATCACCAGACTCCTCTGATAACGCGACTTCAGTTTATGAAGAAAACACCGATGCATTCCCTATGAAAAACGTAGCTGAAATCATCGATATTGCCGAAGCTGGAGACCTTGCCGGAGCTCACCAAGCACTCGATGGACTCCTGTCCATGGGTCCAAACAATCTCGAAGCATTGAAACTCCGCGCCCGTCTTTTTGAGGTGGCGGGGCGTTTCCAACAAGAGGCGAAAATCTGGGAACAGGTGGCCAAAATAGACCGCGACGATCCGGATCTCTCTGATTACATCAACCGTCGTCAGGGTGAGGACCGCGAGAATTTTTATTTCACCGACGCGTTGCCGGGTGGCGGCCGGCGGTTTATCGCTTTTCCACGGCGCATGGTGCGGGCGGCGTCCATCGGACTTGCAGGATGTCTCTTGTTTTTAGGAATGGCACGTCTGGCGACCATCTATCCCGTCTTGAATCATCCCATCGCCATGCTTGGTTCATTTGCCGCATTGGTCATCAGTCCATGGATTGCGATTTTGATCAGCTATGCTCGGAGCCTGCGCTACATTAACGTGACCAAAGACGGCATGGAAATTGCCACAAGATTTCGCACCCACCGTCTACCCTGGTCAGCTGTAGAGCACGTCTACCTGGCGCAGGATGACCGCCATGAAACCTACCGCCTTAGCCTTGTGGTCCTGCCACGCGATGCCGCGAACAGCTATTTTGAGATGGATTTTAATGAAAATACAACTCCCATACGCGCCAGGTCCTACCTCGTTCGTGAAATCATCAACGCCTGGGGCGAACCCCATTACATCGCCCGTAAGTCTGTAAATACGGCGGGTCGACGGACCATCAAGGCCTGAAAAGCAACGTCACAGCTTCTTCTGAAACTCATAATTTGCCCATAAATTAGGCGATCCAAGCCCTTTTCATCACCATTCCACTTTTTTTTGCCCAGCCCCCTTGACAAAGGCCCGGGGCGGATTACCTTGTGCTCCGTGTGTTTCAGACCCTTTATATGATTAACGATTTTCTTAGAGAGAGGAACTTGAAATGAAAATCAGACCACTTCATGATCGCATTCTTGTGAAGCGCCTTGAGGGCGAAGAGAAGACCGTTGGCGGGATCATCATCCCAGACAACGCCAAGGAAAAACCAATGGAAGGTAAAGTTGTCGCAGTTGGCAACGGCAAAGTCCTTGAGAACGGCACGGTCCGCAAGCTTGAAGTTAAAGCCGGCGACCGCATTTTGTTCAGCAAGTACTCCGGAAGCGAAGTTAAGATGGACGGCGCTGAGCACCTGATCCTTAACGAAAACGATATCCTCGGCATCATTGAGTGATATCTCCGCGTCAGACCCATGATTCAGATGAACTTATTAACTGTAAATCTACAGGAGCTAATTTATGTCAGCTAAAGTGATCAATTTCGGTGAAGATTCCCGCCGCAAAATCCTCAAAGGCGTCAACACCCTTGCAGACGCCGTGAAAGTAACCCTTGGTCCAAAAGGCCGTAACGTCGTGATCGAAAAAAGCTTCGGCGCACCAACCATCACCAAAGACGGTGTTTCTGTTGCCAAAGAAATCGAACTAGAAGACCGCTTTGAAAACATGGGCGCGCAAATGGTGAAGGAAGTCGCTTCCAAGACTTCTGACATCGCCGGTGACGGAACAACCACCGCAACCGTGCTTGCTCAAGCCATCTACCGTGAAGGTGCGAAACTTGTTTCCGCTGCCCACAACCCAATGGAACTCAAGCGCGGTATCGATACTGCTGTTCAGACACTTGTTGCTGAACTCGACAAGATCAGCCGCCCAACCAAAAACCGCGATGAGATCGCTCAAGTTGGTGCGATCTCCGCAAACAACGATATGGAAATCGGCAAAATCCTCGCTGAAGCTATGGACAAAGTTGGTCGTGACGGCGTTATCACCGTTGATGAAGCTAAGGGAATGGAAACAACCCTTGACTTCACCGAAGGTATGCAGTTTGACCGTGGATACCTATCTCCTTACTTCGTCACAGACGCTGAGCGTATGGAAGCCAACTACGATGACTGCTTGATCCTCATCAACGAGAAGAAGATCAGCAACATGAAGGAACTTCTCCCAGTTCTTGAGAAAATCGCTCAGACTGGCCGTCCTTTCATGATCATCGCTGAAGACATCGACGGCGAAGCGCTCGCAACACTCGTTGTTAACCGTCTCCGTGGCACTCTCAAGTGCGTCGCTGTCAAAGCGCCTGGCTTCGGTGACCGCCGTAAAGCCATGCTCGAAGACATCGCCACCCTCACAGGCGGCATGGTTGTTTCCGAAGACCTCGGCCACAAGCTTGAGTCCGTCACCCTCGAAAACCTCGGCCGTGCTAAGCGCGTATCCGTATCTAAAGACAACACCACCATCGTTGATGGCCAAGGTAACAAGTCCAAGATCGAAGGCCGCGTGAAGCAAATCCGCGCTGAAATCGAAAACACGACCTCTGACTACGACCGCGAAAAACTCCAAGAGCGTCTCGCGAAACTCGTTGGCGGTGTAGCTGTTGTTAAAGTTGGCGCTGCGACAGAAACAGAGATGAAAGAGAAGAAGGCACGCGTCGAAGACGCCCTCAACTCCACACGTGCAGCGGTCGAGTCCGGAATCGTCCCAGGCGGCGGAACGGCCCTGATCCGCGCACAACACGCTTTGGACAAAATCAAGCTTTCCGCTGAGCAGATGTTTGGCGTATCCATCATCCGCCGCGCGATCGAAGAGCCTCTTCGTCAAATCGCCCTCAACGCCGGCCTTGAGCCAGCTGTTGTTGTCGACAAAGTGAAGAAAACAACCGGCGGCGACGGCTTCAACGCTCTCACTGAGACCTACGAAGACCTCTACAAAGCTGGCGTCATCGACCCAACTAAAGTCACAAAAACCGCGCTTATCAACGCGGCATCTGTTGCAAGCCTTCTCCTCACAACCGAGGCGATGATTGCCGAGAAGCCGAAGGATAAAGATGACGCTCCAGCCGCTGGCGGCATGGGCGGCATGGGCGGCATGGGCGGCATGGGCGGTATGATGTAGGGAACCCTTTGATTTCCGCTGGTTAACGCCAACGGAAATCAAACTGGGACGATTTACTGGGACGAATCCCGAATTGACTCAATTTAAAGATCCCAAGCCCTGTAACAGGGGCTTGGGATTTTTTGTCACATTTTGAAAATCAATTTGTTACGGATTTTTCTGAAAACGGGGTTGGGACTTGTGCGATTGCCATTCGCAAATCACTAAACAGCGTGACGGCGCAACCATTCGATCACTAGTTTAATCGTATCGTCAAAGTCCGGCGCTGGACGAATCGCACCGGTTGCACTGCGCCATCCTCTCCGAAGTAGCGAGCGATCCATAGTTTCGATTTCGCTTGCGATGCTATTCGGAACCTCGTCGCCGCGATGCGCAAAAGTTCTCGCAATTGCCTGCTTCAGCAGCCCTGATTTGGCGTTTGGCAAATAAAACGCCAAATCGAAAATATCTTTGGACCTCGAATTTTCAGCACCCAGGTTAACCAAAGGATGCAGTTTTTCCGCGACTATTGTTTCAATTGGATAAACTCGCCAGGACAGCTCTCCAACACCAAGAGTCGTTGGGGTCTTCTCATCCTGTGCTCCCCGCGTGATTGGGTCGCCGGTTCCAATGTCCAAGTTGATGATTTGCGCACGCCGTTTATCTTCAGGTGGCGCACCAAGGCCTGCGCGGAATTGCAAGCGAACTCCGCCGTATTCATTTTGCGTGAGTCAATCGACTCCTTGTTCAAATTCAAACCAGACGTGATCACCCAGGTCATGTGCCATGGCGTCGCGGGCATTCTTTCGAAAATCATATCGGTCTTTGCTTTCCACGACTGCATCAAGGTCAGTGGTAAAGCGCGGAGACCCTTAGACCCTGAGCCCTACAAAGCCGCCTTTGAACACTAGGCGCTTGTATAGAATTGGATCAGACACCAAGCGAACAGCCGCGCGCTCAATCGGAAACTGAGTTAGGAACCCCGCATACGTAGCGCCTTTTTCCTTGGCGACGCGCTTGACGCTTTCCGAAACTGATTTTGCGTGAGGCGTGGTCATTCGAAGGTAATCGCCTCCCAGTGTTTCATGACAAAAGGCTCAATCTTAAGTTCGCGGGCCGTTTTTAGCACCTTTGCTGGCGTCGTTAGTTTCTGCCTGAATGCGTTTCGAGCCTCACGAATTTCTGTCTCGACGCCAATTTTTGTCGCAAACCTAAGACCCTCAGCGACCGCGCGCTCAATCGATACGACTCGGTAGGTTTCGTGCGTCTCGACTCCGACGCTAAGCTTGGTCTTGACTCGCATGCACCGGTACTGGGAATCGGTTGTTGTTGTATTGGGCGGCACCAAGATCCAAATCTGCTGGGGCGCTTGGTCAGTTAAGTGATAGTGAAAAAGCGTAAGCCCGCCAATCGCGGACCTGGGACCAAACTTGGCGCAGGCAATGGCGAAGTCTTCCGTTGCCGGATCAATCTCGGTTTCTGGATGACGGTAAAGGTCCCTTGTCAGACGAAGAATCTGGCCAGCAGCGACGATTGTCGAAAGCGTCTGTTGCGGCACCCCGGATTTCTTCGCCTGGTATACATCAAATAGACCTTAGCTTACTGAGACGATGAAGATGGTCATCGGCCTTAGATGGAAGGCCTCTAGCGGTGAGATTTTTCGATATTTTTTGCATAGTTACACCCAACTATATTTTTGGGCGCATTATGACATTTTTCAATAAAAATGTGTTTTTACACACATAATTCGCTCGGGAGCCTTTGCTGAGCTTGCATTACATCACGCATCGCCTACGGTGAGCAGTCAGTACCTCGTGAACCATGGGCGGCATGGGCGGCATGATGTAGAACTGTCAGGGAGTCTTTGTTAACAGACCTTTCAGGGAGAAAAATCCGGCCAAGGCTGGAGTTTCTCAAATCTTGAGAAAGCCCGGCATCTGGTGACTGTGAACTTTTATTTAACTTCGTTGAAGAAATGAATTGCTGTACTTGCAATTAGAAAAGTAAGGGCAAAAAGATCAGCAATCACAACTCGACTCACCGCACCATTGTATCCACCGGTTGACCAAGCAATAAGCAAGAAAGAGATAACACTGACATAACCTGCAATGATGGCAATTTTTTGAAGCTCCGGAACGAATGACGAGTAAATCATAAAGGTACCAAGAATCCCGAAGATAACTGCCCTGTGCTGCAAAAGGATGAGGAGACTAGGGTCTCGAATTTCAATTCCATAAAGCTTTTCCAGCATTTTTCCACCGAGCACACCAGGGACCGGCAAAATATGTATAACTCCAGCAAGACTAATTAAAACTCCTACGATCCGGCTCATTCGACCTCCATTAGCTTAAGCTCAGAATTCAAACCGTTTACGGCGCTAGGAATGCACTAAAATGACTAATCCCCTCACAGAACATCACTGCATCCTTTGGCTAAAGGCTGCCTCTGTCATTACTATTATAAAAGGACTCGCCGCAAGTTGTGCGTCCCACCCTGCTGGTGAGGGGCTTTGGCTGTTACTGTTTGATATTTTGCATTGGCCACTTGATGGCATCCCCGGTGGATTCGATGCGGTGAGTAGACCTCTTAATGCCGTGCTCGGATGCGTGATGATCGGCTTGGGGTTTGATGATGTATGGTCTACTAAATCCCAAAATTTTTTGTGAAGGTATACGATTCGTTTTGCTTCGCGGGGTACTCGTATGGTTTGCCGTCGACTCCATTGGATCATTCGCTGCTAATATTCCTGGCAATGTCATACTAAACATGGCTTTTCTAGGAATGTTCCTGCCTCCTCTGCTTTTACTTCGGCCGTGGCATGCCTGAATCAGGCATATCCAGCTCAAAAAATAATCAACCCAGGTCTCTTTGAGGGGGGGGCGCGCATCCTTTCGCATGATGACTGAACTCAAAGTTGACACTGTCTACATCTTCTTTTAGACTTACTGTAAGCGGAGGAATAGATATGTCTTTGGGATCTGTGGTTTTTAAGCAAAAGCGTCTCGTTTTTTTGGCGACTTTCTCGATAACGCTTCTCGGGTTTTTAAGTCTTTTCGCAGTGCCTAAAGACGAAGACCCCCGACTACCTGATTGGTTCGGAACCATCGTGGTGGTGCTTCCAGGAGGTGACGTTGCAAAACTTGACGCGATGATTGCAAAACCCCTCCATGAAAAGCTGCGGGAGATTGACGAGCTAAAGACCGTGGAAGCCGCAAGTCGAGCCGGCGTGGTCACGTTGGTCATCCAGATGAAAGATTCGATCAAAGATACAAAAGTTGTCTGGGACAAAGTTCGCAGAGCCTTGGATGAGGCAAAAGCTGATTTCCCGAGCGGCACGCTAGAGCCAAAATTCCATGAAGATACCAACCGGCTAGAGACAATACTTTACGCTGTTTCCGGTACAGACGATATTCAGTCTCTAAATAAAATCGCAACCCAGCTTAAAAAAGATCTATTATCCGTGCCTGGCACGTCCATGATTATCCTTAGAGGTGACCCGAGTCTTGAGATGCGGGCGGAGTATGACCCTCAAAAAATATCAAGACTCTCCATTCCACAAGTCCAGATTGCCCAGCGCGTGCATGACGCCAACACCGGAATGCCTGCTGGTTACGTGGAAATAGACGGCAAACGGATTCAGATTCTCAGCCCTTCAAGACTATATGAACAACAACAACTAGATGTTAGCAGCGGCCTAAAATCTACAGTAATTGCACAACGATAGTCCTACCGTTCTAACTTTTACTTGCCGCGTACCGTCTTCCCATGGGATGAGCCTGTCCTAATAA
>JBILMN010000154.1:0-6726 GCA_044375465.1 Oligoflexales bacterium | reverse complement strand
TCGGACTCCGCCACCACAACCACAACAACATGAACTCCTTGATCGTGCAAAACCCTGGCAGCAACGAGTCCGTCACCACCATTGTTGCCAATGCCACAGAGAACGATGACTGGATGCGTGCTGGCGCCACGCTCCATGGCTGCCTTTGCGACGGCGCGTCCAGCGGTCTCCATCAGCGCATCAGGACTCATGTGAAACTGTGTCGACGCCAACTGATCGATGTGACGCGCGAGATCCCGGTGCCAGACGATCTTCGTCCACTGGTCTCGAGGCGGTTCCACAAAATGCAATCCTTTGGTGACAGGAGTCATGCTTGAAGCACCTTGCCCCCGGATTTTTCAATCACATGAACGAGTTTTTGTTTCACGTCATCCTTGAACGCCTTGTGCGCAAATGCGATCTTCTCAACCGTGAGGGTAAAAGTGATAAACTCCCCGCTCTCGGCACGCTCAAATTGCAATGTGGAGGTTCCAAGTTTGGAAATCTTGACCTCAAGACCTCCAGAAGCTTCGCCAATCGAGACGAGATCGCCTAACGCACGGCCATCCATGGTTTTCTTGATGGCAGCAATCACGCTCGCAGTATCTTGTTTGGGGAATTGAACTTTCATGGGCAGTCTCCGGTCATCATAGAGTGAAAAGGAATATTCACGATCAAAAGGTTGACGTATCAAATCGCTGACGATGCTTCCAACAGCTGGATCAATGCGTTCTTGATCACCTGTTCTGAGCTGATTTCTGTGGCACCACGCCGCCAGGACACGCAACCCAGACAATCATGCCCCGGCGCAAATCGCACGAGTGGCTGCTCGATCATCTCATAATTATGGGTGCGCATCAGGCTGATATCAAGAAATTGGCCGCGTCGCACAAATCGCAATTGTGCACTGCCATGGATCAGTGTGGCGATGGCATCAGAACCAGGTGCTGGATCCAGTAAACGAATCGGTGTTTTTGCGTGTTGATTGAAAAGATTTACGGACGATAATACGTCGTCTTGAAGCGAGGCAAACGGGTCATCGCCCGCGGCGAATGACTCGCCAGGAACCCATCGGCCGTTCTTGAAGCGGGCTGCGGCAAGACGTCTAAACCATGCTGTCTGTGACTGAGTCATTGTGCCTTGATCTCCGTTAATGAATGAACTCAAAATAGCAGGTTGATGGAGCCCATCAAATCTGTGGTCTCCGTGTAGCTTGGTGTTGCGGCTTTGAATGCTTCGCCGCGTTCTGGTTGCAAGACATCCCAGGTCGATTGGGAACGACTATGTTTTGCTTCTATTGTCAGCCAACTGAACGGAGCGGCGCTAAGCTTGATGGCTCCCGTAAGGATTTGCCCGTCGGCAGAGGCGCTGGCAAAAGATCCGATGTCTCTGACAATATAATTTTTTTGCTGTTCGAAGATTCCATTGAAAGAAAGTTTCATACCTAATGGAAATTTCTGGACGATAGCGCCATAGCCGCTTGTGGATGCGTCTGGGCCCGGAAGTAATGGGAGCTTGTAGTCATAGACGACATACTTGCCGCCGACGGTGATATTCATGTCAAAAGAAGTATTTGTCCCGATGGCAAGATCGGCAATGCCTTGGCTTGTGATCGGCTCAGCCTCACTGTCGACGATGAGGTCGTAGGTGCCTGAAAGCTTCATGGTCCAGGATTCTTTGGCGTCCTTTTTCCATCCGAGGTGTGCTGTCCCGCCGCGGATGCCGTATCTCAGACCACGTTCAAAATTAGGGTAGGTGAACGACAGGTGACCGTTGGCGCCGATCCACCAGCCTGAGGGCATGGGAGATTCGATCCAAACGCTGCCCCCTGCATCTGCAAGATTATTGGTCTGTTTGGGCAGCTGCTCCGTCAGATTATGAACGATGTCGCGGCTGTCCTCATAGGCGACCAGGCGCTGCTGAATTCCGGTTGTCGTGACACTGGTGACAGCAACATCAATCTGCAGTCCCAATGCGGCCTGGCGCCCTTGATCCATTTTGAGAGGCAGCGGAACCAAGGGGCCACTGCTTAAAGAGAATATCCCGGCTTGACTTTCGTAGGATCGACGCGAGTAGCCATGGAGGTCGGATTCTTGTGAGGTTTTCGTCGCTTTGAGTTTACCGACGCGAACAACATCAAAAAAACCACCATGGGTGTAGGGATTCGCAACAGATGACGGCTGGCCAGGGGCGGCACCCTGAGCGTTTGCGGCCGGCTGCTGATTACGGGATCGGTTTTGCTCCGCAAGGATACGCTGACGTTCTTCCAAAGAGGCGCGTTCGAGATCTGTTTTTTCCTGCAGCTGCCGCAGGGATGCCACGTGTTTTTGGTAGAGGGTCTTACTGCGGGCTAGCTTATCGGGCAGCACCACGGCTTTGTCCAAAAGTTCTTCAGCTTCTGCGTAGCGCTTCAGGCGCAGGGCGCACATGGCGCCGTAATAGCTTGCAAGATCGTAGAGTGCGTGATCAATCGGAACCCTTTTGAAGGAATAGAGTGCTCCGTCAAATTTGTTTTGTGTATAAAACGCATAGCCATATTCATAGCTGGTCTCGGGATCCAGATATTGGGGATTGACTCGCGCAAAGAGGTTGTAACTTTCGGGGATGCGGTCGAGTCGGTAGAGAGTCTTGGCATATTGAATGGTGGTGGGTTCATGGGCCGGGTAGGCTCGGTGGATCTGATCAAATGCGACCAATGCTTCGGCGAATTTTCCCGCGTCATAAAGCTGCATGGCCTGTCCGTATCGCGCCACCACTCCTTTTTGCCCTGGAGCTTTCGTGCGACCAGACGATGAGGATGACTGCGGTAGGGTTGCCGGAGTCCGCGTGGTGCGATTTGCTGGCTTTTTGTTGCTCGCAAAACACGGATGACCGCCCATGAGAACAGCGCAGCAAGACGCAGTTCCTGCAAACCAAAAAGAAAGACGCGCGATCCATGCACGTTTCATGAACATTAACCTTTATGATCTCTGAGATGAACTTTGGGTAGTGTATCGTCAATCGCCACGACAAACAATTGAATTTCACTTGCTTAGGTTGACAAAGGGATTTTAAAACTTGGTCAAAATCAGATCGTGTTGGGCGTCAAGGTTCACAACGTCACATCGCATCAAGGACGAAACCAATCGCCTCCGTCGAGCCCAATGAACCCCTCGTTCATCTTCTGATGCATGATGGTCCTTGTCTGGTCTGGTATGGTTAGTCTCGCGTCAGAGAATCTTTTTTGCACCATGGACTCGATGCTGTCGGCCACAGCTCGAATGTCTTTTCTGGCGTCTGTGTTCGATGGATTTCCAGTCCCTAGGCGCTCCTCAGTTTTCTGAAGCCAGGCGATACTCAACTCAATCAAGTGGCCATGGGGGTCTTCATCGAAATGGGGCGTTAGCATCGCAAATTCACGCACCCAGAATGCGAACACGGCTCCAAGGCCGTGCGGGGAATAGGGCAAAACACCCTGACATGGTGCCGCGAGGCTATGCGTCATGGTTCTTGGTGCGGTTGTATCGAGGCTTCGTAGCAGGCTAGCGGTCATGATTTTTGGCGCGCCTCCACTAAAGTGGGAGGATGCTGGCGAGCGATCCGCAGCAAGGCAGGGAACCCCTGCAAGTGGATCAACGTCCGGTCCGCCGTGGGCTGCAAATCCAATGAGGTCAGCAAAGCCTTCGCTCACGGCTTGACGCGTGATGGAGCGTGGTGCTGCGAAGTGATCAATGCCGAGGGAGTGTTCGACATGGTGTCCATACTCATGTGCGACGACAAATGGCAGCTCCCAAAGGTAGGGTTGGTCCTCGAATCTATCAACTGATCTATCAACTGATCTATCAGCGTCCGGTCGCGAACGTGATGGCAGGAGGGCCAAGTATGGCGGAGTGACGTTTGTTGGTCCAAAGTATGCCAGGTTATCGGCGAACAGCATCTCATAGGCGCCAGACATCCCATCCACTTGCCAAGGCGTCCAATGGGATTCAAAGCGTGGGCTAGCCAGGATCATTAGTGGGCCAAGTGGGCGGTTTGCCGGCATATGCCGGCGCACGAGTTGTGCCGTGCGTTCGACCATTATGGTGGCCGTCAGGGCTTGGTGCTCAATCGATGCCCTCGGAGGGGTCGGTGACCTGCCGCAGATTTTAAGTGCGGTTCCGGGACTGATTTGGCTCCAGCCCGGTGCTAACTGCCCATCCTTCATACATTGTGGAGGGGCCGCTTGCTGGCTATCGCAGGACCGGCGGAATACGCCGTTGATCATCACCTGCGCGACCGACGGGGTCGAAAGAGGGGCACCAGCAATGGATAGTCCACCGATTTCGATAGGGTTTTGTCCAAGATGACCCTGCTGCCAATGGGTTACAGTGGCCTCGACAAGATTGCCCGTAGTCACGTCACCCCGCTGGCAGACGGGGTCTGCCAGTTCAAGAAAACGCAACTGGTCAGGGCGCACAACAGGGATGTCTGGATCCTGAGGTCTGATCTCTTTTGCTGATTGGCGATCACAGGCTGCAAGTGCCAAAAGCAAAAAAAATGTTGGTTTTGCGCGTAAAATAGGCATTGACGGATCGTAGTGCGTTCACTTAATAATATCCATCCGTTTTTTGGACCTTGATCAAGGAGTGCCTATGGCTCGCGTATCGATTGAAGACTGCCTCGAATACATGGAAAATCGCTTTGCATTGGTGGCCGTTGCATCGGATCGGGCCCGTCAATTGATGGCAGGTCAGGTACCAACTCTCAGGACCAAGAACAAAGAAGGCGTCACGGCTCTGCGTGAAATTGCTGACGGTAATATCGAGAGTGATCGCCCGGTTCAGACGAACGTTGGCGAAGAGTGAGTCACTCTGCTGCGATTGCGGCAGAGCCGAGGATCATGCAGCTGAGACAGCGTTCGGCCACCATGTCCTTTGAAACAAAAGTCTCATCAAACCAAAATTGATCTTTCAATTCGTTATAGATGTCGCTTGCAATGTGCGTGGACACAAATTCAAGCATGACGTCGCGCATTTCCACGTAATCCCAAACCATATCAGGGTTCAAGGGGGCGGTCATCTGGCTGCGTTCAGCCATGCGAAGGATGTCTGAGAGGGATTCCAAGGGGACTCGGGACTTGATGAAGTTGTCGAGCCTAGACCGGCAGCGGCTCATGTACTGGCGCTGCTTGGATTGTCGAACCATATCAAGTCTTATGATGCTCATAACCATTCAGTACCGCATGCGGCACGCCTCCCATTGGTTCATGGCCTGAAGTCCTTTCCCCCCATGCCTTATAGAGGTCTCATCGGAAGGGCTCTTAATTTCTTTACTTTTTTTTTAGGGGGTTAGGGGTTTTGACCGGCCTGAGTCGCCATGGATGCGGCAGATTAATCTAATTATTCTATTAATTACAGATATTTACGAGACTCATAGGGTCTGCATCCGCCCCCAAAAAAGTCCGTAAGTTACCGAGACCAAATCGGGGTTTTAGCGCGCCTGACCCTTGATTTCAGGCCTCCCATCGCCTATCCTCTCGCACCTTATGAAGCCTCGATTACTTTCATTTTATCTCAGTTTAGCGCTGTCCTTGGGATTCATGTCTTGTGGCTCGTCACGTCATTCCCGGAGTGATAGATCCGTGCCGTACAATATTTTCGGCTCCGATGACCGCTCTCCTGTGACATCCCAAGCGTATCCTTTTCTCGCGATCGGTCGCCTGAATATTGGCTGCACTGCGACGTTAATCACCCGTGCGATGATTCTTACAGCGGCCCACTGCGTTTACAACGCAAGGGGAGAGCGAACGAGTCGTAAACTACTATTTTCGCCAAACCAAATCCACGGCGAGGCGTTATCGACCTATGGCACCACGCTTCTGGAATCGGGGACGACAGTCCCTTATTCTGATGTGTCAACCTATGACAAAGATTGGGCCGTATTAGCGCTTGATCGTCCGGTAGACACGGCCTACCAAACGTTGGCGATTGTGAGTGCGAGCCCTGCGGCTGGCGAAACGATCAGCGTCATCGGGTACTCAGGAGACTATGAGAATGGCCGCACGGCCACGGCGCATTTTGATTGCCACGTTCAAGGCCGCAGCAATCATTCGTTTCTGCACGATTGCGATGTCATGGGAGGCGCATCCGGTGCGTCGGTCCTCCGCCGCGCAGCCGACGGACGATCCTTTGTGATCATCGGTATTGAATCTGGAGAGCGTCGGATCCAGTCAGGTGGTGACGGGCATTTTGATGACTACTCTGATCAGAACGCCAATGTCGCGGTGTCGTCGTCGGTGTTTCACTCCAAAGTTCAATCGCAGATCCGCTCCCAAACATTGGGACCAGGCGTGTCACTTTGACGTAGCTGCGGCGGCCTCGTGATTCATTGTTCGTTCGCCATCATGACACTAGAAGATTTTTACGCTCAGTCACGCGCGCTGCAACAGCAGTGGTCAGCCCCGTCAAAAACGCCCCCCAAATCAGATCAATCACCGTCACGAGGACTGGCCAGTCTTTAAGGACCGCTTGGCACGTCAGATCGAAGGTGGCATAGGTGACGAGCCCAAAAAACGCGCCGCGTGCGAACGCAGCACGGAAATGGCCATGGGCCGCTGCCGGCAGGACCGCAAACCATGTTACGCCGGCGATAAAGATCAGATAGAACGCGAGGGCAGCGCCAAGATCGGGCTTTTCGGCCATGAGGTGTCCGATGTGTTGTTTGTAAAATCCGGGTGAAATCTCCGTGAGCCAGACAAAGTCAAAGGCTAGGAACATGATGAATGTGATG
>JBILMN010000153.1:0-6767 GCA_044375465.1 Oligoflexales bacterium | reverse complement strand
CGATTGTGGGGTTTGCTGAATCAGTCCGGATGCCGGCTCCGAAGGATACTGTTTTTGCGCGTCAGGTTATGCCGCGGGCCATGCGGTTTTCCGGTGGTGATGACGAGACCGTCGTTAAGGAATTAACGCAGCGCATTGATGTGATGGTGAAACGCGGCAATCGTCAGTCGGGATCATGGACCATGCACGCCTTTGCCATCGATGATGACGATGGGCTTGCGCGGGCGCGAGCCATCGGCAAACGCCTCATGGCGCACGTCAGGGAGCGGCAACCTGAGTTTTCTAGGCGTTATATCAATACTGATGCATTCGCCGAGGGAGTCCGACAGGGTTCGGATTTTGTGCTGCAAATTTACGTGCCGGCTCAAGATGATCTGTGGTTTTCGGCGGCCCCGGTGAGCGAGGGCCTGTCATTATTTGAAGCTGGATTTCAGCGGATGAAGACCCTGCGCGGCGCGCCGTCGCGCAGTGCCAGTAAACTCGAGGAGGCTCTTTCTCATTTAGGAGAGCGGCCTGTTGTGGGGCAGACCGCGGTCGACCTGGGCGCGGCTCCAGGTGGCTGGAGTTTTGTGCTAGCAAGACATGGCGCGACCGTCTATGCGGTGGACCATGCCAAACTTGATGTGAAGGCTTTTGTGGGTCTGAAAGGCCGCGTGGAACACGTTGTCGCCAACGGTCTGACCTACACGCCTCCCATTCCCGTGGATTGGTTGGTCTGTGATATGGTGATGGGCGCCCGTGATTCTCTGGCGGTGCTGCGGCAGTGGCTGGAAGCAAGCGCTATGAGGCGTTTTATCGTGAATATCAAGCTACCATCGTCTCATCCCTGGCCACAGGTGCTGGACGCCTTGGAGCTTCTGGCTGGCTGTGGTTGGGCGAAGGTCACGGCGCGGCATCTGCTGCACGATCGCAGTGAGATCACCCTAATGGGGCTTAAAGTTAAAAATTAATCTCATTAAAATCATTTGGTTATAATTTTTTTCCGTTTGCTGCTCAAGATTCATAGGGGTTTGCCGAATCCCCTCGCCAAGAGCCCCACCGTCGTGGGCCAAATGAGGAGGAACTTCAAATGAAATTTAGATTTGGGAAGAACGAGGCGGGCTTCAGTTTGGTGGAGCTCATGGTGGTGGTCGGCATTATCGGTATTTTGGCATCGCTTGCGCTGCCCAAAATGCAGGTGTTTATGGCCAAGGCGCGTCAAGCCGAGGCGAAAAGCAAGCTCTCGAACGTTTATGTGCTGCAGCAGTCTTATTTCACGGAAAGCAACCAGTTTTCTGCCACAGCTGCTGATATTGGTTTAAACACTGCGGTTGGCTCCAACGATTTCTATGATGCACCGACTTTAGCGGCACCCAATCCGACCACCGGTTTTACAGCTACGGTGACAAGCAGAAGGTCTATCTGCGCTGGGGCAGCGACTACCGATGACGTTTGGAATATCGACCAAGATCGGACAATCAAAGCACAAGCTTCAGCTTTGACCAAGTGTAAGTGATCGAGGGGGCTTTGAGCTCCTAGGATTCTTTCAATTTTCATTGAATCATCGACGCCTTGCGGCACTGTTAGCGGGCGTCTTTGGTTTTTGGCGCCAGGATCTTCATGCCCAGACATGTTTCAGTTGCCGGGATCTCATAGGCCCAATGGGGTGAGGGCTTGATCGGAGTGGTGCTCTGGGACTTGCGGCAGGTGGACTCAATGTCTTGGGCCGACCAAAGACTGACTGTGAGGCCCGACAAATTGCCGTTTGGCGGGGCACAAACCATGAATTCAAGAGCCATCAGATCCTTCGTGCCGAGTGTGGTCACATCAAGCAGGTGATTGATGGTGCGGATGTCTCCGGTGATAGGCGCCTTAAACAGCGGTTGCGTGCCGTTCCAGGCAGCAAGGATGGGGCCGCCACCGATGCCCAGGTATTTGATCTTTGAAGCGGTCGCCATGAGATGCTGCAGCTGGTCTGTTTGAGGTTTTGCTCGCATGCAAATGGTCGTTTTTTGTGGGTCTAGCACCGAGGATTGGTTGGGGTGTTGTTCAAGCCATGCCCCAAACATATCAAGGAACACCCGCTGCAATGATGGGTCCGGGTTTGATGGGGGATCGGCCTGTTTGGGCTGCGCGGGCCAGGATGTTGTGAGTGTGACCAGGTTTGGTGATAGGTCGGACTGTGAAAGCTTGAATGCACTTTCGTCTACGGCGGTTAAGCCAATCTGGTACTGGGTGACAAACCGGTTAGGTCTCGTCTGTTTCACTTTATAGAGGCGAAAGTGGGACGTCCCTGACTGTTCTGCCTGATGTGGGTTGGGCAATCGCTCAAACAGAGGGTTGTTAAAGGCGACGATCGCATCACTGTTATAAGACAATACATAATCGGCATTGAAATCTCCCCGGATGGCTAGCCATGGATCGGGATGTTGACCGTTCTGGATGCGTTGTTTGATGTCGTAAAGATCGGGATGCTTGCGTGCAAGAAACGTCGGATCAAGCAAGTCCACAAACTTGAGATCGGGGCGATGATAGAAAATATAGGGTGCCATATCCCAGTTTAGATTAAATACTTTTGCGGGCTGCCCTTTGGGTATCTGCGCGAGGAGTTGGCCGACCTCTTCGTTATTGGGTTCCTTGAGATCGCTGGTCTTCATGGGCTCCAGAATACTGTATGTATGACGCCCCATCACAACCGCTGAAAGCAGACAAAACCCAAGCGCAAAGCGCCGTCGATGCTTGAATACACTGGCGGTGGTAGCAATGGTGATCAACACTGCTGGTACCAGGATTTCGTAAGCTCTTGGCGTGAGAAACGTCAGCACGGCAAAAATCATCGCAATCATGATGCACGCGGCAATATTCGGGTGCTTCAAAGGTCTCCACGTTGTCGGCTGGTCGAAGCGCCATGTGCCTTTAAATAAAATTCCAGCCAACAAAATGAACGGCAATAATAAATAAAGCCCGTGCCGTTTTAGCATTTCATCCGACGTGAGCCGGCGTAGTTCCACACCGAAATCGGAATCCGGGACTTGCAGATGGGCGCTCTTTGCCAAGACAATGCTGGCGTGCTGGATTGCGGTATCAATATTGTAAGGAAACGCCGGATTGATTAAAACCGCCATCAAGATACCGCCAACAGCCCAGAGGGCTTGGCGTTTGATGGGGTGGCCTGCGGCCCATTGACAGGTGATGAAGACGCCTGCAATCAACAGCGGTACGTAAAATGCGTGGTAGGACAGCGTGTAAATCGCCCCGAAAAAACAAGCCGCAATCCATGCGCCTCTTGACCAGCAAAACATTTGCCAGGTCATCAATAAGATGGCCAACACGTGCGGCCTGACCATCAGCATGCGTAACGAAAAAATACCGGTCCCCATCATCATCAACGCCGCACCGACTGGTATGAGCCAGAGGCTGCCAACGCTGTATCCCAAGATGTAGCCAAACGAAGCGGCAATGGCTGCGTAAAGTGCCCACGTCACCCACAGCACGCCCCATTCACCAGCAAGCTTGTGTCCAAGTCCTGTTAGCTCATGGAACAGAAATTCTTTTTCTGCGAACGCATCGCCCCAACCCACATCTTCTGCCTGGGGCAGTGTCTTGGGGAATCCTTGATCAGCATAGATCTGAGAGATCCTGAAGTGATAGAAACGATCGGGATCACCCTTCATTCCGGAAAATTGTCGTGGCAGGGGCAGTATCGCTAGAAATACTGCGAACGCCAATGCCATGAATGCTATTTTGTTTTTTTTGCTCGGCAGATGCACGTGGTTTTCTTCCCGAAGGCGTGATGATTCAAAAATCATTCTTCAATTAACAAGAATCATAAGGATAAGAATCATAGGAGTAAACCACCGCATTTTTCGCGGTGGCAGTCTGCTATTGCTCCGCAATCAGCACCGGCCGATGTGCACTCAGCATCGAATGAAATGGCATTTGTCCGACAGCAAATGGCTTGCGACGCCAGGTGCGGTGACGGCCAAAGATCATAAGGTCAGCCTTGGAATCGGTGGCAAGCTTCATGATGGCCTCGGTGGGATCGCCTTGAAGAAGCGTCGTCGTGACTTTGCCTCCGCGAGCCTCAATGAGGTGTTTGCGTCCCGGCGCGCGTGCACCGAGTTTGTCTTTGATGGAGGTCATCGCCGCAGACCAGACGGTGTCGACATCCATAGCTCCTTCGGGCGTGTGGGCTGCGGCCGCAGCTGTGGTCAGGGCGGCCTTGAGATCGTCTTGAGTCATCTGATTCACATGGGCATGGGTGAGGTTTGTCTGCCCGAGTGCTGCAACAATCTCATAGGCCACCAAAATGCCGTTATCAGATTCCGGCTGCAGATCGTCTGCAAGTAATGCATGGATTGGTTTTTTGTCCCAGTTGCCAAGATTGCCGCGGGGTAGCACCAGCACGGGGCATGGAGCATCAGCCATGAGGCCGAGCACTGTCGATAGTCCTCGAGGCACGAACTTGTAGTCTTCTGCGGCGCCGCCCAGAATCATCAACTCAGCACCAATGGTGACCGCATGTGCGCGAATGGATTCAGCCGGATACCCGAGTAGTACCTCGCTGTGCACGGGAAGGCCCTCAAGGTTGTTTTTGACCAGATCACGCAGGCGGCTACGGGCGACTTCAAGGGTCTCGTCCTCCACGGCGCTGACGAGTCCGCCCATGGGTCCGCCAAGCATCATTTCCGTAGGCCAAGTGCGTCCGACCCAGTACTCGCTTACGTGTATCACCTCAAGCCCAAGGCCCGTGCGTCGGGCGATTTGGCCCGCCGCCTTAAGCAGGCCAGCGCTCGTGTCATCAAGGTTTACGGGCACTAAGATTTTACCTTTGGGGTTCATAAATCGTTTGGTCATGGGTCACCCTCCTTGGCCTCTATTAAATCAAAGTGTTGCAATGATTGCACCGTACAAAGTCTAGACAGGTGGTGGGACCTGAGAGGTTTTTGAGCGGTGCTAAATACCATTGAAATATCAGCATGTTGAGCGTTATTTTGCAGGTCTGCCACGGATTGGCCATAGTTTTGCACCAGGGTTCATGCCGGCGGGGAAGACTCCCCACCTGTGCTTTGGAGGACCGACGCATGCTGACGATCAATCGACGAACCACCATGATCACAACGTTTTTGTCTCTGGGGTTCATTGCAGAGGCAGCCTTGGCACAGATGCCACGTGATCTTCGCGTGGTGAAGCCTGCGGACTTTTGTCAGCGCGTCACAAATATCATGATGACCCTTGGGACCCAACAGGGGCTTGATGTTCGCGGATCAACGCGGATGGCCGGTAAAGCAACGTCAAACATCATGACTCAGCTGAAGTCCGGTAAGATGAATCCCTTCATGGACGCGCAGTCAGCGGAAATGAGTGCAGCACCAGCGGTCGATCCAGGCGCCACGAAGAGTGATGCACCCACTAAAATGTGGTTTTCCATACCCGAAGTCTTAGTGAGCGCTATGGGACGAGCTCCTAAGCGTGTCGTGTTTATAGATGATGTCAATGATCTTCGTTATATCTCTCAGACGATGCCGCAGTCGCAGGTGCTGCTCCTTGCAAGTGGAGCCGGCGAGCTTAACAGTGAGCGTGCACGCCTTGTCGCGCAAACGTCACAGGCCTTAGGACTGGAAGTGGATATCATTTGGGTCGGAAAAAGTCGTGACCCGAGAGACGTTCGTGCAGCCCAAGGTTTGGCATTGATTGCGGCGATGACCAACGGCGCATTCATGGATTTAGGCGCTGACGGATCTTGTGGTGGGACTTGATTGTGATTAGACTCTTCCTCCGCGTGGCTTGAGGCCCGAAATGCGGAGGATTTTATTTTGCGTCATGTTTTGATTCGTCAAATCGCGAGTGACCTCGTTCAATGGCTTGCTGAAGTTTGTTTATCGATTGCCGGGGCATCTGTTACTTGGGCATTTGTTACTTGGGCATTTGTTACTTGGGCATCTGTTGCTTGGATGTCTGTTGCTTGGATGTCTGTTGCTTGGATGTCTGTAGTTTTATTGCCGGTAGGGACTTTGTTTGGTGCCGAGACCGAACAGACGGTTCGCTCATCAGGAACATTTTCTTCAAATAAAAATCAGATCGTCATCGCAGCCGATCAATGGTGCCCCTATAATTGCGATGATCAAAGCCGCTATCAAGGGTTTATGATCGACGTGACGCGTGAGGTGCTTGGTGCTGGGGGATATACTGTCATCTATGTGAATCAGTCGTGGGCGGATGCGTTGGCGGACGTCTCTTCTGGCCGCCGTGATGCCGTGGTTGGTGCCAGTGTCGAAGAGGCGAGGGGGCTAAGGCTTGCCGCAGAACCTCTTGGCAGCAACCAGACCTGCTTTTACACAAGGCCGGACGATCCGTTTCAGTATCGGTCAGGCATGTCATTACACGCAAGGCGCGTGGGTTTGACGTATGGCTATCTATACGGAGACATCATTGACTCGTATGTCACTGAACATCGTCACGATAGTAGTCTCGTGCAGCTTGTGACGGGCCGCAAGCCCTTGCTCCTCAATCTCGAAAAGCTCAGGGCACGGCGAGTCGACACCATTATCGAAAACGCCATGGTCATGGAGTTTAGCCTTCGTAAATACCAGTGGGGCGAACTTCGGCGCGCAGGATGTGATGAACCATCGACGCTGCATATCGCCTTTTCTCCTGCTCGCGCTGATGCCGGACGTTTGGCGGAGTTGATGAATCAGGGAATCAGAGCGTTGCGCAAAAGCGGCCGTATGCAGGATATTTTGTCACGCTACGGCGTCCAAGATTGGAAGTGAACGGGGGGATGAAAA
>JBILMN010000152.1:0-6768 GCA_044375465.1 Oligoflexales bacterium | reverse complement strand
TAATCCTTGGTCATAATGGCGATCTCCTGGGTAAAATCTTTGTGTGGTTTAATCTTCAAGCGCCCGTTGGCAAATATCTCGCCCCTGCTTTTGTTTGTCGCTGCCGAACAGTTTGATCACCAGGACCACAAAAGCGAGCACAAACAGCACCAATACGCCAGACTGAATGGCGACGACCGATGGTTGTGCTTGTTCTATCAATTGACCTAAACCTCGCATGTTCTGACTCCCATTTTGATGTCTTCGTTCGTGGTCTGCGATTTACGGTGATGGCGCGCCGCTGTTTTTGATGGCGGCCCGACCGTCGACGCCGAGGCGCTGCATGTACGCAATCAATGCTGTGAGCTCAGTATCTGGCTCAAGCTTGACGTTGTCTTTAGCGAGGGCTTCCGCAATGATTCCGGCCTGTACAAGATAGGTCTCTTTACTTGCGGTGATCTCCTGATCGGAGTAGGGCACGCCGATGGACTTCATGGCTTTCAACTTGCGCGGGATCATGTCGAGATTGGTTTTGTTGCTGGCTAGCCACGGGTAGTTGGGCATGATGGATCCCGGGGAGGTGTCTCGCGGATTGAGCATGTGACGGTAGTGCCAGAAGTCTGGGTATTTTCCGCCTACGCGTTGCAGATCGGGACCCGTGCGTTTTGAACCGAATTGAAATGGATGATCATAGACCGACTCGCCGCCGCGCGTGAAGGCACCGTAGCGGATGGTTTCTGCACGTACGGGTCTGATCATTTGGCTGTGGCAGTTGTAGCATCCTTCTTTGATGTAGATATCGCGGCCCTCCAGCTCAAGAGGGGTGTAGGGTTTCACCTCTGCCATGGTTGGTACATTGGATTTGATCATGAATGTCGGTACGAATTCGATGATGCCGCCGATGACGATGCAGATGGCAATGCCAATGTTGAACGCAAACGCATTGTGCTCAAGTTTTTCGTGGAACGTCCCGGGTTTTTTGGGGTGACGTTCAGGGATGAACGTCACTGTTTCGTCTTTGCAGACAGCTCCTTTGGCTGTCATGAGAACATTGTAGAAACAGACGACAGTTCCAACCATGTAGATCGTGCCGCCAATCATGCGAATCCAGTAGAGGGATTTGGTAGCCAAGACACTTTCAATAAACTGTGGGTATTTGAGCAGTCCATCAGCTCCTGTGGCAAACCACATCAGTCCCTGGGTAATTCCGGCTGCCCACATGCTGGTGACGTAGAGCAGCAGTCCGAGAGTGAATAACCAAAAGTGCACGTTTGCCAGGCGGTTGCTGTGGAGTGGGCGGCCAAAGAGCTTTGGAGCCAGCCAATATGTCACCGCAAAGATCATGCCGCCAAGCCAGCCAAGGGCTCCGCCATGAACGTGGCCGATGGTGTAATCGGTATAATGAGTCATCAAGTTGATCGACTTGATGGACATGAGGGGGCCTTCGAGTGTGGCCATACCGTAAAATGTCAGAGCCACGACAAAAAACTTCAGCACCGGATCCGTTCGCACTTTATGCCAGGCGCCGCGCAGGGTCAAAAGTCCATTGAGCATGCCACCCCAACTTGGTGCGATCAGCATCAGTGAAAAAACCATGCCAAGGCTCTGGGCCCACTCGGGTAGGGACGTGTAGAGCAGATGATGGGGGCCCGTCCAAATATAGAGAAACACCAAGGACCAAAAGTGAATGATGGAGAGCCGATAGGAGAAGACTGGGCGACCCGAAGCCTTGGGAATAAAGTAGTACATCATCCCCAGAAACGGAGTGGTGAGAAGAAATCCAACGGCATTGTGGCCATACCACCACTGCACAAGGGCATCTTGAACGCCAGCATAGATCGAGTAGCTCTTGCCTAACGAGACAGGAATAGCAAGGCTATTGACCACATGCAGCATGGCAATGGTCAAAATGGATGCCAGGTAGAACCAGATCGCCACGTAAATGTGTTCGACGCGGCGTATTTTTAACGTCATGAGAACGTTGATGGTCATGGCCACCCAAACCACGGCGACAGCAATATCGATGGGCCACTCGAGTTCAGCGTATTCTTTGCCTTGGGTCAGCCCCAAAGGAATGGTGATGGCTGCGGCGACAATGATCAGCTGCCACGCCCAGAAATGAAATTTTGTGAGCGTATCGCTCCACATGCGTGTCTTGAGTAGCCGCTGCAGGGAATAATAAAGGCCGGCAAAAAATCCATTAGCCGAAAACGCGAAAATCACCGCATTGGTGTGCAGTGGTCGCATCCGTCCAAAAGTCAAAAAACTTGTGTTTAGATTTGCTGGCCACCAGGCGAGCTGTAGGGCCGCAATCACGCCGACAAGCATGCCGACAATGCCCCAGAGCAGTGTGGCGATCAAAAACCACCGAGCAATCTGGTCGTCATAGGTAATGGCCACGCTCGCCGCCTGATGGGCTTGGATGGGCGTGGCCCGACCTGTTTGCGATTGCGGATTCTTCTGATCTTGTGGCTCTGGCATCACTCCTCCTTATTTTGGTGTTTCAAACTTTCAATGTCCTCAACGTCTTTAAAATCTGCAAAATCTTCAAACACGACCCGCTGCGCCGGCGATAAAAGATCGGAAAACTGGCCCTTGCGGGCCGCCCAGATAAAACTCGCCAAAGCTCCCGCGGCAAGGCACAAACTGATCGGAATTAAAACAAAGAGAGCCTCCACTTAAGCCTCCACGGATTGGTTGACGGGGCCGTCCATGCGCAATCGAAACGACGTGGCAACATGGGTGACGGTCAAGCTGCTGATGGGCATTAAAATAGCGGCAAGCACTGGTGTCACATGTCCCGTTGCCGCGAGGGCAAGACCCAACACATTATAAATAAAGGCCAACCCAAAGACGAGGTGCGTGCGACGCATGGTCTGCCGTGCATAGTTCAGAGATCGGACTGTGAGCGTGAGGTCTTCAGACAGAAGACAGATATCAGCGGAATTCATGGCCGTGGAAGCGCTGCCGGCAACTGCAAATGAAATATCGGCTTGGGACATGGCGCCAGCGTCGTTGAGGCCATTACCAACCATCGCTACAGGTCCCTGTTTTTTGGTGGTGCGCACATACATGGTTTTGGAGGCCGGCGTTGCCTGGCCGTGACTTTGACCGGGGTGCAGCTTCATGAGTGTGGCGGTCTGCTGCGTGCGCTGCGTCGAGTCACCGCTGAGGATGTGCAGGTCCTGGCCAAGATCTCTCAGGGCATCCATGGTTTGCCAGGCTTCACCACGCGTTTGGTCATCAAATGTGATCGTGGCGATCAGTTTGCCATTGAGTGAGACCACGGTTTTTGCGTCATGCAGGAAGGGCTCAAAGCCGGAAGGCAGCGCAAATGAGGGTCGACCCAGTCGTAAAGTGCTCGCACCATAACGGCATGCGATGCCCAGGCCTTGGGTTTCCTCGACGTCTTCTGGTCGGGTGTGGTCAGAGGTTGGCGCAGTGGGGTTGTGCTGCAGCCGCGCAAAACGTGCCACCGACGTGGCAATGTGATGTGATGACACCTGGTCAAGGGTGGTTAGTTGCGCCAAGATTTGTGCTTGTTCCTCAAGGCTGATGTCAGGATTCCAGGTCCAAGACTGCACGGATTGAACGCCCTGCGTGAGTGTGCCCGTCTTATCAAAAATAAAGGTGGTGACGTCGGCAAGTTTTTCGAGGGAACGCTGGGATTTGAATAAGATCCCTTCGCGGAGGGCGTGGGTCATGGCGGTGCCAAATGTGAGCGGTACCCCAATCGCAAATGTGCAGGGGCAGGCCACAAGAAGCAAAGCGACAACGCGGCGCATGGCTTCCGGCAGATCATGTGGGGCCATAACGGCAAAGACGACGCCGGCTGCAGCAAAAACAGCGATAAATAACCACCATGACGCCTGGTCACTCCACTGGTGGTAGTGGCCTTTGTCGTGAATCGCCTGCTCGATGACGCGACTGAGTGAGTGCATGTAACTTTCAGCGCCGTTTTGTACGGCGATCGCATCAAGCGGTGTGGAGCCGTTCAAGGCTCCTGCAGGGATCGTCTGGCCATGGTGAATGGTTTTCCAGTCGGTCTCGCCTTTGAGTTGCTCAAAACTAATTTCCGCGCAGCTTACGGCGCAGGTTGTGCGCAGTGGGACGATGTCGCCGGGCAAGACGCGTACCATGTCGCCGCGTTGGACAGCCGAGGCTCGCTTGGGTTGCCAATCTGCGCTAGGGTCATCGGCTGGTTTCGTCAAGATCCATCCATCCCGTGGATTGATCAGCGCGGCCATGCGCGTTTGATTGCGACGCAGAATATTCTGCTGAACGAGACGACCGGTGATGACGAGGGCGACGATAGCGCAGATGCTATCGTAATACACGTGACCTGTGCCTTGGATGGTGTTTTTGAGCGACCACACATAGGCAGCAAGGAGGCCCACCAAGATTGGCGCGTCAATGGTGGGTGCTTTGGCGCGCAAAGCGCGCCACGTATTGCTAAAGAACTCGCGCCCCGTGTAGGCCAAAGCAATCGTGGTGAGGGCTGCCGATAGCCAACGCAAAAATCCCTGCAACCCAGCGTCAAGTCCATCGGCTCCAGCCAGGTATTCGGCCAAGGCAAATGACATGACGTTCATCATCACAAATAGCCCCACTCCCGTACGGATCAAGGTGGATGGCTCATTAGTGGGCGCTCCGCGTTGGGGGAGCACCTGGTAGCCGAGGGACTCGATGAAGGCGACAATTTCTGACAGCGGCGCGAGATTTGGCGACCAGGTGAGGGTCGAAGTTCCCGTGGATTGATTGATGTCGATGGTGATGGTCATAGTAATGGAAGCGGCGGCAGGCTGCTTTGGGTCAGAGGATGATGGGTCGGGAGCAAACCGCCGCTGCAGTGCCTGCCTGATCAGCCAGATGCAAGCATAGCAGGTGATGCCTTCAATCAAGAGTTTCGATCGTTTATGAACGGTCGCCTGAAGGCTCGATTGACTGCTCGCCTGATGGCTTGACTGGTCTGCTGTGATCGCGGTGGTGAACTCCTGCTGAAACTCTGGTGCATCAAAAACCTGATAGTCCCTCGTCGCGATGGTCTGGGACGCAAATGAGGAGACGGGTTTGAGGGGGGAAGCCGTATTCATGCGGTAGAAAGTTTCAAGCCCAAGCCCGTGAACAATCTCCCAAGCACCCGCACATCCGCGGCAACAGAAATCTCCGGTGTCTGCGGGGTGCGGTGCAAAACTGATTTTGCAATGACGACAGTTTTTGGTTACCGTGACGGGAGATGTCCGGTCGAGGACGCGCTGAAGAGGTTTTTTTTGATGCATGAGCATGGTCATTTTGAGCATTTACTCCACACCATCGATGTGTTTGATGTGGGTGCGATGCTGGCTGTGACCTGGTTTAGTTTTGTTATGTCCTGGCATTGCGGCGTCATGTGTGGTCCTCTTGTTTGTGCGAAGCTCGCGCGACCAAACAATGCGCGCCAACAGACATGGTTTGCGACCACACTGTACAATCTAGGGCGCATGTTATCATATGTGGGAGCAGGCGCAGCGGTCGGGCTGTTGTCCGGGACCTTTGCGGAGCGTTTGTCTCTGATGCTGCCCCAAGCAGGTGTAGCCGTAACGGTGTTGTTTGCTTCCATACTGATCGCCCAAGGATGGTTCTTGCTGATGAACCGCGAGGTCACTTGGGCGCCCAAAATCCTGACCACGGCGATCTCGCGACTGCTCGCTAAAATCTCGCGAGTGCAAAGCTGGGGTGTGTTCGGTTTTTTGGTCTTTGGGATGGTGACGGCTTTGCTGCCCTGCATGACCCTGGCATCGGCGCTTGCGGCAGCGGCCATGACCGGAAGCGGTGCCGATGGCGCGATGGTGATGCTCGGATTTGTCTTAGGGACGTTGCCCGTCATGATGTTTGTGCCGGTGTTTGCTGCCGATGTGTCGTCTTGGGTGTCTGCGCGCATCCCAGTGCGTGCGGTGCGGCGGGTCGCTGGGTCCTTCCTGATCCTGGCAGCTGGCATGACAATGCTCCGTTTATGGGTGTGACAGACGGATTAGCAACTTTTGCGCCAATGGTCTAACCATCTAAAAAAATTAAAAAAAACCCTTGAGGTCCAGGCGGTGTTGCGGTAGATAGCACAAGTTTTGTGTGATTTGCCGCGCATCAGCGACCATGGTTTTGAGATATTTTTATAATATCTTGTCAAAACAGCATCTTACACATCACTGCGGGTTTTGGCACTCGTTTTGCTTCATCTCACGAGCGGTCTTTTTTTTATCTCTAAGGCGGTTGGCGTGACGCAGAAGAATCCATTCAGTGAGCACGGGGCACGAGTCGATCTTGATGTTTCGGCTCATGATCAAGCTGTGCGCCTCATGGCTGCGTGGATTGCCGCGATTGCAGATCAAATTAAAAATCCAGTGGCCGGCATCTCTGCGGCCGCTGAATTGATTGATCGCGAGATGGCGTCATTTCGCGCTGCAAAACCATGGGATCCCGCGATTGTCGAAGAGGCCGTACGACTGATGGTGAAACGGCTTGGGCGATTCGATAACTATTTGTCCGAGCTGTCTGGATTTACACGTCCCGTGGATCTGCGGCGTGCATGGTACGACCTTCGCGAGGAGTGGCCGTCGTTGGAGCTTTATGTGGCGCGTCATATTCCTAGTGATTACCGGCTTGCTGTGAGTCTGCCGGCACCGACAAGAATTTATGCGGATATGGATGCTCTGAAGGCCATGCTTGCGGCGCTGGCTTTGAACGCGGTGGAGGCGTGTGGGGCGATGATTAGCCCTGAGATCGCCGTGATCGCAAAGGTCATCGAAGGACACA
>JBILMN010000038.1:0-22644 GCA_044375465.1 Oligoflexales bacterium | reverse complement strand
CGGTCGCGCCGGAAGGGCACCCGCCCATACTTGGATTGGACAGATATGCCGGAGATGGATTTGTCACGATACTGTAATTGGTTCCACCCGCAGAACTTGAAACATAGGAGGCGATAAACGATTGGTTTGGCGAATACGCAAACATATCCATGATGCCGTCACCGTTGGCATCACCGAATCTCGTCGTGCTAATATCCCCCAAGCTCAAGAACGAAGAAGGGAAGGCATCAAACATCGTCGATCCTTTGAAAGGATCCGTCGTGCTGGAACCATTGCGCCCATAGGTGACAAAGTAGGGAATTGTCGTAGTGGTATCGCTACCTACGAATGCGATATCGTTGAGAGTTGGTGGAACTGGTATCGTTAATGTCACCCCGTTGGCAGGGCTTGACGCTAGAGCATTTTGATTGATGTTAATGGTTGACGCGCCAGAATTCACAGCCGTGACGTAAGCAAAGTTCGGGATGTTGGTACCAGTCACTGTTTGTCCGACCACAATATTTGCAGTCGATGATACGGATATGGTCGGGCTGCCTGATACCGTTGTTGCGGTCGGATTCACAAAGGATGTTGCAATCAGCGGAGTCGCGATAGGTTCCCGGTTTTGTCCATGGGGCGCTGGGTAATCAATGCGCACCGATGGCGTGCTCGATTCGAACGGTGTGGAACAACTGGATGATGTGCACTGGTTCGGCAAAATGGACAGGCAAGAGTATTGCGGTGTCCAACCCCACCAGTTGTTGTTGATCCATGGCCAGAAGAATTCCCGGCCACATGTTGCGACAAGTGCGGGGTATGAGCAGGATGACGAACCATCAATGCAATAGGGCAATAGTTTTGAGGCTGTCGAAGTCACAGAACCGCGGCTTTGTAGCTGGGCAGTTGATATGCTGCCTCCTGAAAGCGCATTCCCTGAGGCTCCGTTGGTGTAGACTCTGATCGTTGACGAGTTTGCGTATCCTTGAGAGAAACCCGCCGCTAAATCGGACCACCCATCGTTATTGAAGTCCGCCGCGACAAGAGCACCGATATAAGGTGTACCGCTACCGACGAGCTGCAAGACATCAGGGAATGGTGAAGTGGTTTGATGGACGCTGAAATCACCCTGACACTGACCAGACGAATAGGTCTGGCGCATGTGATAGGCGTATCCCGTACCTGTATTGCCCGTACCGAATCCTGCTACGACAATTCCAGGACAGGCGGCGGCACTGGTGACGCCAGTTGGAATCGTGGGCTTAGCACCATTGAACCACCCCGTTTCAATATTTAATGCCGATCCCAAGGCCCAAACGTCGAAAACAGTTCCGGATCCCGCGCCGTTGGCGGTTGCGGTGAACATCGTTCCTACGGTGTTGCTTGCGGCTCCAATGGTGGTGAAATTGGTCGTCCCGAGACTTGCTATGATGTATGTCCCCGTCGCGCCTAGGGATGTGGCACCTCTGGTACCTCCCGTAGAGAAGATGGGGGTGTGGTGAACCGTCTGAAAGGTGCCGAAACTTGCTGCTCCGTTGGCGCCAGTGTATGCCCTGCTGAGCGTGATCGTAAAAGGTCCTGTTCCGGTGATGCTGCCAATTCGCGTGTCAAACGGAATGCCGCTGCCGATAACCAATTGTCCTGTGCTGATAGCAGGAGATCCGAGACTCGCAACACCGGTGATTGTCTGACTGTTATTCGTGGCAGTTCCGGAAACAATCGTTGCTGTGGACCAAGCCACTCTGATATTTGATGCGGTGGTTGTTGCTGCTTGAGACAACGTGAGCGATGTGTTGGCCACTACACCAGTAATGATCGTTCCCACGGGTATCCCGATCCCCACAATTGGTGCGCCCGGAAGCGCCCCGGAAGTGTTCGATAATGTGATGGTTGTGGTGTTGTTGAGAGTTGCCAGTTGCGAATTGTAGCCCTGGAATATGGTGTGACGATTCGCCGAACAATTTCCAGGGACGGGCGCGCATGAGTTGAGTAGGACAAAGATGTTTGATGCGGTATTTCCGTTGTTGTTAGTTGATGAGACAATGAGGTCCTGTTTGCCATTGTTGGTGCTATCGGGGCGTAGGTCATTTCTGATGATAAAGCTGTAAGGAGAATTGCTCGTGGACGACCCTTGGGGGATCGGGAAGCAGGAAGTGTTCGAAGCGGAAAAGCCATTGGGCATGCCAAAAGTATCCACAGTGCCACCGTTCCATAGAACGCAGATCTGGCGATTGTTGACATCAGAGATTACGATGTCTTTAAATGTATCCTGGTCAATATCCGCCACACGGACGTTTCCGATAAGAAAATTCCATGCGCTTCTCTGGATATTTGCCGGCAGAGGTACGTTCACAGAGGTGACATTGGCTCCTGCCAACGGCACACGGCCTTCGTGATCGATTTTGGCAATCTGGATCGACATGGGTGTCGTATCGCCACGGGAATAAACTAGAAATTGCTGAGCCGTATTGGTGATTTTTGAAATATCATGAGCCTGGGGCAGGCAGTTACTTTGACCGGTGCATGGATCTGACCAGCGATTAGTCTTGAGATCAAGTCGTTTCGCGGCAGAATTGACCGTTAAAGTCATATTTCTGCTTGCGACAAATCCATGCTGATCCGTTATCGTCACGGCAAGCGTGTAAGTTCCAGCAGTGGTTGGTGTTCCGAAAATTCGCCCCGTCGCCGTACTGTAGCTAAGACCAATCCCACCGAGTGTCGTGGAAGTGGGCGAGGTCACGGCAACCGAGTAGGTCAGTCGCGTAGCTGTTGAAGTGCCGTTGAATTGATTTACACCGCCGAGGCGCCGAATGTCATAAGCGTAGGGAGTGTTGACGACTGCTATAGGTAAAAGGCTATCCAAAATTTTTGGCGGTATGGTGACATACAGTGTGTAGGCAGTAGGAGTGGTTTGATTGCCAAGTGAATCCGTGGCGACGACGCTAAAATTATATGTTCCGCCATTGGACGCCGTGTTGTATGCGGGAGTCCCCTGAATCTGGCCGGCTGATGTCAGTGTCATGCCGCTTGGGAGGCTGCCAGTTGAAATAACATATGTATACGGCGCATAACCCCCAGTGGCGCTGAGTTGAACGCCAGAACCGTTGTTGTAAGGGACGCCCGTTGCGGCTCTCGCGATCGCTGACGATGTCAGTGTCAACTGATTGCGAACCGCAACCGTGAATGCTCGCGTCGTTGTTAAGGCTGTCGGAGTGCTGCTGTCCGTCACTGTGATGAAAGCAGAGTAATCTCCAGAAGACGCGTTCGTAAATCCTGACAGAGCGCCCGTTGATGCATTGATGGTAACGCCCGTCGGTAAGCCAGTCGCAGCGTAAGTGTAGGGCGTCGTGCCGCCTGACGCGTTGATCTGGGCGCTATAATTTACACCGATGGAGACCATGGGTAGCGACGTGTTTGAAATCAGGACGCCATTGACGGTGTCGATACACTTCACCGAGGCTACCGAGATCTGTGACAGGCTGTCCGTGACGCGCACTGTGAATTGACCAGATGGACAGGTGTTGGCCACGGAAGCGATACCACTGATGAGACCATTTGTCGCAAGAGTTAAACCTGATGGTAGGGTTCCGGCTGTGACCGCGAAAATATAGGGCGCGCGTCCCCCGGATGCGCTGAGGTTAAAGCTATAAGCGGAGCCTAGTACTGCAGCGGTTGGATTGCCACTGGCAACGGCAGGCAAGCTGACAAGCGTGGTCAATGTCAATGGTACTGTCGCGCTGAGATTATTTTGAGAGTCTCGGGCCCGTACATAGATGGTGTAGTCTGTGCCGGGAGATAATGCTCCCGAGTTCAGTGCAGCGGTCCCAAAGAATGTGCCAGAGCTTGTCAGACCAATACCGTTCGGGAGGGTTCCCGTGTACTGGAATGTGTAAGGTCCTGCGCCTCCCGTAGCGGCTAGCGTGGTTGCATTGTTGGAATAGGTCGATCCCTCGATCGCGTTGGCAAGTGTGCTATTGCTGATCGTGACGGCAAAATTATTAGTCGTCAGCGAGTAAGCCGTCGATGTCTGGACATTGTTGGCATCCACACTCTTGACGGTGAAGTTACGGGTGAGTCCTGCTTCGGTTTCAGATACCGTTCCCGAAATCACACCCGTCGACCCATTCAGAGATAGTCCGACAGGAAGAGTTCCCGACGTTAAGCTGTAAATATAGGGCGCCTGTCCGCCGGTTGTTGAAATGAAACCATTGTAATTGGCAGACGGAATCGCTGCGGGAAGCGTGGTCGGTGTCAATGCGGTCGTGTAGGTACCAACAAATCCAGGATATGTTGCGCTGGTGGTGAGGTTTGTGGTGTCAGTGACCTGCACGGTAAAGAGGTATGCAGAACCTTTGGTGGAATATGCAGGGGTCCCGGTAATGAGGCCGGATGACGATGTCAGGGTTAATCCATTGGGTAAGCTACCGCTTGAAATATTGTAGGTGTAAGGCGGTGTTCCACCCGAGACACTGATGGCTGCCACGTAGGGTGTACCAGCACTTGGCGACGGAATGGTGGTGGAGGCAATGACGAGGCTTGCAGCGGTACTTGATGCCACTGTCGCCGTGTAGGTCTTGTTAGCGGTTTGGTTGCTTGAGTCTGTGGTGGTGACGGTGAAGGCAAACGACTGTCCGGCAGTTGTGACTGCAGGTGTTCCAGATAACGTGCCAGACGTAGGATTAAGACTCACACCGGTGGGAAGGGATCCTGATGAAATGGTGAATGTGTAGGGTGAGGAACCACCAGTGACCACAAGGGGGTATGAGTAGGAGACTCCAGCGATAAATTGCGACAATGTTGTGGAATTGATCGTCAGCAGCGATGTGCCGGCGTTGATGGTTCCGGTGTACGACTTCACCGCGCTTGCGCCGGAAGCATCGGTCACGGTGATTGAAAATCCGTAACTGGCGTTCGCAGAACTCACGGGGAGTGTTCCCGTGATCGCACCGGTGCTCGCGGCCATGGTGAGGCCGGTGGGTAGTGTACCACTGGTCACGGCAAACGTTAGTGGCAGGATGCCTCCCGCCGTCGAGATGCCCGTGGATACGGGGCCGACTGTGAGCCCTGGTATGGTAGTGGACACAATCTGGACGCTGCCAACCGGGTTACTTTGTATGGTGCCGATAAATTGTTGAGTTACAACTTGAGATCCCGCATCGGCGACCCGAATCGTAAAGGAATAGGCCTGGCCACCAGAGGTCACTGAGGGTGTTCCTGAAATCACTCCCGTGGTGCCATTGATGCTCAGTCCTGCCGGCAAACTACCGGAGCTTACGGTAAACGCATAAGGCGTGGTTCCACCAGAAACTGTCAGTGGAAACGAGTAGGACACGCCTGCCGTCGCTGGAGATAGCACCGTCGATAGAATGGAAAGTACGGAGGATCCGGCGTTGACAGTCCCCGTAAAGCTTTTGCTGGCCGTGCCTCCCGCAGAATCGACCACGGTGATCGAAAACCCATAGTTGGTGTTACCCTCCGCAATAGGCACCGTCCCTGTGATCGCGCCGGTGGTGGTATTGATAGAAAGTCCAGTCGGAAGCGCGCCGCTTGAAACACTGAATGTGAGCGGGGTGACGCCGCCAGATGTTGAGACCCCTGTCGATACGGTACCTACCGCAATGCCTGGAATGGTCGTCGAGACAATCTGTACGCTGCCGACAGGGTTGGCGGCGATGGTTCCCACGAGTGCGACGGATTGGACCTGAGAAGCGGAATCGCTGACACGCAGGGTGAACGAGTATGCTTGACCGCCAGAGGTGATCGCAGGCGTTCCAGAGATCACGCCGGTCGCTGCGTCAATGGATAGACCCGAAGGCAGGGCACCGCTGGTGATCGCAAACGCATAGGGCTTCGCGCCACCGGATACGGCGACTGGGAATGAGTAGGTGATGCCTGCAGTGACCGGGGAGATCGCTGTGGTGATCAGTGATAATAACGCTGAACCTGGGTTCACCGTTCCAGAGAAACTCTTACTTGCCGTCGCACCTGCGGCATCGGCAACGGCGATGGAGAATCCGTAGTTCGTATTTCCTGCCGAAACCGGAATGGTTCCGGTAATGGCGCCTGTGGATGTATTTAATGTCAACCCGGAGGGTAATGTACCACTTGAAATACTAAACACCAGAGGAGACACACCACCGCTGGTGGAAATGCCCGTCGACACGGCACCCACCGCAATACCCGGCACCGTTGTGGAGACAATCGTAATGGACCCTACTGGGTTTGAGGCAATGGTGCCGACAAATGAATTGGTTTCACTTTGGGAGCTTGCATCAGTCACGCGGATGCTGACACTGTAAGATTGTCCACCGGTTGTGATGCCCGGTGTTCCCGAGATAATTCCAGTTGCGGGATCTAACGATAAACCGGTTGGCAGTGCGCCCGCAGAAACAGAGAACGTGTACGGCGACGTACCGCCGGTGGCAGCAAGTGGAAAATTGTAACTGATGCCGGCGGCGATTGTGGATAGACTGGTGGTGATCAACTTTAACACGGATGAACCGGGATTGATTGAACCCGTAAAGCTTCTCGTTGCAGTGGAGCCTGAAGAATCGGTCACTGTCACAGAAAATCCGTAACTCGCATTTGCTGCGCTAACTGGCACGGTACCCGTGATTGATCCGGTGGTCGCATCAATAGTCAGGCCGGACGGCAGAGAGCCACTACTGATGGTGAATTGCAGTGGTGTCGCACCACCAGCCGTTGAGATACCCGTCGATACGGCGCCGACCGCGACTCCAGGAATTGACGTGGATACGATCTGAATCGCGCCAACCGGGTTTGCTGCGACCTGCCCAACGTAGGATATGGTTTGAGTTTGTGACGCGGAATCCGTAACTTTCATTACAATAACGAATGACTGACCACCAGTAGTGATGGCGGCAGTACCTGATATAATACCTGTCGTTTGATCGAGACTCAGGCCGTTCGGCAAAGTGCCAGTGGCGAGAGTAAACTTGTAGGGAGTTGTCCCACCGACGACCGCGACAGGAAAGGAATAGGGAACACCAGCAGTGACTGTGCCAAGTTCCGTACTGACGATGGTCAATAGGGCATTCCCCGGATCAATCTTACAGTTGAAGATGCGCATGTCAGAGAGGCCAGCCGCATCGGTAACTTTAATGGTTGGTGTGTAGGTTTGGTTGGCAGCAGATGTTGGCACAGTTCCTGAAATCTGACCCGTAAGAGCGTCCATCACGAGACCGGGAGGCAACTCTCCATCCGTCACAGTAAATGTAAGAGGTAACACACCACCAGCGGTCGAGATGCCTGTTTGAACCACGCCGACCTGCATCCCTGGAAGTGTCTTCGAAACAATCTTCACTCCGGACACCGCTGCCTGTCCCGCAGAGAGATCCGCAACCTTGCCGCCGCAAGACTGCAACAGCAATACAGTCAGTGTTGATACAACACCTACCAGTATCGACATTGTATGCCTTTTGATGGGCTCCATGGTTTTCATAGCGACTCCTCACTACACTAGCGATCAAATCAACTTTTTCTCTCCGCAGGGCTTCGGCTGATTTCCCACAAAAATTAAGACCCCCGTAAAAACACTGAAGCCTTTTCCTGCCTATAGAGGCGTTCGGTGGCCATGGTGAGTTCTTTACAATTGATATTTATCATAGCAATATTAGGTATTTACATCATAAATTAACGCTAGAGTATCCCATCATGAGGCTTCCGCCAAAAGGCTACGCCTCTGAGACGTGGGCCGGCTTCCTGGCAAGTCTATAGTTTCAAAATGTAAAATTAGGAACGCTGCGGTGATTCAATATGACGTATTGAGCACGCGGATGATGGTGCGGAACATCAATCGATCCAAAGCATAACTGAAAAACAGGTCTGCCTGTCCGTCATTATTAACATCTCCTGTCACGACGGCATTACCCTGTACACCATCCATGCCCCAACCCTGGGGCGTGCAGACACCGTCAGCAGTGGATGTGCAGCTAAACCAAACCGATCCCGAATTTCCGGTACCAGCTTGTCGTTGCATCGGGATGATCACATCAGATCTTCCGTCCGAATCCAAGTCGGCGATATCGATGTCAGACGGATAGCCAAGTAACTGGTTGTAAGGTCCCACGGTGGCCGTCGAGAGCGTGAAGGACCCGTTGACGGCGCTGATGTTAGAAATTGTGATGCCTGATAGGATTCGCAGTGACCGCGTGGTGTCAAGTCCCGCGATGGCCATGTCGACGCCCGATGGGCCTGCCGCGGTGATGCGCCCTGATTTCATAGCAACGCCATTGGCGCCTGGAGAGGCGCTGTTGAGATTGGTGCCTGAAGTGATCCAAGTGCCGGTGGGGAAGCTGCTACTCACAAATCGCCGGCTGATGATCACTCGCTGACTCGTATAACACAATATAGCCAGTTCTGGGCGGCCATCCAAATCGATATCGATGCCCTCCACAGACCGTGGGTCCAGACATCCGCCGAGGACGCCGTCAATATTGATGGGCGTCTGCAGTGTGCCGTCACCGTTACCCTTCAAAAATCTCGCGACTCCAAGGTTAGCCCCCTGTGTGAGATCGACACCGACCACGACAAGATCGGAAATGCCGTCTTGATCAAAATCCGCGAACGTCAGGGACTGTGGTCGGTTATCTTTGAAGAACAGTGCATTGAACGTGATGGACCCAGATGTCCCCGTATAGTTTGACGAAAGGTTCAAGGTATACGGACCGCTACCGGTGATGCTTAAGACGGTTGTGCCGGAGCTGATGCCTGTCCCCGTGATCATCTGGCCCGTGGCGATGGCGGGTGAACCCAGTGACGTGACGCCCGTGATCTGGCTGCTACCATTGGTCGCTGTTCCGGTCATTGGAGTCACGAAGGTTCCGATCTCATAGAGGCGACCTTGCAGAAAGTCTCCGTTGGTTGTACCCCTCGATACTGAGACGCCGCGACTGGTGTAGCCCACCGTGGCAATGTCGGGAACACCGTCGAAATTGAGATCTGCGGTATCGAGGATATTTTGATTGTTCCATCCCCCGTTCGGATAGGCTTGTTGGAGTCCAAGTGAATTGAACAATGGATCTGAAAAACAGCGATCGGCAGATGTTGGGCAACCGATTTGAGAGGGGTTTGCAAGGTAGTAGGGCACCGGACCACTGCCAATTCCGTAGGTTATGCCGCCAGAGTTAGATGAAACGTGACTGGATAGGAACGACTGGCCAGGGGACACCGAATATAAATCCAGTAAACCATCATTGTTGGAGTCCCCAACTCGCATGGTTCCGATATCAGCTCTTTGCAGGTAGAAACTCGGGAATCCATCCATGGCAGTTGCGCCTTTGAATGGATCTGACGTGCTAGCACCATTGCGCGCGAGAGCCATAAAATATGGCAAGTTACGGCTATCAGTACCCACCATTCCTAAATCAAGTCTTGTTGGCACTGTGGGAATGGTGAGTCGGGCTCCCGTGAGTGTTGATGCCGGTACCGCATTTTGGTTGATGGTGACTGAGTTTGCGCTGACGGCGGTAACGTAGGAGTAGGGTGGAATCACACTTTGCGGGATGACAATAGCGGCACCAGCCTGGGATGCAATGGCTGTGAAGTTGAGCATCACAGTTGAGGCCGTCTTAGCCACAACATACGTATTGGCCGGCAAGGCAAAGCAGTTTGTCGTGACGCAGGTGACAGGCTGGCCGATCTGAATATTTGCGGTGTTGGATAATCCACTGATCAGAGAACTGCCATTTGTGATGGTGGTTCCAGTTAAATACACCGGTGCCACCGGTGATTTCGGAACCGTAAGTGATACATTGACCGCAGTGGCGGTGCCTAATGCAGCCTGATTGATGGTGATCGATCCCGATGCCACTGCCGTAATAAACGTATTGGCTGGAATCAATGCGCAGTTAGCCGTGACACAAGTGAGTCTCTGCCCCACCTGGAGCTGGTTGGTAATCGATGTATCGATATTATTGATTGTGGTGGTATTTCTTACGTCGGCGGTGAAATTTAGCATGGTGTCATTACAGACGCTATCTGAACAGGTGACCGCTTGACCAATCTGAATATTCGCTGTTGATGACATGGAAGAGATGGTCGCACTGCCATTAGATATTGTGCCGGTGGGTGTGACGTCACTCGTGGATACCAATGGCACGGCTGTCATAAAACTCCCGTTCGAGCTTGGGTAATCAATCCTGGCTGTCGGGGTTGCTGTCTCAAACGGAGTGGAACAACCCGGTGTGGTGCACTGATTGGGTAGGACAGATAAACATCCGTAATCCTGGGTGCCGCTGTTGGTCCCGCGGGTGCACCTGACTGCAAGAGATGGATACGTGCACGTCGTGGAACCATCAAGACAATAGCTGATCAGGGGATCTGCGCCAACGATGGCATTTGCTCGCGTTTGCAGCTGCGTGAAAAACGCCGTGCCGCCCGAAAAGCTATTGCCCGTGTTGCCATTGATGTAGCCGCGAATACTGTTAGAATTTGTCATATTATTGGACAATGCGGTCACAACATCGGTAATGCCATCACTGTTGAAGTCATTGGCAGCGATGTAGCTGGGATAAGCCGACTGGTTTGAAATCTGGAACTCGTCAGTGGCGGTATGAACGCTAAAATCACCGGCACATTGCGTTCCGGTCCATGTTTGTCGTGCGATGTACCAGAAGCTGAAACCATTGTTTGGCTGGTAGGTGCCCGCCACAACGATACCGGGGCAGTCATTGGCATTTTGTGCTGTGGTGGACGGTAAATTCGGTTTTGAGGTGATGAACCAGCCACTTGAAATGTCGTAAAGATAGGATAAGAACTGATTACTGACGCCGCCAATCAGAGGTGTATGACCCGTTGGTCCAAATACCAGTAGCGGCGTACCCACGGCACCAGATGTCGAGGCACTTGAAAGAGTGATGCTGGTATTTGTGACGAACGACACCACCGTCGTACCCGCTGGAAAGTTTGCGCCAGAGACTAGCTGGCCGACACTGACGCCGGCAGTAGATGTGGTGGTAAATACCTTTGAATTGGTCGTGGATGTGCCTGTCAGAGTGGTGCCGGTTGGCCACGAAACCGCGACTCCACTGATGTTGGAACTTGCGTTTTGTGATATCACAACACAGGGGGTCGTCCCACAACCGGAGTTCACCGCGGTGATGGTTGTATTGGCTGGAATATTGCGTCCAATAATCGGTAAACCCACGGCAAGTCCGGTGCTGCTGGTCAGGGAGTTGATGGTATTGCCGCTCGTTGTGCCCGTAGCGGCCCCATATCTTTCAAAGATCGTGGCACGATTTGCGGTGCAGTTGCCATTGCTCGGACAAGTGTTGAGCAGCGCAAAGAACGTAGACTGACTGTTGCCATTCAGTGTTGACGTCACAAGGATGTCTTGTTTGCCGTAATTGGTCGCATCCGGACGCAGTGAATCCGTGATTTGGAACATATAAGGATAATTACCGCTGTTAGCTCCCGTTGGTATGGAAAAACAATTTGAGCTGCCGGCAGAAAATCCAGTCGGCATGCCGAAGCTGTCAACGCTCACCACGCCGGAACTGCCGGAATTCCACATGATGCAGATCATTTTATTGGTGGAATCATTGAAGACAATGTCCTGGTAGCCATCCTGATCCATATCGGCGACGCGGACAAATGGTGGAGTCACGGCGTTAGGTCGTGCTGGCAACAGGACGCTCGAGGTCGTGATGCCGGTTCCAAATGATAGCGTGACACTGGCGGTGCTGGTTGCAGGTACAGCATTATTGGACATCACGACGCAAGGAGTCGGGCTGCATCCGGAATTGATCGCGGTGACGGTTGTACCGGAAGGGATTGTCAGTCCGTTGATCGAGACACCGACGTAGAGTCCATTGATGGAGCTCATTGAAACGATGGTGTTGTTCAGAGTCGTGCCCGTAGCATAGTTTCCAATCGCTAAAGGAACGCGACCTTTGCTGTCAATCTTGGCAATTTGCAGGGAGCGAGGTGTTGTGTCCGTACGTTGGGAGATCAAAAACTGTTGCGACGTGTTTGTGAGTTTAGCGATCGCATAGGCGCCGGGGCTGCACTGGGTGGTACCCGTACAGGGATCTGAGACTCGGGCGGTTTTGAGATCCAATGTTTTCCCGGCGGCGCGGACAGTCCAGGTAAGATTCTTAGAGCCGGTGAATCCATACTGATCGGTGATGGTCACGCCAATCGTGTAGGTTCCGGCTGTCGTGGGGGTTCCGTAAATACGCCCGGTTGTGTTGCCGTAGGTGAGCCCGCTGGAGCCAAGACCCGTAACGCTGTAGATCAATTGTGTGGCGTTGCTGCCACTTGTTAGAAGGTTCACGCCGCCCGTTCGTTTGATATCATAGGCGTACGGGACGCCGACGACTGCGGGAGGCATTGTGTTGCCCACCACTTTGGGAGGGACCGTGATACTCATGCTGAATGTCGCGGCCGTTGAGGTGTTGCCGATGTTGTCAGTTGCTGTCACTCCAAAGGAGTATTGGCCGCCATGACTTGCAGCCGTGTTGGACGGAGTTCCAGAAATGAGGCCTCCCGCACTGAGGGTGATCCCAGGTGGCAGACTTCCAGAAACCAATTTGTAAATGTAAGAATTCCCGGTTGTCTGCCCGCCATTTGCTGAGAGCTGTACGCCATTGCCCCCATTGTACGGGAGCCCTACGGCGCCTCTCGCGAGAGCCGATCCGGACAGTGTCACCAAATTAATCACTGACAGTTGCATCACTCGGGTGCTCTGCAGCGCCGGCACGGAACTATCAGAAATATTGATGTACAACGTGTAGTCACCGGGCGTTGCGGCCACATTGCTGGACTTCAGCTCGCCGGTCGCAGCAACAATGCTGAATCCTGTTGGTAAATTGGTTCCCGAATAACTGTAGGGTGGGGATCCGCCGGTTCCAGTCATGGTGGTGGAATAGCTTTGACCGACGGTGGCCGCCGGTAGTCCGCCATTGGTGATCAGAACCCCGTTGAGCGTCGTGATGCACTTCACAGATCCAGAGGAAATCTGCGATAAAGCGTCGGTCACGCGAACCGTAAATTCTCCAGCGGGGCAACTCACAATGGACGTCGGAATTCCGCTGATCACGCCCGATTCGGCCATTGTCAATCCTCCCGGCAGAGAACCCAAAGTGACCGCAAACGTGTAGGGTGCGCGGCCACCACTGCCGGTGACTGTGTAGGAATAAGCAGATCCCAGGACGCCGTAAACCGGACTTAAATTATCGACTGCCGGTGCGCTGACTAATGTGCGTAAAGTCAGAGTCACGGGCGTACTGATCTGGTTCAGAGCGTCGCGGGCGCGAACGGTGATCGTTGACGTGGTTCCTGGCGAGACGTTGCCCGAATTGATCGCAGGCGTACCAAAAAACTCACCTGTTGACGTGAGGCCGACTCCAGAAGGCAGTGAACCTGAATATTCGAAGGTATAGGGTCCCGTACCACCGCTGGCAGCCAACGCTGTTGATGCATTTGAGTAGGCGACACCCTCGACAGCGTTGGCGAGGGTTGTGGTGCTGACGGCCACGACAAAAGAACCGGTGGTGATGGTGTAGCTTGATGTGGTTTGCACGCCGTTAGCATCCGTGCTCTTAATGGTGAAATTTCTTGTGAGTCCGGCTTCAGATTCAGCGACGGTCCCACCAATGAGACCGGTGGAGGCGTTGAGTGAGAGTCCTGTGGGAAGATTGCCTGAGTCCCTGGAGTAAGTATAAGGAGGCTGTCCTCCAAAGGTGGCAAGATATGTGCTGTAAGCACCGCCCGGTGCCGCATCAATCAGCGATGATGGCAGAAGGGTTGTGATGTAATCACCGATAGTTCCGCTGTAAGTTTTATCGGCGGTCAAGCTGTTACTGTCTGTGACCCGGACGACAAACAGATATGACGTCGTACGCGCGGCAAGAGTCACGATACCGGAAATCGATCCAGATGATGGGTCAAGAGTGAGTCCGCTGGGCAGTGCTCCGGAGCTGATGGAAAACGCGTAAGGCGACGTTCCGCCTGATACGGCGAGGCCTACAGCATAGCTTTGTCCGGCTTGAGGTGTCGGGATGGTGGATGTGCTAATGGACATATTGGCGATACTGCTGGAATCAACTGTGCCAATGTAGGTTTTGTTTGCGGTCAAACCGTCGCTATCACTGACCCGGATTGTAAATCCATAGGATGTCCCAGCGGTCGCAAATGTGGGTTTTCCGGAGATCAATCCGCTGATGGTATTGAGGGTGATGCCGTCTGGTAATGTTCCACTGGTGAGACTAAACGTGTAAGGAAGGGTTCCACCAGTGACCACCAATGGGAATGAATAGTTGATACCGGCGCTAAAGTCAGCCAGCGTTTTTGAATGATTCGTCAAGACGGAGTCGCCGGGATCGACGGTACCGTTAAATGATTTGATATCTGAGGCGCCTGTGGCATCAGTCACAGTTATGGAAAATCCATAATTCGAACCGCCAGCAACCACGGGGATGGTTCCGGTGATGGCTCCTGTGGTTGGATTCAAACTAAGACCTGACGGGAGATCTCCGCCAGTCACTGCAAACGAGATCGGCATGATGCCTCCCACAACAGGGAGTCCAGCACTGACTGGTCCAACCGCAAAGCCCGGAATCGTCGCTGATGTGAATTTGACCGCAGGGGTGGGGTTATTGCCGACGTTCCCCACAATCGACAGTGTGCGAACCTGATTTAGCGTGTCAGACACGCGAATGGTAAAGGAGTACGACGCGCCCGCTGATGTGATGCTAGGTGTGCCACTGATCAAACCGGAGGTTGAATGGATGCTTGTCCCAATGGGGAGGGCTCCTGCGCTGATCGTGAAATTGTAGGGCGGGCTACCGCCGATGACTGCAACTGGGAAATTGTACGGAATACCGGCTGTGAAATTGGGAACATCAGCGGTGATCATGGACATCACAGAGCTACCTGGATCCACGATGCCGGTAAAGCTTTTGGTGGCACTCACGCCAGTCGCATCGGTGACAGACACGGAGAAGCCGAAGTTGGTGCTGGCATCTGCCAGCGCAATCGTCCCGGTGATGGCGCCCGTGCTCGTGTCCATGGTTAACCCATTCGGCAGGCTTCCACCCACCAATGCAAACGTCAGAGGTGGAAGCCCCCCGGAAACAGCCACACCCGTGGCAACCGCTCCCACCATAATGCCGGGCACTGAGTTTGCGATGATCTGTAATGGCGTGATCGGCATGTGTTGAACATTGCCCACCAGGGAGACCGATCTGGTTTGCGACATCTGGTCAGTGACGGTGATGGAGACGGAATAAGCTTCACCTCCAGATGTCAGAGGCGCTGTTCCGGAGATCATTCCGGTGGCCTGATCAAGAGATAAACCTGCGGGCAACGCACCGCCAGAGATCGCAAACACATAGGGTGTGACACCGCCATTAACCGCCAGTGCAAACGAGTATGCCACGCCAACGGTTACTGGTGACATGGAGGTTGTAATCATACTGAGTACGGTATCCTTCGGATCAACAACTCCAGAGTAGCTGCGTCCAACCGTCAGGCCTGTCGCATCGGTCACGGAAACTGCGAATCCAAAATTGCTATTACCGGCCGAAATCGGAATGGTTCCGGAAATGATCCCTGTAGACGTATTCAAAGTGAGTCCGGTGGGCAGGGCGCCGCTTGAGATCGTAAATGTCAGAGGTGGCGTCCCTCCAGACGTCGAGATTCCATCGGTGAACGATCCCACAGCAACGCCCGCAATGTTTGCGGTTAAAATCTGAAGGGCACCATACGGGTTTGGGGCCACATTGCCCACGATGGACATGGTTTTTGATTGGCCGCTGGTGTCGCTCACTCTGACCGTGAACGAATAGGATGTGCTGCCGGACGTGATGTCTGGAGTTCCGGAAATGATTCCCGAAGTTGGATCCAAAGTTAACCCAGCAGGAAGTGATCCTCCGGTGAGGCTGAAGTTATAGGGTGTTGAGCCGCCAACAACAGGGATCTGATAAATGTAAGTAATCCCTGCAGCCACAGCCGCGATTTTGTTGGACGCAAACTTAAGGATGGCGTTACCAGCAGGAATCACTCCAGTGAAACTGCGGCTCATCCCAATGCCTATGGAATCGCGAACGGTGACCGAAAATCCGTAGGACGTATTCGCCGCGCTTATGGGTACCGTACCGCTGATCCCGCCAGTCGCTGTGTTTAGGGTTAAGCCCGGAGGCAGTGTTCCACTTGATAGTGTGAATGTGAGAGGTAATGCTCCACCCGATGTGGAAATACCGGTCGACACGGGCCCAATCGCAATGCCCGGGATCGTGTTGGATAAAATTTGCACGACTCCTGTGGGGTTGGGATTCACAGTGCTCTGAAAGGTGGTCATCGTGGTTTGATTGAGAGCGTCGGTGACTTTGATGGCGATCACGAAATTTTGCCCGCCGGTGGTCATGCCCGGTGTTCCTGATATCACTCCATTTGTGGTATTGAACGCCAAACCGGTCGGCAGTTTGCCGGACGTGAGGGCAAACGTATAAGGACGGACGCCTCCGGTCACCTGGATCCCAAACGAGTAACCAACTCCGGCGGACATGGACGCCAGCTGGGTCGTTAAAAACGCAATCTCAGAAGTGCCGGGCAGGATTTTACCGCTAAACTTTCTTGTTGAGGCATTGCCGCCGGAATCATAGACGGTCACAGTGAACGCGTAGTTTTCGTTGGCGTTCTCCAAGCCAATCATACCGGTGATGGTGCCTGCAGTGGCGTCTAAGGTGAGACCTTTAGGCAATGCTCCGCTCGCAATCGTGTAAGTGAGCGGCATGGCCCCACCGATGGTTGAGATGCTGGTGTTGACCTCACCAACCTGAATACCTTGAATACTCGTCGAAACAATTTGGACGGGCGATACAGCCGCAGCGCCGGCAGCGACCTGAGCGACTTTTCCGCTGCAGCCCTGCCAGGTCAAAGACAAAGCGATCCATGCCAGCATCATCATGCTGCCTAGATTTTGTCTTTGTTTGCGCCATTTCGCGCCCATAAATCAGAACTCCCTTGAATCGCTGGATGATCTTCGATGCTGCCCGCGCTTCGACGCGGATCGGACACCTATGCCGGTGATGGACCTCCTCATTGTTCCCGCTCGGCTGGTCTGGGTGAAATCTGAGTCAACTAAATAAATCCAGTAAAATTCGCTATTTATACATTTTTTTGGAGCCAGTATTTCGGCTTGTGAGGTCGTGGTCGGAACAGGTCGTACCAACGGCTGCAGGTGTACATGCAGTGAAGCTTTGATGTGATACCTTGTTGTATGTTGCCCCATGCGCTCAGACCTTGATTGATTCGTTAGTCATGGTGGACGATCTCTGGAGGGTCTTCGACCGTTTTGCCAGGGGACTTTAGATGGAGCATGTTGCCAGGGCATGACGGCCACGCGGCAGACAATTGTGTGATTGCCAAAAATTAATGTTTAGCCGAGATCACGTGGCGAGTTGCAGGATCTTGGTCGAGTGACATCGAGGTGATGCGTTGTCATGAGCTAAGATATGCTATCATCAAAAAAGCGTGAGAGCGTCTGGTCATCATTTCAAGATTGTTGATTTTTTCCTGAAGTTGCGACATGTCGTGGAGGGTTAAGTGATGATAAAAATCTTACCAAGGATCTTGCTGAGCTCGTTGTCTGTATTCATGTTGGTCCATACAACTTCTTGCAGTAAAGCAAAACCGAGTCACACGCCGCTTGAGCGTGCGCCGTCTATGGATATTGGTCAGATGAATGGCGACTGGCATGTGGTGGCGCGGATTCCAACGATTTTGGACCGTGAAGCCACAGATATGCACATGGCATTTCGCGTGCGGCAAGACTATTCCATGGATATTGAGTGGAGTTTCAAAAAAAATCGAGAAACCGACGATCAAAAAAAATATAACATGACGGGTCAAGCCGGCCGAGCCAGAGAGACCACCATTTGGTCCGTGTCACCTTTTTGGCCGCTGCGATTCACCTACCAGGTGCTTGAATTCTCGGGCGACTACAGCTGGGTGGTGGTCGGATCTGCGGACCGCAAATATCTATGGATTCTTGCTCGCAGTGACAAAATCGATCCACTGCTGGTCGATGGTCTGCTGCAGAGAATGGAAAAATCAGAATTTGATATGGCCGCTGTGGTGCGGCCAGCCAAAGAGGATACGGCAAAGCAGTAAACGATTAGCCGTCCCCTGATGAGCCGCGAACGTTCATCAACAATGACAGGTGGCAAATAGGCGATGACCGATCGCCTTAGACGCGGTCACCGGAGTTTGCGGGCTTCTGCTCTGCGGTGATCTGAGGTTTTGGCGCTTCGGGGGCGTTCATGGCTTTTTTGAATTCGCGAATCGCCTCACCCATACCCTTGGCCAACTCAGGCAGACGGCGTGGTCCAAACAGCAACACGACAACAAACAAAACGATCAACCAGTGAACAATGGACATGCTTCCCATGATTTATACTCCTTTATGACGTCAAAATACTCAGGCCTCAAATCTTGTACCATAGGCACCGGATTTCGCAACCCGAGGCCCTTGATCCCGAGCCCTGGATCAGTCTGGCCAGTTGTGCAAGATGCCACGCATTTCTCGATTGATTTCAGCCATATACTGCTGAACCGCGGGGTCTGCTGGATCCACTTTCTGGGGGAAATAGGTCTGAATATCCTGATTCACACGCAGCATTTTGGTCTGCCAGATGTTTTCGGACTGGAGGGATAGATCCACGCAGTAATAGTCCTTCAAAATCTTCGGTTCAATAAAGTCCTGGATGCTTGTGACCTTATGATCCCGGAAAACCCGGCGTCCCTGAGCATCGCGGGTAAAGCCACGCACCACGTAGTCAATCACGACAACATCGTTATCGAAGTTCTCCATCATGTAATTCAGGGCACGCAGAGGCGTGATCTCGCCACAGGTCGCGATGTCGATATCGATGCGGAATGAACAGATGTTGCCCCCACTATGGAAATCTGGATACGTGTGGGCACAAATATGGGACTTATCCAGATGCATCGCCTTGAACGTGGCAACATCCGGGCTGGCGCCGCCGCCTGCGATGTCACTCATAAGTACCATGGAGCTTGCGCCCCACGGGTCGTAATTTTGATCACTGACAGCGAGGACATTGGCCTCGATGATGTCGCAGATACCCTTAAGAATATGGGTCACGCGCTCAGCATTATACTTTTCGGAGATATACTTGACGTAGGACAGGCGCTCTTCTTCGTTGCGCGCCACGCAAAAATCGTAAAGATTGAAACTTAATGCCTTAGTCAGGTTGTTAAATCCGACTAGTTTGAAATCCCCAATTGGCTCAATACGTTTCATAGAGTCCCCTCCTAAGGGTAGCCACAATGCAAGACCCATCCAGCCGTCGGCAAGACAGCCCGCCGGTTTAGCATAGGGGGGCTATAAAAGCATCAGTTTTTTTGCAAAACCGTTGGCTCAAATCATCAGGATTTTCATCCAAACAAATCACCCACCTAAAGCCATCACTCCATGATACAACCAGGTCGTGACCGCTCGCTGAAACCCAATACCACTGTCGTCACAGGAAACACCTCTCCATGAACCATCAAACCCTGGCTCGGTTTATCCCGCTTTCACCCATTGACTGCGTCTTTGTCGGTCCTGGATCTTACCCGATTGAATTTGCTTTTTTTTATGGGAGGTCGCTCCAAAAATCCCTCCATGGGAGCCTCCTTGATGAAGCCTGGCAAACCTTGACAGACCGCTGCCCCATTCTCAAGGCGCGGCTCACCCAGCGCGGTGATCAGTTTGGATTGTCGTGGGAGGATGATCAGCCGCCACAACCCATCAGCTGGCAAAAAGTCGAAGGTGACGTCCACCCTGAGCATCACGTGACTCCTTATGATTTGGTGGAACCGGTCACAACGGCGATCGGCCAAAACCTGGCCAGCCTCAAAATATCCGAAGGTCGTGATGGCACAACTTTGGGTTTTAGCTTGTCTCACGCCGTGGCGGACGGTTTCACTTATTTTATGATGCTCCAGAGCCTTGCAGCTATCATGCGGCAGATCTCAAACCAAGAAGCACCGTCTGCGATGTTGCCGCTTGCCATCAGCCATGATCGCTCGCTGATCTCGTCGCTAGCAGACCTCATCAGCGATCCCGCCGAAACATCCCAAGCGGTACCGCGACTGCCAGGATTTTCGGTGGCGCCGGAACGCGCAGATATTCCGCGTCGCTCGATTCGATCCGTGCAGCGGTATTTTCCGAAGGATCAATTACAGGCCATGTACCAAGAATTTGTCGATGCCCCAAAGCGCCTATCCACCAACGACATGTTATGCGCGGCACTATGGCGTGAGTTCGCAAGAGATTTCGATCCGCAAGCCGCGAGCTCTGTCTCCTTGGTGGCACCTGTGGATTTTCGCCGCCTCGATCGTAGCTTCCCCCGATACTATGCTGGTAATGCTGTGGTACTGGCCCGGGTCGATCTTGAACGCGAGCAGCTTTTACGTGGCTCGCTGATGGACATTGCCCTGAAAGTGCGTGCCGCGGTTGGTGCGGTGGATCAGCTCTACATTAAAGACACCATCCGGCACTTGGCATCACGAATGCGACCAGATGCATACGCGGGACTTGGGCAGATTCATATTGTGGATCCTCATGCAGGACTCTTGATCACCAATCTGAGTCGCATGTCTTTTGCGTCTCTTGACTTCGGCAGCGGCGCCCCAACTTACTGCAGGCCGTTGACCCCATGCAAACGAGCGATTGTTTTACTAAGCGACGGTGCAGATGGGATTGTCGCGCACATTCAGTAAGAACACTCTCACAGAGAATAAAAAAGGGCCGGCATCATCGCCGACCCATGACGTAAGCAGATGATCTGAAATCAACCAGCTTTAAGATTTTTCGCTTGATTTCCCGCCTTCTCGTCCTTTGCTTTTTGCAACGCCTGAGCTTGTCTTGCCTTCTCGAGCTCCTTAGCTTTTTGTTGTTTCATTTTGTCTTTTGGACTTTTGTCACCCATCGTGATTCTCCTTATGTTTCATGTTGAAAACAAAGTTCCGGAACAATATCCGACAGTCTCATTCTAGCAATGAAACATGAGACAAGTGTGAGAGAAAAAACGTTCTAGTCCTAAGCTAACCCCTAGGCTAAACACACAATAAATTCCATTTTCTCCAAGAGAAACGGGAACTATCGCAGATTTTAGCGGCCCATCCGCTGACGCAAAAATCCATTAAAAAAATGAATGATTCAAGCCTCTTTATCCTTACGGTGTCAACGGGTTGACGCACCTCCATCGGAGTTCCGCACCTGCTACCATCAAAGAAGACACCATAGAAAAATCATCCCAAAAAAAAGGAGTGACCTATGCGACACATGGCAGTGATTCTGACAATATTGTTTGCGTCCTGCGGTGCTAGAAACGATCAGGATGCCGAACTGGAATATAAAGTCGCTCAGCCGGGCTACGCTGGACTCACACGTAAAGTGCTCAAGCCTTCGATCAGCGTTTGCTTTAATCAACAAAGCAACACCGCAATTCATGGGGAGGACGCCCGATTTTCAATTCTCACGTGGATTGACGCGTTGCGCGAGGTCACTGATCGTCCGTTGGCGACGTCTGTCGACATCGTTGACTTCAAATCCCCTTGTGACGTGAAACTTTATGTCGGATCATATTCTCCTGCGCGTACATCCCTAGGCACAACACCGTCTGTCTACATGAACTATAGCGGATGGTACGGCAGTCGGAGCGTCACACTTCATGAGTTCGGGCACGCGTTTGGCCTGCTTGACACCTACAACGGACGCGGCGGCAGCTGTCAGACGGGCCAACCTGATTCAGTGATGTGCACGGCAAAATACCTTGCCCTAAAACCAGATGATGTTGCCGGCATTCGTAAAATGTTCCAGCTCGTCCAATCGGGCGTCATGGGTGCCAGCGATCCAGAGGCGATTGTCACAGTCTATTGAGCCGCAGGCAGATACAAAGAGCTTTTCTTTTTTGGAAAACTCGACCAAATGCGAGTTTTTGTGCGAAAGATTGATTCCCAAAACCACTGTTGAGACTGTCTGCACTAGTCGGGTCTAAATGCTTGCGACATTCTTTCCTGCTCAGATCGACTCATTCCAAAATCAGACGCAACGTCTCTCCAGTGACTGACTTCCTTTTTTTTCATTTAGAATTCTCGATGAGGTCTTGCAAATTTTTTGTTTTGACTTTTTTTGCGGCACGCTTCCTTGGTTCTAATTTTAAATCCTGCAACTTTCTACCCAAGGGATCGTCTTGCGCCACCTTTGAAATATCTTCGACGAGATTCAAACAATGCAGAACATTGGCAACGGCGCCGATACTGACGCCAGGTTCTCCTTTTTCGATGGCCACCACCGTATTGACAGAGATCCCAGCCCTTTGAGCAACAGAAAGCAGGGAGAAATCACGACGCAGGCGCGAGATTTTGATGTTTTCCCCTAGTGCTTTTAGTTGGCGTTTTGCGGCTGGAGACGCTTGTATTTTCTTCTTCATAACCACCATTTATTTGATATTTATCTGCTCATTTATATCATTTAAATGGCTATTAAGAAAATTTATTGAATTCCTTATCAGAGCTACGGAAGAACGCATTTTTTTGATTTTCTGGCGTTATTGGACCGCCCCCCCCCCATTCCTGGGCGGAATTGATCATCAAAAAACCTTTAGACAACACCCAAAACACTGTCAGAAAAAA
>JBILMN010000151.1:0-6814 GCA_044375465.1 Oligoflexales bacterium | reverse complement strand
GAATCCGGGGTGGAGGCTCTAAAAGCCTGCGAAGAGATTCGTTATGAAGTCATTTTGTGTGACAAATCGACCAAACATCTCTCTGGCTGGTTATTCATTCAAGAATTTAAAAACTCCCCCAACATTTTAAACAGCGCCGTTGTCTATTTTGGCGCAACCCCTTGCGACCAAAGCCGAGATGCTCTGGCTGAATACGGAATTCTTGGATATGCGCAAGCGCCCATTAACAACAAGGTTTTAATGTCTCTTTTGGCGTCAACCTTAAGCGAGATTCACCAAACAAATACCATTGAGTATCGCTACACTTCGGCGAAAGACGCCTTGATATCGAAAGACGGAGATCTCGCCGAACAACTCTACCAGACTCTGACCATGGAAACGCAACAAAATGTCCGCAGTTCCCTCGGTATGTTTCACACCTATGATATGCAAAGTAAAACCCAAAAAGCTTGGGAAGTTGCTCAAAACCTTGAAGAGAAGGGTGCAAAAACTCCCACCGCGATCATTGCCGTCATCCGCTCAATGTGTGCATCCAAGCAGTTTGATCAGGCAATACACAAGGCCCAGGAACTGGTTGATTCTACGAAAGAGAGCGCCCTATATTTTGCTGCATGTGTAGAAATATTTAACAAATACGCTTGCTTCAATCACTCTGAAATCATCGCTTTGAAAGCACAAAAAGCCGGATTTGGTGCGAATCTTTTCTCTCTCGCCGCAGCTCGCGGTCGATTTTCTGCAGGGTGCATTGATGATGCGATTAAAATGATTAAACGAGCCGAAAAAGATTTCGGGGCCTCTCTGGAAGGCTTGAATCTCCTCGGTGTTTGTCTGCGCCACCTGAATCAATATGAGGACTCTCGTGACTGCTACGAAAGAGCCTTAAAAATTTCTCCGATGGACTCAAAGATCTATTTTAATCTCGCGATAGCGGAAACGTTCCTAAACCGGCGGGAAGCAGCGATAAGACATCTCAAAACCTGCTTGAAAATTGCTCCTGGCTATGACAAGGCGAAAGTAAAACTTATGGAGCTGGAATCAGGTCAGAATTCACAATCAGCGTAATTTTGTTACAACAGGCTGACTATGCTCGATAATAATAATGGCCACGATGCTCTCCTGGGTGAAGACGGATTAGATGCGTCGCAGACTCTTAAAATTCTGTTTTTGGGTCGCAAGGACTCCGCGATTCGACATAACTTACTCGCAGTTAAACAAACCACGATAGTGTCTGCCAGTCCCGGCGAAACAATCAGTGCAGAGCAACTGTCTCAGGTTGATATTGGTATCATGGAGTTCCGCATCGCGGAATTTTTTGAAGATTTGGAGTCAGCGAAATCCATCTTGCAAAAGCGGCCATTGCTGCCGCTTATTGGCATCAATAAAAACGAAGATCCTGAATTAAAAATTATGGCGTTACAAAACGGGCTGATTGATGTCATGCCAGTATCGACGAGTCCGGAAGTGATTATGGCACAGATCAACTCATTAGGACGGCTTGGACAGGCTTGTAAACTCATGGAACTGCAGAACGAGGAACTTCTTCAATCCATGAAAGAAATCCGTGACCTCGAAGAACAGCGCCAAAAAAATCAGGCGACTCTTGTCCAAAACTCAAAAATGGCGGCGCTAGGTGAGATGGCTGGTAACCTTGCTCATGAAATAAATAATCCACTCGCGATAATGAGTGGGAGGGTTTTCCAATTGCAGAAAGTCATCAATACTGCCCCGTCACCACTGGCTGGGGCGGAAGAAATCATTGAACGCATCAAGGTCGTCATAAAACGCATTGCTGCGATCACCAAGGGCCTAAAATCTTTCTCACGTATGGGCGAAAAAGATCCCATGGAACGAACGACCATCGCGAGTATCATCGAGGATACTCTGGCATTCTGCTCCGAGGGAATCAAACAGCTCGGAATTGATCTCAGGGTTGAGCCTATTGATTCCTCTTGGTCGATCGATTGCAGGCCAACTCAGATCTCTCAAGTGATTCTTAATTTGCTGAGCAATGCCCGTGACGCGCTTGAGTCATTAGATGAAAAGTGGATTAAGGTATCCTGCGAAGCTGTCCTGTCGGCAGATGGCAAGAATTTTGCTCATATTAGAGTCATGGACTCTGGAAAAGGTCTTCCGCCGGAATTGGTCCAAAAAATCTATGAGCCATTTTTCACTACAAAACCGGTGAACAAAGGGACTGGCCTCGGGCTCTCCATCAGTAAAACCATCCTTCATGAACACCAAGGTGAACTCACTTTGGACCAAGCATGTCCAAACACCTGTTTTATGATACGCATCCCAATACAGTGACGATTTGATTGTGAAAGTTGCAGGAATCAATGAAAAATTGATCCACGGGGCCCGGGTTTAACTGGATTGAATACAAGAGGATCATACTTCTAGAAACACGCAAGAGTGCGACAAAGTTGAGTCATGACGTGATTGATTGGGTGATGAGTTGTTCTGCAAGTTTATTGGCTTGATGAAGCTGCTCACCTGACACACCAAGGTTAGACCGGACAAAGAGCTCTTCACCCGTCAACGTGATATCAAAAATACCCGGATCGTCAGTCGCAATCGTGACGGGGATTTTATGGTCAAGAAAGATTTGCAGCGGGTGATGCGCAGGCTCACGTAGCCCGCCAATGCGCATATTTGACGACGGGCAACATTCGATCGTGGCGCCCGTATCGGCAACCATGCTCATCAGCGCTTTCTGCAGGGTTCGCGTATGTTCGATCAGGTCGTCATCATAATGCCAGTTGGTCTTTCCGTTAACGCGGCATTGCTCAGTCTGTCTTGCAATCCACCCGTAGTCATTGCGGGAGAATCCGTATTCATGCAAGGCGTGTCCATGCCGGCGTAACCAGGCCAAATGGGCCGCACTCTCATCAGCATGCTCGTGGATCACTCGGCCACGCAGCGACTGCGGATTGAGACCGAGAGCCATGGCGTGCCCAAGTCTTTTGACGCCCATCTGCGCGGTCTCAACACACCACCTCGCTGCAGAATGCAGCGCAATGTCTTGCCACATTTCGCCGACGTGATAGAGGATCTCAAGACGGGGAGTTTTTTTCTGGTGGCCGCTAGCAATACGATCAAATAGATGTTTTTTTCGCGACGGAGGGTGCCCGCGTTCGCTGCCACAAAAATCTATGCCCGTGATCCACGGAGCCAAATCCATGTTGCCTGACAAAAAAGTCGCTAAAAATTCATAGGAGTTCCAGGCTTCCTCATCTTGTCTTTGAATGGAAATCGCAATTCTAGGATGATAGGTGTTTGTTTCATAGCATTGCGCTGTTTCAATCAAGCGGCGCAGGTAAAGCGCACGATCATCCCCAGATAGATAAAGCGGCAGGAACACACGGTATTCCTTGTAACCTCCGTTGCTTTGATGGCCTGCAAAGACAGCCTTGGCTAATGCCATGTCCTCCGGATGCGGTGGAAATAACGCAATCAATAGATTGAATTTTGCCTGAAATGCGTCAAAAGGCATGGGGCGGTCACACAGAAAATCCTGGGCGAACAGCTCAAATCCACGATCTTCGTTCCACCATAGATCGCTGCGGGGAGCATGGCCGGTTAGGCGCTGATGTTCCAATAAATACCATTCAAACCGCGCACGAAAACGCTCCATACGCGGACGAAGTTGTGTCCATAGGTCTTGCTTGCTGAGACAGCCATAAAGGTGCAGATGGCATTCGTGATTAAGAATTCCCATGGCGCGTCGCCTCCCGTTGCAGTCCTTCGCGCAGTTCTCGTGCAAAAACGGCGGCGACATCATCGGCATTGTAGCGCACAAGTCTGGTTTCCGCTCGCTCGATCAACCAAAGTCCCGGCGGCATACCCTTGCGTTTTTTGATTTGCTGACGACGGGCCACATACACCTCTCCCTCGTGGGCACGACTGCGATCCGAAAAATGCAGGGCCAAAATCGCGGCATCGCGAAACGCCTCAGAGGAAAGAATTTGGCGCGTGGCAGCACCGGTGATGATTGCATGGGACCCGTGACCTCCACCCGCGATATGGACCCACCAATCGTGTGCGGCGGCTGACTTCACGATTTGATCACTTTCAGAGGCGTCTCGTCCAATGGTTATGAGTGCGCGGTCCGCGGTGACAAAGCGACGTCCGAGGGCGTGTTTTTTAGTGATGTGTTTGTCGACTGCTTGCGCCGGTTTTTTGCCCATCATTCCAAGTGTCGTTAACACAGCCTGAATCTCTGATTCTGTAAGTTCTATAGCTGGATCTCTGAGGCGGAGGAGGGTTTGTTCGTAAAGTTCAATTTCAGAACGCAGTGCCTTGAGCCGGGGTGCCTGCAATTCGCGGGCCCGTCGCAGTTTTTTTGCGCGAATAAAAAGACGCTCGAGGTTGGCACCAGGGTTCAGGTCCGGGTTGAGGTCAATCACGCGGGCATTGTCGCCGGTCAATGTCGCATCAAGGTGCAGTGCGGTCATTTCTGATTTTACCATCCAAAGATAGGCCTGGGTGAGGCGCGCATTGTCTTCGGCGTCTTTGACAGCCTGATCATCCGGGCACTTGCGTTCATCCTGGGCGAGTGTCTTCTTAAGGGTTTTAAGGCGGCGGGACAGACGGTCGCGGGCAGATCGACGCCATTCAGGAAAATTCTTTTCAGCGACGCTGGGAGTGATTTGATTGTGATGTTCGGATAACACGTTGTGCAGCCAATACTCGAAAGCGCTGTCTTCGAGATCAAGGACCCCCATAATGGCAGGATCGGCCGGTTTCTTGATGGTGTATTGGGCATTGGATTTTAGGCGTGCCTGGCTAATGCCTTCATAGATGACGTCGATCTGCCGTTCTGGTTTGGTGCATACGGTCACATAAAGAGAGTTCAATTTCAGACGAATGAATTCGTAGTCACTGGAGCTTTCGCTGACCGCCATCCCCACGAGTTGTGAGGCAGGAGCGTATTTGCGGATGATGGCGGCGACGCCGTGGGACGTTAACACGGTCTCCGGTTTTTCTCGTGAAAAACGCACAGGCTCATGCTCGGATGCGTTCAACACAAGATAGCCTTTTTGCCGTTGTCCGTCATGATACGAGGAGCACTGAAAGACCAGGCGGCCGTCAGCGGTTTGCCAGCATTTGGAAAGAGATAGCTTCACCAGAGTTACTCGTACCGGCCATCAAGACCGCCCACACGGATCGCACGGACCAATTCGTTGGTCAATTCAACGCCGTTTGTCGCCGCAAGCGCGACCTTGGACTGCGGGTAATTGATTTCAATGCGTAGACGGGCCGGGCCTTTGTTTTTTGACGTCAATGCCGATATTTTTTGGAGAATCTTTTGAGTCTCCTCAGTCTCCTCAGTGGTGACGCCCTGCCTCAGATCCACACTGACGGTAAATGATTTGACATGGTGCTGCCTGACCTCTTCAAGGGACAAGATGCGCTCAAGCTTCATGCGTGTGACCGTGCCGTCGGGCAGTTTGCGGATGGATCCTTGAACACAAACAGGTGTGCCGGGGGTAGGAAATACTTGAGGGATATCCTTTTCAAACATCATGGCTTCGATCTTGGCCGTGCGGTCTTCCAAGGTGATAAACGCCCGTGGCTTTTGGTCCTTTTTGCTGAGGCCAACGGAACCCGACTGGAAGATGCAGACCAGATGAATCTTGTCCTTGCCGTTGAGCGATGCGAGCTTTGGGGCGTCCACAAGGGTCGTTTTGCTAAAGCGTTTGACGTCCGCCTGATAAAAATCCATGGGATGTCCCGTCAAGTACATTCCCGTTAGTTTTCGCTCCTCCTCAAGGCTCTCGAGGCTGATGGGGCAAGACTTGCCAATGACCCCAAGCCAATGGGGTTGTGCGTCCTGGCTGTCGTCGGTATCCTGAGAACTCTGCTCGTCACCAAAATCAAAGAGGGACCTTTGGCCGTGTTTTTTGGCAGTGAAATGGGTTTCACTGTACTTGACCACATCGCCGATGATGCCAAGCATGTGCTCACGGCTTAAACCGAAAATATCCATGGCGCCCGTCTTGATGAGTAGCTCCATGGTTTTCTTGCCAACGGTAGCGTGGAGATCCACGCGGCGTGCCATGTCAAACAGACTCTTATACGGTCCGCGTTCGGTTCGATCAATCACTAATGGCTGAATTGAGGCGGCGCCAATGCCTTTGATGGCGGCAAGTCCCCAGCGTATGGTCCACTTGGACGGCACTGTAAATTCGAGTGCGCTGTGATTGATGTCTGGCGGGAGAATCGTCATCTTCATCCGTAGACAGTCTTGCGCATAATTGATCACTTTATCGGTGTTATCCAAATCACAGGTCATGATGGCGGCCATGAACAGCTCTGGAAACTTCGTCTTGAGATAAGCCGTCTGATAGGCGATCAACCCGTAAGCGGCTGAGTGTGATTTGTTGAATCCGTACTCGGCAAATTTCGCCATCAGGTCGAAAATCTGGCCGGCTTTTTCGGGATCAAGCTTGTTTTCTGTGGCGCCTTTGAGGAATCGTTCTTTCTGAGCGTCCATTTCAGCTTTGATTTTCTTGCCCATGGCACGCCTGAGCATGTCGGCTTCGCCGGGTGTGTAGTTTGCGAGGACGACGGCGGTTTTTTGTACCTGTTCCTGATAGAGGATGACGCCGTAAGTTTCTTTGAGGATGTCCTCAAGTTGGGGGAGGGGATAAACAATCTCCTGCCGACCATGCTTACGCTCAACGAAGTCGTCGACCATGCCTGAACCCAGAGGGCCAGGTCGAAATAACGCCACCAAGGCGATAATGTCCTCAAATCGACTGGGTTTAAGTTTGGCGACCAGCTGCTTCATGCCGTCACCCTCAAGCTGGAA
>JBILMN010000150.1:0-6849 GCA_044375465.1 Oligoflexales bacterium | reverse complement strand
CGATCAAACCGGGTGATTACGTGGTCGTCATTCCTGCCATGTTTACTGGAGCCACAGATTATGTTGAAACAGCACTCGGCACGATGCCGGGAAGTTTTTTGACGGTCTCCATTTTGAATAGCGCTTTAATGGGAACGTGGATCCAGGAATTCCGCGACCCAGGTATTGCCGTCCTGGTGATGGGGCTCCTTGGCTTTTTCTTGGGGTTTTTTATCAAGCCAGGGCGAGCGGCATTACTCCTGCTATTGGTTAGCATCGGCACGATAGCTCTGTCATTGATCGTATTTACTAAATTACTGCTGGCTGTTTCATGCCTGCTACCTGTTGCCGGTTTATTTGCTGGGGGGCTGTGCGGGTTGATCACCCAATCAAACGTGACTGGCATTGAAGACATGCGCATGCAAAAAGAACTTGAAATCGCCACGGTCGTTCAAAAATCGTTTTTCCCTCCTTTGACGACTGATGCTAACGCGGACGTCCAGGTTTCGGGCCGCTTTGCTCCTGCCAGCGAATGCGGTGGCGACTGGTGGGGACAGATGCGTCATGGCGGATATAGCTACCTCATGATCGGTGATGCTGTGGGGCACGGTGTCCCGGCTGCATTGGTGACCGCAGCTGCATTCAGTGCCACAAAACTCTTTGAAGATCGTTTTAAAACAAATCCTGATGAACCTATTGATCCGTCCACGATCCTTGACGCTCTGAATCAAGTGCTTTGTGCTATGAATTCCGAACTTGCTTGCATGACTTTTCTAGTGATGCGCATTCATGATCAGACCGGGCAAAGCATCATCGCCAATGCTGGCAACCCGCAGCCGCTGATCATTCCAGCTGATCCGTCGGACCCAAGGCTGTCTCCGGGTCAGCGTTCGAAGATCATCACCGCCAGAGGCGACGTCCTCGGGTTAAGCCTCGAAAGTCAATACAAGACGATGACTGCAAATCTCACGGCGGGAGACCGCATTTTGTTCTATACCGATGGCCTGATCGAAAACAGCAGCCAAAAAACCAAAAAACCACTGGGAAAAAATTGGATCAAGTCTATCCTGCCAAAATCCGACCTGCCCAGTGATTATGATCTCGGAGAACATCTATGGACAGCCTACAAAACCGCCATCGGTTCGATGCCGCCAGATGACGACACGACCGTAGTGATGATCAATTACAGGTGCCACGCCCCATCAAAATCTCACTAACGCTGCGCCCCACGTAAATCCACTACCAAAACCAGCAAGGCATACAAGATCTCCAGCCTTGATCTTCCCTGCACGGAGGCACTCATCCAAAAGAATCGGTATCGACGCGGCGGAACAATTGCCGTAGCGATCAATATTGGATGGACAACGCTCAAGAGGAACTTGCAGAGTTCCCGCCACAAACTCATTGATTCGCTGATTGGCTTGATGAAATAAAAACCAATCGATGTCCTGTGCTTTGAGATTCCACGGCAGCAAACATTCTCCCACAATCTGCGGCAAACGAGCGACTGCATGCTTAAACACGAACTTCCCGTCCATCCGCGGAAATAGCCCTCCATCGTCTATGGCTTGGGGTGAGCAATGAGGGCTCTTGGTCATGGCGGGATACTCGACCCATAGTTTTTCAGCGTGTTCTCCCTGCGCTTTTAGCGCGACATTGAGGACTCCGCGCTCTGGATCTTGGCTAGCAGCCAAAATCACTGCCCCTGCTCCATCACCAAACAAAACGGCTGTATCGCGACCACGATCCGTAAAATCAAGACCACGAGAGTGCACCTCAGCGCCGACCAGAAGCACCCGGCGATACTGACCACTTGTAATCATCGCCTGGGCAACAGAAAGTCCATAAATAAACCCGGTACACTGCGCCCTCAGATCCAAACAAGGAGTCGTCTCCAAACCAAGCTTACGCTGCAGAAAAACTGACGTCCCTGGAAAATAATGCTCTGGGGTCAAGGTTGCCACAAGGATCAGATCAATATCCTGTGCTTTAAGACGAGCCATCTCCAAGGCTCTCCTTGTCGCCTTGAGCGCCAGATCACTCGGTGCCTCTGCGTCTGAGACATGCCGCCTTTCGCGAATCCCCGACCGTTGCTGAATCCATTCATCAGAGGTTGTCATCAACTTCGCCAAATCACCGTTGGTGACAATCCGCTCCGGCACACACATCCCCGTTCCGACAATCTGCGCATGGATCCGTCTTTCTGAAAGCAACTGATCAGATCTAACATTCGACTTCATAGGAACCTCCCTTAAGCAGTGCGACTAGCCTAAGGAATGGAGCGCCAAACTAAAAAAAGAAATTTTGAAGATCTCGTTAATCTCTTGCCTAAATGGGGACACCCGAGAGGTAATTCGGAAATTATTGAACATCAATAATTTTTGACAAAAAATGACCTTCAACGGTCTTTTTTTGAATTCATTCCTCAATTCAGAGTGTTTTTTGAAAATTTTCAATTTTTTTGCAGATTTTGGACGCAGTTTTACCCGGCTCAAGCTTGAGCTGTTCCTTTTACGGTTTGGAAAATTTAGCTTGTTTCAAGTATGCGCAGGGCGCTTATCATCAAAATACCGGTCATCAGATGTGCGAAAACCTTCGCGTGTCCCTTCACTCTGACATTGCGGAAGCCCAGACTGTCTTTGCCCATGGAAAAAGTTCGTTCGACTGTCGTCCGGCGTTTGAATCTTTCCTGCATTGCGGGGTCAAATTCGACTTTATCTTCGGACATAATATCTCGCGGCTGGAAAATAGGAACCTTTCCAAAGGACTCCACGTGCCGCCGCAAATCAATACTATCGTATCCCTTGTCTGCAAGCGTATAGAGACTTTTAACCCGAGAATTAGTCATCATTTCTAATGGAACACTGCATTGGCTATCGTTTACAGATGCTGACGTCAAAATGCATGAAATAGGAATGCCATCGTCGCATACGTCGACATGAAGCTTATATCCAAACCATTGGCTCAAATTCCCACGAGATCCTTTCTTCGATCCACAGTTAAATGCCTTAGGTAAGTTGTCGAGTATTTCAGGCAACTTTTGAGTCAGTTGCACCTGAATGTTATTTTTGGGCTGAACCTCCCTAATTTCTCCTTTTTTTGGACGACCCACCTTGTAACCCGTCGGGAGCTTCTTCTTCCTGGGGGCTTTGGGGCTCGTCTTGGCAATTTTTTCCCGACCATGAATTTCGGTTGCATCTCTAGAGATGTGACCAACTATGGTGTCTTTATGGGCAAATTTGACTAGGTGTTCATGAATTTTTGACCAGATTTCGTTTCTAGCAAACTCAGCAAAGGCTTCAGAAAAAGTAGACTCTGCGGGAACTTCACGAACCGTAGCAAATCCGCAAATCCGACGTAATACTGCGTCAACCTTCAATCGCTCGATTAAACCTTTAGTTGTCGGTAAATTGAGCGCAGATTTTGCCACAAGCGCGCGAGCAATAGCCAATCTACTATGTCTCGGGCGACCGACCGAATAGCTGGGTCCGTCAAATATAAAATGGTCGAGACCAATCACATCAAGGGCTAGGATGATTTCCTTGTGTTTATCTGTGGGGGGGCCATCTGCGTCTTGAACATCTTTAAAAAGACTAGGTTGATATCGCATCCAATGACGTGATAAAGTTTGGAACATAAATGAGATTCTCCTGTTTTGGTTTGGAAGAATCTCATTTTATTTCATCTGACTCAGAAATTGGTAGCTGAATCAGAAATTCGTTCTCATCTAACCTATTTCCGAATTACCTCTCGGGTGTCCCCAATTAAACACCGGGCTTCGTTCACCAGCGAAGGCCTCTCCTTTTGGGAGAAAAACCAGAAAAGCGCCAACGGCACAAAGAAAAGAACCGACATTTCTTAATTTTTTAACAGACATCATCACACTCTGCCTTTCAGCATTTATGGGTTTTCGTAAACTAACTTTAAATCAAGTAAAATCCCGAATCCAGATCACAGAATCCACTGGCTGTTCTGGGTGCCCTGCGTGACGGCGATCGACGAATACAACGTGAGCTTCCGGTAAAGCCTCGCGCAACATATTCACATGCCGGGGCTCATTATCAAAAGCTGCCACCACCACGTCCGAGGTACAGATTCCAGCCACCTCTTCGCGTTTAAAACGAAAATCACACTGGCTTTTGTCAGGCTTGAGAATCAAACGCGCGCGCTCTCCACGAGGAAATCCATGGCGGTCTAAACTGGCGTGAGTTCCTGCTTCCATCCTGAGACGATCTCGACCAGTCAAATAGATCACCGTTGCACCTGCGGCATGGACGGACTGCACAAATGCCGGAGCCCCGGGGACCACTTCATCAATCTCACAAGTATTAAAAAATCTTTCCCACCAGACGGTTTGAGCAACGTCTCGGACAAATGCATCTTGCACTCCCAGAAGATCAAGATTGTCTTCGACCCGGTAGCGAATTTGATCTATCGATAGTGCCTCCAGCGTCGCAAGAAATCTGGGGTCACGTTCTGCCACATCCAACCGCCGAGCGACATCCATCAAAATATGCTTGGTCCGGCTACCGGCATCAAATACCGTATCATCCAAATCAAAAATAATATGGGGGTGAATCCCGCGGTCCAACATGGCGCCGATGTCACTTAAGATCGTTTTTAGAATCCCATGATTATGAATGGCCAATCTGACCTCACTTAAAACCGAGCTCGGTTGCCTAAGGATCACTCTGCTAACGCTCACGCCGCAAAGAGCTGTCTTTTTTACTGCATCATCATAACGCCATTTCATACCTAAAAAAATGCATTCTCGCTTTGCCGTAAATCACCCTGCGCAAGGCCATGCCTCCCCTCGAAAGGCCACTGCCTGTGATTGCAGTTTAAATTTACCAATCATAACAACAATTTATAAAAATATTAAGTTTTTCCGCCAAGTTGTCGATCACCTTAGTGTGGAACTAGGTTTGGAGTGTCCAATGAGGCATCGACCTAAGACATACTTTAGCATCATTCGCTTGCTGCGTTTTGGCGTGCGGCAGGGACGACACGTCATGTCTTATGCAGAATGGTCCCTCGTGCGGACCACGGTCTTATTGTGCGCTTTGGGGCTTTTGGCAAATTGTGGATTTAAATCCGAGATTCAAGTGGCGTCGAGTTGCGGCAAACCAAGCGATCCAAAATGCAAAAAAGGCGCGATCGATAGCAAATTTACTGACATCACAACCTTAGCCCTGCGCGTCTATCGTCCTATCATTTCCTGGCCGGCAGAGGAAGGCAACCGTCAACTCTCGACATTTTACGTGGTTACAACATCCGAGGAACAGCCACCAGAACAGGAAAAGGGAAGTATCAGCAATCGTTACCTGAGCCAAAGTGTCTTATCTGATGGCGAACATGCGTTCTACATTTGGAAGCGGACACAGGATCGAGGCTCATGGAAACCATTCAAACTCTATCGGTTGATGATCGACACAACCCCTCCGAAGATCGCAAGCATCACCGCATTGGCAAGCGATGGCACCTACGCTCAGGGCGCGGTCATTGATCTTCAGGTTAACTTTACGGAATCAGTACAAATAAATGGCAATGCAACTCTTGCGCTCAGCAGTGGAGGAACAGCGCCATACACGTCAGGCTCAGGAACTTCGTCGCTCACTTTCCGCTACGTTGTTGGCGCTACTGACGCAAGTTCCGGATTTTTGGATGTTTTGAACCTCGCAGCTTTAAGCGTCAGCAATAAAATCACTGACGACGTTGGTAACGAGGCAAATTTAACGCTACCCCACGGGACCGCGACTGGATCTCTACCCTCCTCATCACAGATCATCATCGGTGGTAACGCTCCATCTGTTGCATCGATCACGTCCATCACGAGTGACGGTGTATACGCAGCTGGTGCCAACATCGTCGTAAACATCACTTTCTCCGAGTCCGTTACGGTGACAGGAAGCCCTCGTCTAACCCTCGAAACAGGCCCTAGCGATGCTATCGTCTCTTACGTGAGCGGCTCACCGGGAACCACGCTCACGTTCAATTACATCGTCGGCGCTGGAGATGATTCTCAGGATCTCGATGCCGCATCTGTAAATGCGCTCAGTTTAAACGGCGGAACCATCCAGGGCACCTTAGGAGGCATCGCTGCCGCACTAACCCTACCTGCCATAGGCGGGCCAAATAGCCTGTCTGGAGCAAAATCAATCGTGATCGATACCACAGCCCCCGGTGCGCCGCAGATCTCCGTGGCTGATAGCTCATTTAACGCGTCATTTACGAGCAACATCTCACAAAATGCGACCACTGATGCCAACTTCAAAGAATTCCGCTACACGACCACAGGCACTGATCCGACCTGCTCCACCGGCACCGCCTCGACGGCACAGCCAACATCAGTCACCATCCCCGCTGCCACCACCACACTGAAAGCCATCACCTGTGACCAGGCTGGCAATATCTCAGCCGTCACAACGAGAACCTACACCTACGACAATACACCACCCACGGCACCGACGGTCACAAGCAGCTCCGGATATTCCGCGTCAGCATCTGTCACCTGGACTTGGACCGCCGGCAGCGGCGGCAACGGCAACTTCCGTTACCGTCTTAACAACACAGACTTGAGCACTGGCACCACGGCCACAGCCGCCACATCCGCCACGATCACTGGGCTGACCGATGGTACCAATACTTTGTATGTCCAGGAGCGAGACGCCGCAGGCAACTGGTCGACGTCTGGATCTTATGCCGTGATTGTCGATACCACAGCCCCCGGTGCGCCGCAGATCTCTGTGGCAGACAGTGAATTCAACACTGCATTCAGTGTTAACATCTCACAAAACGCGACCACCGATGCCAACTTCAAAGAATTCCGCTACACGACCACAGGCACAAACCCTACATGCTCCACCGGCA
>JBILMN010000149.1:0-6901 GCA_044375465.1 Oligoflexales bacterium | reverse complement strand
CCCCATCGTCACTGGCAACCGCATGTATGTGAACACAGGCCTGCGCAATGCTTATGCGTACAAGATTCAATAAAAAACCGCGGTGAGTCGAGGTTTAGAGAATTCAGATCTCTATCATTTGCCGAGTATGTGAAACGCCTGCACCACCTAAACGAACATCCACCCGAGGATTTCGTTAAGGGCATTGTGTGGTGGGCTTTCGAGGGTCAATCCATGGTTGGCAGAATTGCCATGCGCCTTCAACTTAATGACATGCTGCGGATTGCCGGTGGACATATTGGCTACATTGTCGCACCTCAACATCGAGGGAGAGGCGTCGCGACTGCGATGCTAAGGCTGGTTTTGCAGACCCCCGAAGCTCAATCGATTGGAAACCTTCTTGTAACCTGCGACGCAGATAACATCGCATCCGAACGCACCATCCTCAAGAATGGTGGAATTATGGAAAATATCGTGAATATCTCAAACAGCTCGAAACAAAAAAAACGCTTCTGGATTCATCTCGCTGTTCCCCAACCCGATGACTCAAAATCCAGATCGGATGGGCTTTGAAGGCATGCCGCTCTAAAATAGAAGCGCTCGTTCGCATCATCGAACGACCAGATCATCGATTTCCGTATCACGCTAGCACGACTGGGGCAGCGATACCATAATCACGTCAGATCCTCACGGCCTCTGGTCTTTAATTGGTCAACGATCAATTTGACGTCCTGAGCGCGCGCCTTGGGACACACTAATATCGCGCCTTTGGCGTGGACGACTACCATGTCCTTGAGTCCTAACACGGCCGTCAGCGGCCCATCCGTGTCGATCGTGCATCCAGTGCTATCAATCAACAGTGCCTCACCTTGTACAAAGTTTCCGGATTCATCCGTCTTGAAACACTGTGCGAGAGCATCCCAGCTACCAACGTCTTGCCAACCAATGTCAGCCTCCACCACACTCACTCGCTTTGACACCTCGAGTACGGCGTGATCGATGGATATTTTAGGGAGAGAAGCATAGACCTTGGCAAACTGCTCTTGAGAAACTTTGGTCAGAGAGGGCGCGGATGACGCAAGATCCCGTAAACCTGATACGGTTGCGGGAAGCTTTGCGGCAAGCTCCGAAAGCAGCGTCGTAACCGGAAAAACAAACAGACCGGCATTCCAGTAGAATTTCTTGCTGGCAACAAACTCCTCCGCCAGCCGACGCTCAGGCTTCTCGCGAAAGCTCGCGACGCGAAACGCCCCACGCTCCGCACGAGCATCGCCGCGTTCTATGTAACCATAGCCAGTCTCTGGATACTTGGGCACGATACCAATCAGACACAAATCACCGCTACGCGCGACCTCAATCGCTGTTTCGAGAGAGCTACGGAAAACATCCACTTTTTCGATCACGTGATCCGCATGAAGGCTCACCATAATCGCATCGGCACCGCCACCCATATGATTGATTTCAATTGCGGCAAGAGCCAATGCGTTGGCGGTATTGCGTGCTTCTGGCTCGGCAATAACGACAGGGCATCTGCGCCCCACCAGCTGACGCGTCGCCTCGGCCTGATCTTTATGGGTGACAATCAATCGCCGCTCCGGCGGGATAAAGCCATCCAACCGTGACAGTGTGATTTCAAGCATGGTTTCCTGGCTGCCACCAAGGGCGCATAACTGCTTGGGCCATTTCTGTCTGGATTTTGGCCAAAATCTCGTGCCGCTGCCGCCTGCAAGAATGACGGCAAAAATATTTTTCGGTTGCTCCGCTGAAGTCATGAGATCAGACCTTATTCGCTGTGGATCACGATACTTATTGCTGACGGACGATACTGTAACTCATGGATGCGCAGCCATCCAAGCCCCAATTGCGCGAGCATAGCCCGGTGCAGCCGGCATTGTGTTCAAGCCGCGCGCAAGTTCAAGGCTATAGCTGCTTAGAATTTTGCCATTTTTAGTATCTGGTCCTGCCTGACGCGCAGCTTCCCGGTAGAATAAGGATAAACCCCAAACCGCATAGGGAGCCAGTTGGGTTTTACCGTATGCGGCGGCAAACTCCTGCCATTTGACAACAGCCTTTTCCCAATCACCACCCATAGGAAGCCGCAGCCATGCGATCTGCTGAGGATTACCGCGACCGTCATTGGTCACTGTCCCAGTGCCCAAAAAATCCATCGTATCAAACCCTCTTTCTGTTGAACTTTCTGTCATGGCGATACGATGTTTTATGGCAGGTCCCAGTTCAAATTCATGGCGGTTTACAGACCGAAAAAAATCCTGCGGATTTAGTGCGGCACCGGTTGACTCAGCCACAAATGCAGAAACGACCGGCACTGTTGTATCTCCGCCCGCATTCTTTGCACTGATAGAAGATAATGCCAGATGGAGACGGCGCTCCTGACGTGTGGGACTCAAGTCTGCACCTTCTGTCACAACGTCCAATAAATTCAAGAACTCATCGCGACGAAGGTCCCATAGATAGACCCCATCCCCGTACCGAGCGCTTTGCGTTGCAGTCACGATCAACTTTTCCTGACCGGGAACCCAAAAAAACTCTTCGACACCGTCATGGGGCGCAATCATGTAGAATCGTGACTCCTGGCGGTCCCTCACCAAAAGCCTTTTTCCGCCCGAGACTTGATCCAAAAAAATCTTTGCATGCCATCGCCCCGTGGCATCATCTGCACCAGCGAATAGAACAACCGATGGACGAGGTTCACTGGCACCCATCGACAGATTATAGCGAAGCCCCTTATCTTCCAGTGGGCCCCAGCGAAAAACTCCTGGATCGAGGGGATCACCCGGCCGATTCTGCAAGCCATCGGCCCCGAAACTTCTTACCGTATAGTTGACTTTACCGAGACGCAGATACTCGAGCCTTTGTCCCCATATATCAAACGCCGCATAACGACTGGATGTCTGTTTCGCAAAGAGTCGCAATTCATTCATGCTTGCGGGAGCCTCGCCCCAAGCACGGACATGAGTCTGTATCAGCCTATCTGTTGATTGAATGAGATCTTCGGTCACTCTTGCAGGATCTCTCAGTACGTGCGCTGCACCTCCACTCAGGCCAACCCACAAAGCCAGAGTCAACACCGACGGAAAGAAGTCCCCAAAATAGCCTTTCAAGGCACCCACATCGACTCTCATCGCAACTCCAAAGGATTTTTGGTCACCCACACAAACATCACAAAAAACCACCGCATTCCCGCCATATTTCGCCCCCAAAGAGAGACAGAGCCGTGGCTGAGCATGCACATGGACCGCAGAGGTTGTGTTAAAATTATACACGACTCAAGCGCTCATATTTGAAGATTCTCGCTCAACTGATTTTGCTCAACTGATTTTGCTCAACTGATTGTAAGCCTAAAGACAACGGGAGGCCACATGAAGCGCCACACAGTGTCGATGTTTTTTGTGCTTGGCATGAGCTTGGCTGCGTTCGAGGTACAGTCCGCCACCACGCCGACCCTCGGCGCTGCGAGATCGCAGCTCTACAACAGCGCTGATCCATCCGCATCTCAAGGTTCCGCGATCGAAACGCCCGCAACTCAACGCGTGCGTATTCCCGTAACGCTAAAGGCTTGGAACGAGCTGGACGCTCGCGCTGCAGATGGCAAACCCGTGAAGACAAAAATTGCCGGTCGACCGATCCAGCATGTTCTGAGAGCCCGCATTGAGACACCCAATGATTTTTATCTCGGTGACTGGCGCGTTCAAACAACTCCGATTCGATGGTTGCGACGCAGCAATCAATATCAAGTCAAACTCGAACTATTCCGGCGTTTTGGCGAGGCTGGACAACTTGAGGAAACCATGGGATCCGTGACGTTGACGGGGATTCTCGACAAGCAAGACGACGGCCTATACATGCTCAATGGCACGGCACGCCGGGTGTTCCGCGATAAGAATGGAGATCCACTCCTTGATTTTGATGCCGGACAACATGCGCAGCATGAAAATGGCCCAGCCATCTCACGCCTTGAACCACAAAACAATCCACGCTAATTCATGAACGCTAATTCATGAACGCTAATTCATGGACGCTAATTCATGGACGAAAATTCAGCCAAAAGCTCTCTGAGCCGGTCTATCGTAATCTTGTAAGTGCGACCGCAAAACTCACAGCGTATTGAGGCATCCTTGGCCTCTGCAACCATCTGACTCAATTCATCACGCCCAAGCATGGTGAGCGATCGCTCAACCCGGTCCATACTGCAACGACACGTATATTTAATTTCAAACGGATGCTCCGTCTGATTCATTTTAATGGTGTCAGTGTAGTTTTGGAGAAGCTGAACAGGAGATTTTCCATCCGTCAGCAGACTTGATAGCGGCTTAGCCTTGGACACAGCGGACTCAAGACGCGCAACGACCGCATCGCTTGCTCCTGGCATCAACTCAATCAGCACCCCACCCGAAACCTGCACTTGCCCGGTTTCAGAAAGTACCACACCGAGAGCTGTAACAGAGGGTATCTGGTGGCTCTGCTGCAAATAATAGGCAATATCATCGCCGATTTCACTGGAGATCATTTCAACAGTGCCGATGTGTGGTGCTTTTTCAAAAGGCTGACTACGGATGACGTTTAAAAGCCCAATACCCAGCCCCCCAGCAACATCGATACGACCATCTTTCAGTGGCAGTTGGGCATCAGGCGCATCACACCACCCGCGGCATTCGCCCTCATAGGACGCCTCGGCATAGACGGAACCGAGTGGGCCATTGCCACGAAAGTGCAGACCGACCACCTGATGATCGCGGAGTTGGGCCGCCATCAAAACGGCTCCCGTGACCGCACGGCCAAGGGCCATGGTAGCCAGAGGCGCAGTTTTTTGAATCCGGCACATATCCCGAACTACGGTGGTTGAAATGACCGCGGTCGCCCGAATGAACAGATCATCACTATAAAAGCGGTGGACGCGCTCCAAGTAAAACCTCCTGAGGAATCAGCTAGTTTTGCACATGAACCGACTCTGGGGCAATGGCTAACCGGTGACCAAACATCGGTCAGGACGCCCCTGAAAACACCAAAGTGTCAAAAGACCTGACAGTTGGCGACCCCAATCCAGAGGCTTAACTACCCAGAATTTATAGATTTTAAGACACTAGCCCGTTGGCACACCCCTTGCTCAATGCCATCTGAAGCCCCTTCGTTCGTGGCCAAAAGACTCTGACCAAGGGGAAAAAAAGGACCTATCACTGGAGACGTCATTATGTTGAAGCGGAACAAGAAAACACTCTATGAATGCTTGGGGCAGCTGAAGCTGCTCGAGAGACTGGCGACCCTTGTGCCAGTGACGACGGTGGCTGCCATCACCACGATCATCACAACGATGACAGTAGGCGCCACGACAGCCAAGGCCCAGGCAACGCCGAGCCATGACTACCTGAACACCTATCGCTCTTCGGCGATGACCCATATTTTCGTATCGCAATCCATCGAGGGAGAATATGGCGATGTCACCATCACGAACTCAAAATCGACAGGCTTAACGGCAGCGGCCACCCCCATCACATCCAAGTGGCGCGGCTATAACTTGACCCAAACCTTCGGACTTGAAGTGCTGAAATTCGTACAATTTAACGTTGCCCACAGCATGATGAACATGCGCTCCTCCTCGTCTGGCCTCGAAAGACTTGGTGGCAGCCGTTTTTCTGGTGGTATGCGGTTGGTGTTTCTTGCTCCTGTCGCAAACCTTGAGGCCGGTGGCGGCGTGATCGGCTCGCGCTATGATTACCAGCATGACCTGACATCATCGGATTTTTATGGTTCTGGCGTCTATTACAGCCTTGGCTTCAACTACTTTATGAGCGATAAAGTCTCCCTATTCGGTCAAGCGAAAATGATCGATGAGCACGCCATACGTACCGGTGGCAACGCCGAGGAAAAATCCATCTCCGCGAAGATGACTAACATTGGCTTCGGCTTCACTCTCTGGATTTGATCGACTTATAGAGGTCTTAACGATCAGCCAGAACTCATCCACCAAAAAGACAGGTGTAATTTTCATACACCTGTTTTTTTGCGTCTTCGTGACTCCAACCACGGTAGTTTGCCAGACGCTCGACCGTACCAACCACATGACATGGTTCATTGCGCTGCCCGCGTACTGGCGCCAAATAGGGCGCATCAGTCTCGGTTAAAATCTTCTCTGGCGGCAGGGTTTTGAGCATTTTCTGGAAGCCCTCATTTACCGTGCAATTGGCAGGAATCGAAAACCACCAACCACGTGTTTCCGCATACTCCTTGGCAAGGGACGCCCGACCACCAAAGCAGTGAAAATTAACCTTGGTGGCACCATGAGCGACCAGGATCTCGCCCGCCCGACGCTCACATTTTCTGGTGTGAATGATGAGGGGCAGTTGATAATCCAGAGCCACACCAATCAGCGCCTCAAACACCCGCTCCTGGGCTGGCAAAAACGCCTCGTCGAGATAATAACCATCGAGTCCGCATTCACCGATGGCAGCCAAATTTCCTGCAGCAGCCTGTGAGCGAATAAAAGCAATTTCAGCATCAACATCAAATTTGGCAACCGGAAACGGAAATGCCTCTGGAATCATGTCACACACGGCATCAAGGGGATAAATACCCAAGGCTGGGCGAATGAGAGGATCCGCTTTGGCCATGGCTAAAATCTCACGATTACTCTGCGGCTCCAGTCCATTAACCACAATAGCGCCAAGCCCCGCCTCATGAGCCCGCTGGATCACCTGCGCGCGATCAGCGTAAAAATCCTCGTGGGTCAAATGAGTATGAACATCAACATAAAAAGACAAGCCATGACTCCATGTTTATCAATGAGCGATCTCGTTGGACCCCAATCTTATCACTACTAATTTTAAATGGGGACACCCGTTTTAAATGGGGACACCCGACTGTCCCCATTTACCATTTAAACGCCGAAAGATGAGCCATCGGAGTT
>JBILMN010000037.1:0-22935 GCA_044375465.1 Oligoflexales bacterium | reverse complement strand
CCAAGATCACCGTCACCATCGATAAAGACAAAAAAACGGTCACCATCTCCGATGCCGGCATCGGCATGACGACGGATGAAGTCAAAAAATACATCAATCAGGTGGCGTTTTCGGGGGTCAAGGACTTTGTGGCCAAGTATCAGGACAAAGCCGACGACCAGCAGATTATTGGGCACTTTGGCTTGGGCTTCTACTCGGCATACATGGTGGCGTCCAAAGTTGAAATTGACACCCTCAGCTACCAAGAAGGCGCCACCGCCGCCCACTGGGAGTGCGACGGCTCGACCGAATTCAAGCTGTCCGCCGGTGCGCGCCAGAGCGTTGGCACCGATATTATTTTGCATATTGCCGACGATGCGACGGAGATGCTCGAACAGTCCAAGTTGGAAGAGCTTTTAAGCCGTTACTGCGCCTTCATCCGCTACCCCATCGAAATCGGCGGTCAGGTGGTCAATGAGCCAAATCCCATTTGGACAAAGTCACAGTCCCAATTAAATGATAAAGACTACCTGGACTTCTTTCATAAAGTATTCCCTGGCTCTCCCGACCCATTATTCTGGATTCACCTGAATGTGGACCATCCATTTAACCTCAAAGGCGTGCTCTATTTCCCGAAGGTTCGCCATGAATTTGAGGCCAGCCAAGGACAGGTCAAACTGTACTGCAACCAGGTCTTTGTCGCCGATAACTGCAAGGAACTGATCCCGGAGTTTCTGACCTTGCTCAAGGGCGTGATCGACTGTCCTGACCTGCCTTTGAATGTTTCCCGCAGCTACCTGCAGACTGACCCGACCGTTCGCAAGATCAGCGAGCACATCATCAAAAAGGTCGCAGACAAGCTATCTGGCATGTCCAAAACAGAACTGGACAGCTTCAAGAAATATTGGGACGACATCCATCCATTCGTGAAATTTGGCATGCTTCGCGACAGCAAATTTTACGATCGCATGGTTGAGCACGTTCTCTTCAAAACAACCAAGGGTGATTACTTCACCTTGGATCAATACCTCGAGCGCAACAAAGACAAAACCGATGGCACGATCATTTATGCTTCAGACAGTCAGGCCCAGTCCGGTATCATTGCCATGCTGGAGTCGGAGTCGGTAGACGTGATCCTGGCCGAGACCTTCATTGACAGTCATTTTTTGCCATTTGTTGAAATGCAGTCCATGCGCAAGTTTAAATTTGCGCGCGTGGATTCTGACATCACCAAACACCTCAAAGACAGCACAGCCACGGAGCTGGTCGATCCAACAGATCACAAAAAACCAAGTGAAAAACTGGACGAACTATTCCGGAAGTTTTTGACCAGGCAAAATGTCAAGATTAAGGTGGAGCCATTCAAGTCTGGAGCCCTGCCTGGCATGCTGATGGTTGATGAGACCATGCGCCGCATCAAAGACATGACCCGCATGGCCCCCACCGCCGGTGGCGACAATCCTTGGGGCGACGAACACACGCTGGTGGTCAACCAAAACAACCCCGCCATCAAAAAACTACTCGAACTCTCGAGACTCCCAGGCAAGGACGATGAGGTGCGCCTGGCCGTGGATCACGTTTACGATCTGGCTTACCTACAGCAGGGTAAGTTCACAGCGGAGATGATGAAGACCTTTGTGGACCGGAGCGCCAAACTACTGGAAAGACTGTAACTATCTGACAAGACATCTTTATCATAGATTTTTTAACTAAAGACCAAGCCCTGTCTTGCCGATACCTCCCTTCAGGACACCGGGGGATGGATCCCCAGTGTTCGTTTTGCAGGCTTCCATATGGACAGGGGGAATGGTGCGGTGAGTCGTTGGGTTCAGGACAAATGGTGTTTGTCGATCATACTGGCTGTATTCACCGCTTGCTCACCAGTAATCCGCACAACTTCCAAAAATTCCACTCAATCCAGCGACAACGCTTCGCGTCCTGCCTCACAGGCCAGCGAACTAAAACTATCCTTACCCGCCTGGTGCTCCTCAAAACAGACAGGTAACCAGGTTTGTTTCCGCTGCGAACGCGTAGACGACTCAGTGATCATCCCCTATGAGCAGTGCTTTGATGCTAGTGATTCATTTGATGCGTCCATCGACTGCAGCTTTAAAGATGACACAACCAAGACGATCTACTGTGACGGCACGGAGTCTGGACGATCTTTCGTAATGGACGTATCGACTGCAAAAGAAAAAGTATCGACAGTTCTGCCGACGGTACTTCTTGCGATCGAGCTGGTATTCAAGGATAGATTTGCCGATAACCCGCAAGCCGCAACTATCGCACGTGAATTAAGCTCTTTTTTCTCTGGGCGGACCGCCTCCATTGTCAATGGTCGCGATGCCACAAACATAGCTACCGACTTGATGCTATTTGTAAATCGTCATATCAAAACACCTATGACGGCCCAGCAGGCAAACCACTTTAAAACCACTGCAGAAGCAGCATTGCAGCAGATATCAAGAGAATTGAGCGGCCACAAGGACTATAGCTTGACGATGATCATTCTGAGACTGCTAGCGGTTGCCCGAACCATCCCAGAAGAGCACAAAGGCGACATCAAAAACTATTTGACTGGCGCCGGCCTGGGAGATCTATTGAACGAGGACCGATCCCAGACACTGATTCGCAGTCTATCGATCCTGAATCCCAGCATTCTTGGGGTAAAATCCGCTCAAGACCTCATCGCGGAATTGCAAATCACCCCTTAGGGTGCTAGTCTTCCACCTTTCAGCAACCTCTGAAAGGCTTGGAGCATCAGGTGTCCACACACAAGACCCCCACCCCCATGACAAGACCCATTGACGAATCCATGATTGCGGCCATGTTTGACCGCATCTCCGGCCGCTATGACTTTCTCAATCGCCTGCTCAGCGCAAGACAAGATGTTCGTTGGCGTCGCAAACTGGTATCTCTCGTTCCAAAATGCCCGAACGGTCAGTATCTCGACATGGCTACAGGCACCGGAGACGTGCTGTTAGCCGTCGCCAGTGCCCGCCCTGAATACGCATCCTATGTCGGCGGAGACATTTCCAAGGGAATGCTCAGTTTCGCCGCAAAAAAAGTCCCCACAGATCTTGTTGATAAGAATATCCGCTGGGAGGTGATGTCAGCGGAATCCATCCTACTGCCGGACGCATCGCAAGACTGTGCCAGCATCTCTTTTGGCCTGCGCAATGTGGTCAATAAAGAAAAGGCCCTCAGTGAGTTCGCAAGAGTGCTGAAGCCGGGCGGCGTGTTTTTGATCCTGGAATTTTTTACGCCAACCAAAGGTTTCATGTCTAAAGCGTTCCAATTTTATTTCCACCATATCTTGCCTAAAATTGGTAAACTCTTCAGTGAGCAAGAAGCCTACACCTACCTCCCGAAGAGCGTCGCGAGTTTTTACAGCCCGATGGAGCTGCGTGACAGCCTTCAGGCCAAGGGATTTATCGTAGATAAGGAAATCAATTATCTTTTTGGAGCCTGCCGGCTGGTTAAAAGTCGTCTCAAATCTTAATGGGAGCGCTTATCATGATGAGAAGGCTGATTTGCGGGATATGTCTATTAATCGCCACCGGCAATTGTGCAAAACTTCGCTCCAAAGAATCCAACCCTGGTGACCTGCTCGCCGCCGCTAACCGCGAAAAACTTGCGGTAGAAGAAACTTGCTCCATCACAGACATCGCCAAAAAGTATCATTGGGATGTCGCGATCGATCCGCCGCGCACATCATGCCCGGGCGTTCGCGAGTTTGTGAATTTCCTTATCAAGAACGGCATGCGAGTTCCTCAGTCTATTTTTGTCGATGTCCGAGACCAAAACCTTTCTGGAGCGGACGGAGGCTACGTTCTTCGCCTTGCGTCAGTCATCACTGCGGGCGACGCATCCGTGACACCCACAGCACGCCTCAACGCAGCTGGCAATATCCATGAGTTGGCTCACATTTACTATCAGCAAGAACTCCAGAAAACTCAGCCGGCACATCCCTATCTTGATTATTTAAACCGAAAACAAAAGTTCGCTCGCCTTCATCGACAAATCGAAATCTTGCAAGAATCAGCCCCACCGGCTTTATACACGGAATTTTCTCAATCAGCCGAAGCCATCCAGCCCTTCAAGTGGATGATGGACGTCGTTCAGTTACCATTTGAGGAACTCTTTGCCGATTACATGGCAGCCCGCATCATGAATGATCCTGAGATTTTTGCCGCCTTGGATGCGGACCGAAGTTTTAGCACTCCACCACAAAAGCGAAATTCAGACACCCCAAATGAGTACCAGTATTTCAGCGCCGTGCGAGGGAGCATTTGGGGGAAATCAAAATCATCTCATCCAGGATCTGCAATCCGCGCTCTGTTTGACACTGCAAAGTCCATGACCCAAAAACTCATGATTCTGTCAGAGCCTCAAGCGTCGCAAAAAATCCAATCCGCGCGCTCTGAATTAAATGCTGAATTAAATACCGCTTTCATTGCACGGATTCATCCTCGCTAAACCATAAATGACATCATCCGCTCAAATCGAAAAAATGATCATAAATTTGAATCTTTGACAGCGACGTGCACAAGCTCTTGGTGCATACCGAATGAATGTTGTAGCCTCTGACGCAACGAATGGGATAACCTTACGACTACCAGCCCCTAAAAAGGAACTGGAGAGTCCATTCACCTATTTTTTTTGGAGACTGTCATCATGTCACACTCAAGAACGTTACGAGCATTAGTTTCCTCAGTTTTTGCTTTGTTTACCCTGGCAACATCGGCTCACGCCGTTGAAGTCCCCGGCAAGGTCATTTACAAGATGCCATCAAACGCACTCGTCACACGCGACGTTCGTTTGGATGTTCCACCACGCGGCCAAGGCAAAGTCATCTGGAAGAGCGCTCATTCGCAAATGGAAAGCCACGCCTTCAAAACCAAGAAGTTAAACGGCCGGACAATTTTCTCCGTATTGTTCCTTGACCCTCCTGGAGCACCCGATCACACCGCAATGGTGATCACAGGTTCCTATCTTCGCGGCACTAACGAAGTGATCTACTACGGCGACATCTATGCGAAACACTATGAGGGTGGACACGGCGATATCGCGACTCTACTGGACGATGCCGAACAAAGCCTCGAAGACGATGGCAGCGGATGGGCCTACGCCGGCGGCTTCAAGTTTGGCAAAACGCTGGCTGATTGACATAAAAGTGGCTGGTGACTCGTCATCCCGAGTCATCAGCACAATGCGTATCATCTCATGAAAATTTAGAGAAAACTTCAAATTCGATGTCATCACCACCCTGGCTTTGGGGCGTTGGCCCCACCGCAAGTGGCATCGTGCTCTCTGTCGTTTTTTTGGCGAGAATCTCACGAGCAACGGCTAGGGGTTTTTTGGCGCGATCAAACTGAGTCCCTCCAACCGTAATGCTTTTGGCGAATGCGTCGATGCCGTGTTCGATCCGACGCGACCGCACATAAGCCAGACCCATGTTGAAATAAAGCTTGGCGATCACAAGTCTGTCGTCGGGATCCGCTCCCGCAACCGCATCGTGGTAAAGCTTAATGCCTTGATCATGCTTACCTGATCGAGTGGCCATGACTGCGCGAGTATTCAAAAACGCCACAACGGGACTACTCAAATATTTCTTACCAACTTTATGGAGAGCTGATGGCACGTCACCATAGAGAAGGTCAACTTTTGCCAGCCCTTCGGCGAATCGAGCGTCCTGACCACCTGTCAAATGCTGCCCTTTGGACAAGGCATCACCGGCCTCAACGGGGCGTCCAGCATTCAGAAAAGCGTCACCGAGAACCAATAACCGCTCCGCGTTCAGCTCATGAAATCGCGATAGCTTTTGAAGAATTTCGATACCCTCGGCCGCACGACGATTTCGCAGATAGTGCTGTCCAAGCTTATTTGCTGCCCATAGATTTTCGGGATTGATGCGCAGTGTCTGTTTTAGGTGAAACTCCATGCGCCGGTAATCAGCTCTCGCCTCAAATAAAATCGCCTGAAGACGATTCACTTCCTCACTGTTCTTGTCCATGGACGCCAGCTTTTCGAGTTGCAATTTGATCGCATCGTCTCCCCTGCTCAAAGCTTTCATCACCTCTGAGGCTACATAAGCCATGGATCCATGCAGGGTCATTTCCAGCGCGTGCTTCTTGATCAGTGACCTGAGGTCTTCATCACGATGACGACCTGACAAGGTCCTCTTGACTCCAAGTTCAATGCCAAACAGCAAATCTTCTTCCGCCAGATTCCGCGCACCCACTGAATAAAAAGCCACAACTCCAGAAAACTGAGTCAACGACATCAAAAATTTCGCCAGTGTTTGCAGCACAGGCAGATTGTCAAAGTCGACTGCCATAATCAAAAATTGCGCGTCGAGATCCACGTCCTCACGGCCTTTGGCCACTTTAAACTGCACGAAATTAAGTGGAGCGAGGCTTCGCCGCAACATCTCCGTATGATCGGCGCCACCGACTGCAATCACCTGTTGATGCTTGACGGCATTATAACGACTTTGCTGATCTGCGGGTTTATCGTTCATAAAAATCCTCCGCGTCACATAGCGACAGGAATCGCATATTGACTGTTGAGATCACGAGATTCTTTTGTGGCAGTAGCCTCGACCGTTAGCATAGAGCTTTCGCGTCGTCTGATCTCTTCACGCATATGCGACAACTTGTCTGCGATGTATGGATGATGTTCGGCAAGTTGCTCGGCCAAAACCATGACCCGACGCTCGATCAAAGCCATGATCCGCCCCCACCGCATGGCAGGGCACCAAATATTGAGATGATTTTCACAAATGACCAATCGCATCGCAAGCCTAGCGGTGCGCGTCATCAAATTCTTGTTTTCTCCAACCGGCAAGCCATCCTTCAACGTTTTCTGTGTCGCCATCCACACATCATAGGCATCCCCAACCTGATTGACCAATGAGTCACTGGCAGCGTCCCACGAGTGTTTGAATGTTTGAGCGTTCTGACGCTGTGCACCCTTGATATAGAGCCCCGAGAGTAAAGTCATGATCTGATAAAAATTAAACACCTCAGATGCAGGCATACCGGCTGAGGCCAATCGAACTTTGGGTGGCTGTGGTTTCACCATGAACCCCTCCATGAACGATGATTGAGAACGATGATTGAGAACGCTGATCGAGACTGGCTATCGCTATAAAATTATAGCAGACCCTTGACCAGGGAGAGAAGTTCTGGGGCGTCCTTCTCCTCTGTGAGTTCCACGTCCCACGGAACCTTCTTGAACCAGGTCACCTGCCGTTTGGCATACTGCCGGGTTGCAGCCGCAATCAACGGGATCAGCTGATCTACTGGTTCTCGCCCTTGCGCCACCGCGAGCGCCTCCTTATAACCAATGCTGCCAAACGCTTTACAGTCAGGCAAAACTCCAGCCTGCAATAACTCCTGGACCTCCCGCAAAAGTCCTCCTTGGACCATCAACTCCGTGCGGCGGTTGATCCGCTCATAGAGCCTGTCGCGAGCTGGATTCATCAGGACCATCAGATGGCGATGTTCCGCTGTCTTTGTTGGGTCTGGCTTTGGAACTGGACGGCCCGTTAACTTATTAATTTCAAGGGCGCGGATCACGCGAAAGCGGTCATTCACATGCAACTGGGCGGCACGATCCGGGTCAAGACGCGACAGCTCCGTAAAAAGATCGTCCGAACTCTTTGTCGATAGCTGCTGGCGCAGCAGCGCATCACTGGGAATATCCTCATCCCAACTCTGGCCCAATAATGCACGCAGGTAAAGTCCCGTGCCTCCCACCACAATGGGCATATGCCCCATTGCGGTGACCGTGGTGATCGCTTGCCTTGCCTTATCGGCATAAATAGCCGCGTCACAAGGCTCATGCCATGCAAACGAGTCAAATAACTGATGCGGCACCAGCGCCTGCTCCGCTTTGGAGGGTTTTGCTGAGCCAAGGTTAAAACCACGGTACAATTGCACGCTGTCACAACATATGATGCTGCCATTGACGGCTTTGGCCAGTTCAAGCGCCACAGCTGATTTTCCTGAAGCCGTGGGCCCGCCCACAACAATAAATTCAGGACGGCGACCAGAAGCGAGCTTTGGGGACCATGTGAGCATCGTCAGCGGTCAAACCAACGGGCAATCTGCGCCTCATCCCACCATCTGAAAACACGGCGCCCATGGGGACAGTTATGATAAAAATCCACGTCCGACGCCTCCTCAATCAAGACTTTCAATTCAGCATCTCCAAGAGCCTCGCCTGCCCGCACAGCGCCGTGACAGGCCATGGTCGCAAGGAGATCATGAGCCAGCCCAGTATTACCCTCAAGAGGCATTGGGGACGATTCATGACGGGCAATGGACTCCATCAAGTGAGTGATGTCGGCTTTGGCTAAGAGCACTGGAACAGCGCGAACTTCGATCGTCTGATCATCGACGATATCGTAACGAAACCCATTGGCTTCCATGAGTTCTTTCAACGCCCGCAAGGTTTCAACTTGCGTCGGACTCAGAGTGACACCCTCAGGCACCAACAGCGCCTGACTTGAGCAGAGGAGATCCGTATTGCGAATCAGGCGCTCGTACAAGACTCGCTCATGAAACGCGTGCTGATCGACTGCCAGAAGTCTTGATCCTGAACGGCGATCGCCGTGACCGAACATCAGATAACAATCAGCAATCGCACCCATGTAGCTAAGCTCTTTCCATGGTATGGACTCACGAAGAGGCTTTGTGACAATGGGTGTATCAAATAAACCCACGCCTTGAGCTGGCCCAACGTCTGGCAAAGGATTGCTCGACGGCGAAGGCGTCACATCGAGCCAACGGGCAGGACGCGGTGTATAAGTTGACTCTCTGGTGCTGGTTGTAGCGAACGAACGCTCGCGCGAGGCTCCACTAAATACATGAGAGATCGCCATCGCAGGCTCGTCGTCTCCAGTGCGAGTCTCCATGGGCTGACGTCGTTCGAGCGCGGGAGTCGATGAGGCAGCAGACCATTCCGCTGATCGCAAGGCCTCCCGTACCGCATTGGCCACCATGCCATGAATTTCATGAGCATACTGCAAGCGCACTTCAGTTTTTGCGGGATGAACATTGGCGTCAACCAGCCCAGGATCCAACGTCAAAAAAAGCGCCAAAACCGGATATTTACCCCGCAACAAATGACTGTGATAGCCGCGGAGCACGGCGAACCTCAGGGATTTATCACGGACCCACCGACCATTGACAAACAGGAACATGTCTTTTGCAGAGCCCCGCTCAACGCCTGGCGCTGAGACGAGAGCCGTCATCGTGGCCCAAGGAGATGCCGCTGTTTTGTAGACCATCGCAAGCCCACCATCACCACGCATCACCTGAGCAAAGCGCGCTCTCAGACGAGCTTCCGAGAGACCATCTCCTGGTACAGCCGGTGCACGCAGCACCTCTTTACCATTGTGCACAAGCGTCATATCGATCTGCGGGTGAGACAAGGCCATTGCCTGGATCAATTCCAATACCGCACCATATTCGGATGCCGCAGATTTCAAAAACTTCTGACGCACGGGAACATTGTAAAAGATCTCGTCACAGATGATGGTGGTCCCACCGCTGCTTTGCCACGGGGTCACATCCAAGGGGCTTCCACCCTCAGTGGACAGGCGAACACCCTCGTTTTTGCCTTGTTCACAAGTCATCAATACAAAGCGACTCACAGCGGAAATTGAGGCCAGTGCCTCGCCACGAAACCCCATGGTCTGCAGATTAAAAAGGTCTTCCGTACTGCGAATTTTGCTCGTGGCATGCCGAATGATGGCCAGACGTGCATCTTCCGGTGACATGCCGTGTCCGTTATCTGAAATCACAATACGCTGACGACCACCCTCTTGGAGTTCCACAGTGATTTTTGTGGCACCGGCATCAATGGAATTTTCCACCAACTCTTTGACGACGCTAGCAGGTCGTTCAACGACCTCACCGGCGGCAATTTTGTTGATCAGATTTTCGTCTAATTGTTGAATGCGATTCATAGGTTAACTCTCAACATTGAAAGGAAGAAGCCCCCACTCTATCAAGGCTTTGACGGGGATCCAATAGTTACTTGACGATCACCCCTCCCACCTGTAGAAGCGGCCCACTATGAATGCTGTCTACGAAACAAGCGCTGCGAAGGCTCATCAGCTGCCACCCATGACCCTACCTGAGTTCGCCTTTATCGGGCGATCCAACGTCGGTAAATCAACGCTGATGAATGCGGTACTGAATCACACCGGCTTAGCACGTACCAGTCGCACGCCGGGTCGAACGCAAATGGCTAATTTCTTTAGGGTCAATAACAGCTATTACTTCGTCGACCTACCGGGCTATGGGTTTGCCGCTGCCGCGACCACAGACAGCAAAGATTGGCAGGCCTTGATGGATGGGTACCTGGCTCGCACCGTAATCCGCCGATTCCTGTTCCTTTGGGATCCTCGCCGCGATCTTGAGGATGTGGATTTTCAATTGGCACTAGCCTTGAGCCAGAGGGCCCCCTTGAGCTTGATTCTCACCAAAGCCGACAAACTGTCGCGCTCAGAGCGCTCACAGAGGCAGCGATTTCTAGAGAGTGCACTCACCAGCCGCGGTGTGAGGTTGGCATCGACTCACTGCGTGTCAGCCATGAAAAAAGATGGGATCGTCGCCTTACGAGACGAGTTAATCCCGCCGCAAGCCTAAAATCTCCCCCCGCACCGACACAGGGGGCTGGCAAAAATGCAGGGTCATGTAAATGGTTCCGCCTTTGGCCACAGATTGACTTGCGGGCAGCGAAATACAGCAACCACCAACCGAGAGATCCTCCAAAAGAACTTCCATCTCAAGCTGTGGCACTTTTTGGGTCGCCTCGGTAACCACTTTGACCTTGGTGTTGCGAAATCGCACCCGATACACCTCTCGTTTTTGCTTCTCGTAGGTATCCGGATCGTCGACGGTCACGTTTTTTTGAGTGAGCTCCCGGGTGATGAATCCACGGATATTTGTTTCATCCGCATCTGACAGCCGCGCGAATTTTACGGCGATGTATTTACGATCTTTGCTGCTCAAAACTCGTCCCCTTGGTGGTCAGGTTACTCCGCCCAAAATCATAACATGAACACTCCCGAGATAGGAATATCGCCGCCGCTCGCACGCTGGCGCAAACTCCACGAATGCGATCTTCATGAAAGAGACCCAAGGATTCCAAAAACCGACTATAGAAGCGCGTCAGTCCTGTCGCGCGTCTGCATGATATCGCTGGTTTACTCACACGGGACGATATTGCTGGTTCATTTGAATGGGGTTGTTTGTATGTATGTTGTATGTATGTATGTAAAAATTTTTTGATTAACCCTAACCACATGATTTTATTATTATTTATAATTCTATTTAAAATCCTCTTGGCGTTTACCGATATCTCTCTCGAAGGAGCAAGCTTGATGACAAACCGACTCATGCACATCGTATTCGCCTTTTGCATGTCGTCCTGCGCCCCATCAGAGAAATTTGCAAGTGGCGGAAAAACAACACGCCAGTCACCCAAAAAATCCCTCGAACAAATTTCGGAAAAAACGGATTCACCCTCATCACTCCCCCCGCATGCGATTGTGAAAGGAAGCTTTTCTGTTTGGGCCACGCCGCCTCATCCAATCGAGGGAGAGGATTACATCATCCATATCCAAGTCAAACTTCCGAGCCAGACGAGCAACTATTATAAAACAGACCTTAGTGGCACCTTGATTGGCACTGATGGTTACGTCCAAGTGATCAATGATCCGAAATCGTTACCCTACCAAAAATTCTATTACAGCAGTGGAAGTTCGACAGCAGAGTTTACCATGCTCATTCAAGGCGCGAAATCAGGCGTTGACGACACCATCAAAGTCACCTCAAAACTGCTCCAAGAATCCCAGGAGATCTCAGTGCATTTTGACTGATTGAAGTCTTTTCAACGAGTGCGCCTCTGATTTTAAAACAAACCTACGCAGCATCGCTCATGGCGCTCAGCTTGAATGTTTATATCGGAACGTTGAAGGCAGGGCCGGCAAGTTGAGCCCGGCATACATAAATCACAGAATCGCAGAATCACAGAATCGCAGAATCGCAGAATCGCAGAATCACCGAATCACGAAGCCGATTGAGGTGCAACATCCAAGTCGTATTGCTCACGTTGATATTTCATCGCGCCATCCATTTTTTGTCGACAGTTTTTGTCGACAGTTTTTGTCGACAGTTTTTGTCGACAGTTTTTGCGGACGTCCTGCAGTCCTGCCGGCGGCGCCCTAGACCACATCGCGACCGTACGTCTCGCGAGCGCGCATCATGTTGTGCGCACGACAGAGGATTTGCAGATTTTCCACGTCATGTTGACCACCGAGAGCGTAAGGCTTGATGTGATCGACCTCCAGGTACCTCCGCTCAGCACATCGATGGCCGTTTGCAGCGTTGACGTAGCAGCATTGGCCGCCTGACATTTGATAGACGCGGCGGCGCACCGATGCAGGGATATAGCGGGAACGAATCATTGGCTGGCGGGCCTTCGTCTCTGCCTGATCTGCTGATACAGGTGCCACTGCTGCTGATCCTGCGACTGCTTGTGTGGCCTGCTCCGATGGCGGAGTGATTTCTTTATGACGTCTATGATTTTTTTGGCCACTTGATGGTCGCACTGGCTTTGACTTCTTTGAGGTCATGGACCGCTTTGATTGCCGCCCCTGATTCGCGTATAGCGGATCTTTGCGGCGATTGTGGGCGGTAGCCAAGGCTTCAATGGTGGATGCTAAATCCTTGGTGCCAAGCAAATCCTGAGCCCGTCGAAGAGTAGACATCGCTTCAGCTGTCAAACGCAGGGAAATTTGGTATTCCACGGTTGAGGCCTCGTCCGTTGTAGGGTCAGAGATCACAAAGCCGCCCGAGGTATTTTCGAGTCCAGTCATGATGGCACCGCATGGAGGCTCAGTTACGACTTCCTTTTCAGAGAACAGCGGACCACCCGGACTTGCGTTCGTCACCATCAAGGGCCCAGGGGTTGACGCAGACGCAGACGCAGACGCAGACGCAGACGCAGACGCAGACGCAGACGCAGACGCAGAAACTGCCACCGCCCTAACCCGCTCTCTGGCCTTTGGGACCCGGCTCGCGACACCAAATTCTGCCAGAATGCGTTCGGATTCTGTTTTGGACTTTCTTTTAAACTGTACGAGTGTGGCCACCAGTTTCTCTGAGGACCATTCCTTCCGTGACACCGCGCGTGCTAATAGATCCGCCACTGACAGGCTCAGATCACCAGCAGCAATCATCGCCAAGACCTCCGGATGAGACCTCGCAAACCGCGCCACCACAGACCGCCGGGCGGCCGCCCCCTCAGAATACCCGTGACCCAACGTCAAAAAAGCATAGACTGACGAGTAGCCATCCCTTAGATGAAGGCCGCGATGTTCGTATTCGGCAAGATAAATGAGCAACGCCGCTGTCGCTTGGCGCTCACTCGAGATGGCCTTGCTCAGCATTGTCTGGACCGACTCATTTGAAGCTTGCGACACGTGACCAAGCCACTGACTGCGCGCTTCAGGATTGATTAAGATGGATAGGACATTCTGGTTTGAGTTGTTCGCTGCGCTGGTCATTGTCGAATCCTCCATTGCTGTATCATCCAAAAATCATTCAAAAATCATTCATTTAAAATCATGCAAATAAACGGCATGATTTTACGAAGAGACTGTATCACGTGTTTTTTCAGCGCGTTTAAACCAACGCTGTTGGACGATTTGAGGTGATCATGAAAAATTTTTGTGAAATGAATCTGCAACGCAATACAGCATGTTTAAAGCTGTTTAACGCTTGAAATACATGACCACCAAGCCATTGCCGTCTCAACGCGAAAAAAACATGTCAAGAAAAAAACAAGAAAAAAAATAAACAAATATTTTCCTGATGCAGTATCAGCTCGTGCGAACCTCCGTCATGTCGCGCTGAGATCCGTCATGTTGAGCGAAGCGAAACATTCCGTCTGAACAATGAGAGAATCTTCGCTGCGCTCTGGTTGACGCGCTGCGCTCAGGAGAGCTTTCGACTTCGCCAGCGGAGTCACGAAGAAACAAAATTCCCCTCCTGCCCCAATCATGAAGGGTCTTTCCACTTGAATCTTCGTCAATTGCGGTGATTTTCGCATGATCTTCTTGGCTTAACCCACGGCCAATCGGCGTCACGACCGAACCTGGGGCATCTAGGTGGATGCCGGAAACTCTAACGGTGGACCTCGTGGACCAAAGCTGATTGCCAAGGCCCCTTTGGAGTTAGCAGCTCAGATGTAGTCACGAGTCAGATTTATAGGCCCTGAATCGGTCGCTAGGATATTGTCCTCGATGCGAATGCCGCCAAATGGAATCAGTGACTCCAAAAGCTTGTGGTGGATGGCCCCCGCAAGGGGGCCTTTTTGAGCCTGCTGCATCAAATTGGGGATAAAATAAAGTCCTGGCTCGATCGTGGTCACCTGACCTGCTGTAATCACACTCGTGTTGCGAAGATAAGGATTGGCCACTGACGGCTGCCGAAGACGCATACCCACATCGTGCACTTGCAGACCAAGGGAATGCCCAAGCCCATGGGGGAAAAACAGTCTGGTCAGCCCAACACCCACCATCTCATCCACGCTGGCGCGAACCAGATCACTATCCTTCAGGACCTGACCAATCATGACATGAGATTCATTGTGGAGGTCCTCATAAGACTTTCCAACCGTAAACCTTGCCACCAATTGCTTTTGGACACCATCCAGTGCTGCAATCAGCCCGGCAAACGCAGATGCCGCTGCACCATGACCACGGGACCAGGTACGTGTAATATCGGAGGCATAACCGTGGCACTGAGCCCCAGCATCAACCAAAAGTGAAAGATCCCCACGACGCATCTGTCGATCGTAGTGTACATGATGGAGAATCCCGCAGTTTGCGCCCTGCGCCACAATATTACCATAGGGCAGATCATAATCGGTCTGGGACGTTGCCTGCAGATAGGCATGGTGCAAGGATAATTCCGACTGATCACCAGTTAGGAACAAATCACGAAGTCTGGCGTGACCTCGGGCCGCAGTCTCCGTGGCCGACCGAATGCTGGCCACCTCAAAATCTGACTTCAACGTTCGAAATTGGTCAATCACCGCAAAAAGATCGTCACGATTTCGCTGTTCTGGAGCGATACCAAGGGCTAAGGCTAAACCGGAATCATCACCAATGAAAGCAAACGAAGATAGGCCTTGCAGCTTGTCCAATGCCGAAGCCTCTTCCAGTACGAACGACTGACGGCTCCACGTATCCATCGATGGTGCTGGCCCCTCCCAAAAAGACGAATGAGCCTCGCAAACAAGTCGAGGCTGACTTCCAGGAGTGATCACCAGCAGAGCCGCCGTCTCACGGTAAGGGGTCCAATGGGCAAAATGGGGAGTCACCGCCTGGGGCCAATACTGGTCGTCCCTTGAGTATCGCTTTGCAGCAAGGCCATTGTGAATCACAACGCCGTCAAGTCCGAGCCGCGATAATGCTGCACCCCAAGCCGATTTCAGCCTCTCGATGTGAGCTTTGTGCAGTGCCATCCAAGCTTCCGAGCTCGATGGAATGGGCAGAAGCCGCCTGGCAATATCGGCCGTGATGACTCCGGGAATCGCCGTGTCCATTTGTGTTTCTAGCATATCGGGATTTCCTTTTTCACAATTTGCGACCAATACCAAATTGCGCCGCAAAAGAAAACCATCCACGACGGACGTTCACAGCGTCTGCAGCGGAATCCAATGACTTATCAGCATCTGCCACATCTTCGCTATAGCCGAGTTTTCCGGTCATTTTAACCCCAAACACTCCAAGAGGCATGGCCATGTCCGCCCCTGCAGTCAACATCCAGTCTCCCATCGTTTTTTGCCAGGCCACGACCACAGGAATTTCGAGGCCATGCCCCCAAATTTCCCCACGGACCAACTCACTGGTCGATGCGCCAATCTTCGCAGAACGAAACTTGACCCGGACCAGATCATAACCGGCCCCTGTGTATAACAACAGATCGCTATCCTCTCTGTGACGCCAGGTGGCGCCACGCAACCACCGAAACCTAAAGTGATGAGACCAGACCTCCGACTGCACCGCTACCGATGTATCCGTCAAATCAAAATCATCTTTGACGGGCTTTTGAGGGACAAAATGGTAGGTAAAATCAACGGCCGCGTCACCTCGCCCGTTTTGCGGCATATGATAGCGGGCACCAAAGCCGACCACGCTGCCTTTGATCGTATCGCCGCTATCCCAAATTTTGCCAGAACCTGCGGCACGGGCACTTGGATCAAACCGAAGATCATTCATCCATACTGGTAGCGCATAGGTCGGCGCCAAATGAATCTGCCATCGAGCCACGAGCAGCGGCGGCAGAATGGGCTCGGGGGGATCATCCTCTTCGAGCGAGAGAGAGGAGACATCAGCAGCACTTTTAGCGTCAGCGAGCGCATCCTCCGATTTCGGGAACATCGGATCGCCCAGGTCCTCTGGCCAGACAAAAAAGCCAACGTCGAGTTTTGCCCTAATGGCCGGTTTGAGATGGATCGCCGCAGCCCTTGGCTTGGTTCTGACAACCGTTGTGCAATCAATTTTCTTGCGTTCGACACTATAAAGACACACATCTCTGCCAATGACAAAACCGGAGTTGCTACCCTGATCGAAGACCGCATAGGGACCCTTCTTGTTTTTTCCAAAGTACACGATGGTCGCGGCTGATGCGGGATCCGCGACACCAGCGGCCCAAGCGCGGAAGGCTCCCCCACAAAGGACTAAAGCCACCAATGTAGCGCCCAAAAAATGAACTTTTTGCAGCCTGTGGACCAATACCAATCAAACACTCCCGCCCCATGCTCTTGGGATGTGGTATTTCATAAAACAATGTGCTTAACTAGCACCATGATCATTATTGCAAATATCAAGTCATCAAGGAAGTCGCTATGAAGCCATTCACCACGAATTTCTATCGTCTCAGATCATCATGTTCCATGCGCCTATTTGTTTGTGTCTCGACCTTTCTATGGTCTGTATCAGCTGCTGCTTTTTTTGACGGCGATGTGAGCTTGGGACGAAGATCGGGCTCTTTTGAGAAAGACGGGCAATCAAAAACCTTGGACTCCTCTGTAACAAGCCTTGCGGCCCACCTTGACCCCATCCCTTTGGTCCCAGTGAGCTTTGGTCTGCGTTTTTATTCCGAAAACTATCAGGCGACCGTGGCCACTCACGGAGTCAAATCTTTGACTTCCACAGCGGTCGTCCCCGAAGTGACCGCTTGGTTCCCATTTGGAGATCTGGCGCCATTTGCACGTATAGGTTATACAGCCATTTCCACTTACGCGGGAACCGCTGAAGTCACTGTGGCAAACACGACCACCAGCGGCAGCGTGGCTTACAAAAGCACTGGCTCGCGCGTCACCGTTGGACTCAATTACAGCGTCTTGCCGCTGATCAGTGTTACTGCCGCATTCGAGCGTTCTATGGAAACCCTGAGCATGACCGAGGGCAAGATTGGATCTACGGATCTCAAAGCATCGTCGTCGGATATCAAATATAACAGCAACGCCCTGCTATTGGGGGTTAAAGCGGGCATATGATCAGATTCCGCGTCAGACGCCTGTTGAAGTTTCGGGATCCAGGCACCGCCCCCACATCGAAAGGATCCAAGCGTAAAGCGCTCAAACGAAACCTTACGGTTCCGGCGAAATTTGCCAAGGTCTTTCAATTGACAGCAGCCGCATACAATGCGGCCGTCAAAATCGAAAAAAGTGAGGGCCATCTGCCCCAAGGAACACTCCAGCAGTTGATTCTTCAGTGGGCCAGAGATCTCCTCGGGATCATATCGATGGATGTGGAAATCAAGGGCGCGCCCCCTGAGATGTCGACGCCTGTGCTGTTTGTGGGAAATCATTTGAGCTATGTCGATATCCCTCTATTGATGGCGAGTGTTCCCGTCGTGTTTGTGGCTAAAGAGGAAGTTTCAAAATGGCTTGTCATTGGTCAGGCAAGCAAGAAAGCTGGTACGGTTTTCGTCAAGCGTGAAAGTGGCCGTTCCCGCGCTGATGCGGCCGATGCCATAGCAGACACGATTCTGCGACGAGGACAAAGTATTGGTATTTTCCCCTCAGGAACGACCTGCATCACAGAAGACAAACCTTGGCGCCATGGAGCATTTAAAATTGCCCAGAGGCATCAAATTCCGGTGCAGCCATTCAGAATCCGCTACGAACCGCTGCGCAAAGTGGCCTACATTGGAAAAGACACTTTTGCGACGCACCTGCTCGCATTGCTGCGTTTAGAGCGCGTCAAAGCCATCATTGAATTTGACAGCGTTCGACTGATCACAGATGCAACGGCCGACTGCAATGCCATCCGGGATTGGACCAGAGAGCTATTTAGAGATCTTCCGGAGCATCATGGCAAGCACTGACCGATGGCATACTTTATTTTGGGACCTAGATGGTACGATCACCGACCCCCGGCGCGGTATTATTGATTCCTACATAGCTTTCCTCAAGGAGGCTGGCGCGTCCGTGCCGCTTGAGTCCGAATTATTGTGGGTGATCGGCCCACCCTTGCGCGACTGCCTTGCGACGCTTTTACAGACAAAGGACCCGACCACCATTGAACACGCGGTGAAACGCTACCGCCACTGGTACGTCAACGAGGGACTAATGTACCGTGACACGCCCTACCCTGGGATTGCCGACCTCTTAAAGGACTTACGTAATGCTGGCTACCGCATGTTCATTGCAACGGCCAAAGCCCACACTTATGCGCGACTTATTTTACGTCACTGGGCCCTGGAAGATTTTTTTGAAGATATCTACGGTAGTGAACTCGATGGAACTAGAGCCAACAAAACCGACCTACTGGAGTGGATCACTACACAAAACAAACTGCACCGGAATGCGCAAATTTTGATGATTGGTGACCGCCAACACGATGCCGTCGCCGCTAAAAATAATAGCCTTACGTCCCTGGGTGTGGGCTATGGTTACGGATCCTATGAGGAACTCAAGAGCGCTGGAGTGGACATCTATTGCCCCACGCTGGATGATTTGCGCAGGACACTTTTGTAACGCCGCTTCTCACTGCTGAAGGCTCTGAGCTGTCTTAGTATTGCGAGATTCACGTAAAAAATCAAACAGGTAAGCACTTGTCACCGCACATGCGTAACGGATCGACGTCACCGTAATACGCTCATCGACACCATCTGGGCGTATATCCTTCACATCCAAAGGCAATGGATCAAAACCGTAAACAATCAAACCAACCTGACGGAAATAAGCCGCATCCGTGGTATGGGTCAAAACTGGTGTTTCAAGCGGGGGACGAGATCGCAAAGAATCTGTGAAACGCCTATGAACCGCCGTGATCGATGCAAATAACGGCGTTTCAGTTGGGGACTCGCTTGTAGCAATTGGGGGCCCCGTGACAGCCAACGTCACACCCATACCAGCGACCAAAGACTGTAAATCACTGACAACCCGGGGAAATGACTCTCCGGGAAGCAGTCGAACGTCTATCACCGCCTCTGGCCTTTGGGTTGAAGACTGCGCTGACATCGAAGACAGACTTTCCACCATCACATCTTTAGCGGGGATCTCCCGCGTCTTCACCCGTTCAACAATCCTAGCCACGCTCTTAACCAACATCGCATTTGCGCCACCATTCAACGGAGGCGTCACAGCACTGACGGCAACTCCCGCAGATCTAAGCATCATACGCAGATTTCCATCGAACTGCCGAATTTCCGAAACTCCGACGCCAGGAAACATCGATCGGATCACCGCAGCTTCCACGGCCGTGCGTCGCGCGGCACCGCCTACAAACAATAATGACGCATAGGCTTGTGCTGGCATGACATGCCGTTGACCAAGGCCACCCAACACCGTGAGCGCATGGGTCGTCTCGTAGTTCGCACGCACCAATGGATCCGCGAGCACCACAGGCCGCGATGTCAAGACTGGCTTATCAGTTATTTCATGACTCAGTGCATCTGACGCATCTGAGGCATCTGACGCCACCTCGTCATCCGTCTGCTCCTTAGCTTCTTCCACCATCAGCGGGCGCGAAAATTCCGTCATGATTTTAGCAGCGGCAAGCGCGATGAGCTTGTTCGACATTCCTATGTCGCGTTGCGGCGAACTGGGAACAAGTGTGATCTCAAGCCGTGATTTTTCGGCAGTCGAAATCTCCCAACGACGCTGCACCCCATCAGACATCGGAATAGCGCCTCCCGTGGTCACCACATATTCCGCACGCTCGAGCATTTTCCTACGGTTCTTAATCATCCATTGTGCGCCAGTGATAACGCCTTTGTCAGCGTCTAAGACACCTTCGCTATTTGCAGTACCAAGAAATATCATGTCGCGACTGATATCCCCGTCCCTCCTTGACGCCTGAACCATAGCAATTGCATGAATCACGGCTGTTGCTTTCGCACCAGAAGCGCCACGACCATACACATAACCATTGTCGATCGTCCCGGAAAAAGGCGAAACACTCCATCCAGAACCCGCGGCAGGACCGACGTCAAGATGACTCAACAGTATGACGGGCCGCTCTGATCGCTTTTTTCCTTTTTTCTGCCTGACACGCGCGATGATATTGGCACGATCCTCACCAAATGGCAGAGGAACGATCTCGTTTTCGATGCCGTAGCGATCAAAAAAACGCTTCCAGAAACGGGCCGCCTTGCCCTCGCACCCTTCAGGCTGAGAGGTATTTACCTGCAGATAGGCTGAAAGTAATTGCTCTGGATTCAATTTTTCCGGATCCGGATCAAATGGATCAGCAAATGGAGGATCAATCTCTGAACGACTCATACACGGTGACGATGATGTGGCAGGCGGGATTTCTATTTTCGTCACGCAGGCTGACAAAACAGCCATGCATACCGCCACAAAACCGGCAACTATTTTTGAAAAGTAATGATGACGGACGACCATCAAAACATCTCCACAACAAAAGACAGATGCCCTGCAAAGCAGGCACAATCAAAATTCAACGCTACTGGCAGCATGGTCTTTAACTTTTATCACAGCCGGCTACATGCAGCAACAGACTGCCGGTTTCAAATATTATTTCTAATATTGTTGATCACCACCCCCGTCTGTACAGGCCTTTCATGCAGCCTTTTCAGACAACGACATAAACGAAAGCCTAAAACCTCCAATTTCACTGACTTTTATGCTATAATTTAAGTGCTGGCGTGGTTTTCCGATGCAACCTCTACGACCGGACGGAGGCGTTTATGAGCGAAGAAAACGATCAAAAATCGGCGGGTTCAAAGATTATTCCTCTCAGGCCATCGTCGAAAACCAGGCTTGATACGAGCACCGTACGCCTTCTTAAAATTGCCGACGAAATTGATGCCGTGATTCTTCGACACGTGGAAGCGGGAGATATCGATCTAAAAGAACTTGCCGGGCTAATGAGCCATCGTTTAGGGACATTGGTCAAGAACCTTGAGAACAAGGAGCAGCTTTTGGACGTTTGCGTGGATGTGTTGCGGAAACAGGCAGCCTCTGACGAATAACCATTGCTCTTGCCGCTAACCATCTGTGTTTAGACTAATCTCTTTGCCGAAGATGGTTTTTGACACCATCTGCCGCTCATCCATGCTTCGGCATTCATGGAATGCCTTTTGCCAGACGTACTGCAATTGAGGACCAAACTTCAACATTTTGCCCTGGAGCTCCTCATCTGTTAACTCTATCGCACCGGCATCCATGACAATTTGCATGATATTCCTGAAAACTTCGATTCGCCCCGAGAGCATAATGCTGTATTGCACAATCCCCAAGAGCGCCTGAAGTTGGGAGTCAATATTGGCTCGCGATGTCAGCATCGACTGCAGCTCTTTCACACCCTCATCGTTTCCGGACTCCACAGACATCCGCAATACACTGGCTAGTTGCTCCTGAACCTGCTTATTGTCCTCACTTTTCGTAAGCAACGCCTCAACTTTGCTGTTGATCGTGGCATTCGCATCGTTCATGCGATCTCTCAGCCGAACTAGAGCATCAATCATAAATTGATCATGTTTATGCTGGATGGGTAGCTTCTTGGAAACTTCAACGACAAAGCGCTTGGCCATCTCTTTTGGATCGTTTGTCATAAATCTGCCTGCCTCTAAAATAGTAAAATATCACCGGTTTTGGCTTCTGATGGCGCGCCAGACTCTTCTTTTGCGCCATTAACATTAGTCGCATTGCTTTGCACGGTCGGCTCATCAAAAAAAAGACCATCACCACTTGCGGCATCAGCTGTTTTTTTGTCTTTCGCCTCTGTCGAACGCACACCAAACACAGACTTCAGGGCATTCTTATCCTCGACTGAAACCAGACACTTTTCCATCTTGGCAATAGCGGTAGTCATATCCCACTCTTCATAACTTACCCTGAACGTTTTTTGCAGAGCCCCAAGCGACTGCCTGAGATAATCTTGAAATTGCAGATCCATGATAATAGGCATCAATTCATCTTTCAGCTTATCGTCTGTCGCCGATGCCTTCTCAGCTATCTCCATGAGTATTTTTGTCCGTGCACCACTTTTGTCCTGATTCGCGATCGCTGAGAGATCGACACTTTGAGCCTGCAGTACGTTCTGAATGATGTCACCAATATCTATGGCAAGTTCTTCAGAAATGACCATCAATGATTGAAACCATTCGGCCATTAGTTTAAAAAGTTGCTTACGAACCGTCATGACAGCTGTGCCGTAATGATACCGTAGGGTGGCTCCCTTAAGAGCTCGCAGTTTCGCCTGAGTCGCCTCAGGAATCACTAAAGGCTTCAGTCCCACTGCTTTGTTGCTCGTTTTAAGCCTCACCAACAATCCGATCAACATTGATAAACGTTCTTCATCCTCTTTGGACAAAGGCTTTGCCTTGCTCGGTTCTGAATCTGGATCCAGGTGCTCCTGATGCGCTGGCACAGGTGCTGCAACGGTGA
>JBILMN010000068.1:0-14259 GCA_044375465.1 Oligoflexales bacterium | reverse complement strand
TTTATCCATTCGCAGCTTCAAGGTTCAGCGTGATGGCCTGGCATCCAACAAGGAACTTTATACGGACATTAATTACATGATGGATCTTGATACTAATGATGGTGGAAAACCAAAAACCCGTTACCGTCTCTATCATGCACGATATAGCCGTGCCGCACTGCAAACTCTTAAAGTCGATCCATTCGCAGGCATTGGTCAGCTGGATATAAACCGCGGTGCGACGTTTGATGGAACCCAAACAGCGCCAGGTTACGGAAAATTTCCAACGGACACCATCAATGACCTGAATCAAACCATCGACCAGATTGAACAGATTGACTATGCCGGAAATCCGATCACCAATGAGGGACTTCTGGCATACTGGAAAAATTTTGGCGGCAACTACAGAGAAGCCGCACGCGGCCTCGTGGCTGACCGCCGCAGGGAAAGCCCTGACTCCACGCGGTTGATGGGGTGCGCGGTCAGCGGCGCCGCCCTTGGGACATCTCCCGGGGACACACGGTCCATTCGTATGGCCCAGCGGGAAAAATTCCTACTTGTTCCATCTGGCTACTTTCACCCGCAAGGCGATCCCAATACCCAACCCAAAACTGACCCAAAATGCCAGGCGGGAGACTGCCAGCACGCACCATTTGTTTATAAACAATGCTACCGTCAAGACGACGCAGGGCTTTATCGTCCATCCGAAAATCAGAACACGACGGCTAATTTTGATGTGATTAATGTCCTGACCTCGCCAGCAGTTGTCAAAGACCGCCTGCCTCCTGTCGACGGCAAGCTACGCTCACCCTAAACACCTATGAACCCACCCACACTGGCCAAGATCATTCGCGAGAGGCACCCTGACTGGTCTTGGTCGGAGTGTCGTGCAGTGATTTACAGTGGCCGCGTCACTGTCGCAGGAGAGGTCGTTCGCAACGATGCCGCCCGCATTCCCCCAGACGTCGCCGTCGAGATCCATGCAAAACCTGTTCGCACGGCGGAACTCACGCAAAAAAACGACCACCAACAACCAAAATCCCGACGCGCCCTTGCGGCCTCCATGAACCTGAAAGTTTATTTTCATGACGAGCATCTGATTGTCGTGGAGAAACCATCGGGAGTTGAGTCCGTGCCCTTTGAGACGAAAAAGCATTTTGAGGGTCGAAGCCGCGCCAACACCCCAGATACCATGATCGATCTGGCGAGAGCTTGGCTTGAGCAGCGGGAACAGCGAAAACTGCCACCACTTAAAGTTGTGCACCGTCTAGACAAAGGAACCAGCGGTGTCATGGTGTTCGCACGCACCGTCACAGCCGAACGTCATCTGGGGCAACTTTTCAGACATCATGACATCAACCGTAGCTATGTGGCCATTTGTCTGGGTACACCGAGTCCAGGCACTATCAAATCCCGTCTCGTAGAAAATCGCGGCGATGGCAAACGCGGCTCGACCCGTCACACATCCCTTGGCAAAGAAGCGATCACCCATATCAAAATCTTAGAGACGAGAAAACAACCAACCGGCGAACCCATGACGATGATCTCCTGCACACTCGAAACCGGACGCACACACCAGATCAGAATTCATCTTGCAGAAAACGGCCATCCCTTGTGCGGCGAAACCGTCTATCTCAATCCCCGCCCTCACGATCCGCCACTCAAAGACCACTCGCGCGCGCCACGCATGGCGCTTCATGCTCAGGAGCTGGGACTGACTCATCCCATCACCGGCGAGACACTGCTGTGGCAGTCACCCTTGCCAGAAGACCTGAGTCTGTGGTGGGACTCTTGCCGCCCAGAGACCACATTGTATCGTCCATAGAAATTGAGACTCAACTGACCCGGGCGGTGAGCCTATGGTACTTGGACTTGGATGCGTGATATGATGACTTGGTTGATACCCCGAAAGCGTTTTGTGGAGATCGATCAACATGAGCCAGAGACTGGGATTTTCTTGGGACACGTTTCAGCCCCCGACAGCACAGGTCAGTCAGGAGCGAGCGATTTTCCGCGCCAAACGTTCTCTTGCGGAGCTTGTCTACGATATGGCTGCCCTTGAGGGCAATCCATTCACGTACCCCGAAGTAAAAACTCTCATCGACGGTACCACAGTTGGCGGACGACGTGTATCCGATCAGGAGCAGGTGCTCAACACAGCTGCTGCCTGGAAATTTCTATTTGAACTGATTGCTCAAGACAAATTTACGCTAGATAAGAAAACTTTTTGTGAATTGCACCGCATTTTGGCATACAATGAAACGATCAACCCTGGATCATTTCGTGACGGCCAGGTGGGTATCGGTGGAACAAATTATAAGCCACCACATCCCGAACAGCTACCTGAAATCTTTGATCAGGGGATCGTTATCCTGCAAGCAATCTCCAACGCCTATGAGCGAGCTTTCGCGTTCTTTTTATTTGGGGCACTTCATCAGTTTTTTTGGGATGGCAACAAACGGACTTCGCGGGTGATGGCCGCCGGCGAATTACTCAAATCAGGTCTTGATATTGCGAACATACCAGTCACAAAACAACTTGAATTCAATCAAAAAATGGTCCGGTTTTACGACACCAAAGACGGCTCCGAGATGATGAGTTTTTTGACCGGCTGCATCATCATCTAATAACGAGGTACCAAACGTCAACGCTGCGGACGTCAGCTGATCGGCTGGAATGTCAGCGTTACCTTAGTGCCCGTCGCCCCGCCGTCCGCACCAGCCGTGCGGCTTTCCACTTTAATGTCACCGCCGTAACGGTTCATATAGGCTTTGACCACCGGCATGCCGTAACCGGTTCCCCGCTCGCCTCCGGTTCCCGCTCTTGATGTCGGTTGATCTGTTCGGAACAGATGCTGCAGGATTTTATCTGGAATACCGACGCCGTGATCTTCGATCAAAACCCGAACATCATTGGTCCCACGCTGAGCGGTGATATTGATGGTTTGCCCCGGGTGACTGAACTTGATGGCGTTTGAAATGATGTTGTTCACGACGTGATGCTTCACACTCACGGGCTCAGCAAGAATTTCGAGACCATGGATCGCTGCTTTATCGATGTTCAGTGACACTTTCTTTTCATCCAGGATCTTCTCGAAGATGTCGGCCGCGTCACGAATGACCTCCTCCAACTCCACGGGCACCAACTCCAAACCGACTTTACCGTCCTCAACGGCACGCATGATCTTAACATGCTCAATGATGGCTTTTTGGCTTTGGGATGCTCGCGAGATTTTATCGAGGCATTGCCGCATGACCGCAGCATCTTGACTGGCGAGCGCCGATTGGGCCAATGCGGTATAACCAAGAGTCACCGACAATGGATTCATCAAATCATGGCTCATGGTTCTGATCAGCTGCCTAAGTTCATCGGTTTGATTGGACAATTTGCGGTTATGTCCCTCTAAAATCTTGGTGGACGATTTCAGGAGCTGTTCTTTTTCTTGAACTCGCGATTGGTTGAACACCTGCGCTAAAAATGTCTGCGTGTAATTTTCAAAAACAAAGCGTTTAAGCACCACCTGCGCGGCAAAAGGACGACCCACAGTTGGTGCAACATCCGTATCAAAACTATGAAACCCACGTTGCATCATCCGAAGACGGATCTCATCACTCATCGACAATACGGGAACTTTCGTAACTTTATTTGACAACGCGGCCGCAGGAAACCAAGTCATGAATGCGCTGTTGGCATCGAGTATGGTATCCGACTCAAAATCAATCACCGCCAGCCCAACGTCCAGCCAATCCGAAGCTTGAGACAAGACAAAACCTTTGCCACGGGTCACAATCTGCGGTTTTAGTCCTTGAATCACCCCAAGAATGGTCTTGATATCCTCAGCGGCGACCTTAAAATCCAATAACGTTTCCCGCAAGATATTGGCAACAATGGCAAACGCATTATCATCGATATTGAGGCGTGCATGAGCGGTGGCAAGGTCAGGCCCTGTATAATTGTCGGGACCACCCATAACTTTGCAAAAAAAAGCGACCTGATGTTCCACCAGTCGCTCCATGTTCACATTGGCAAAAAACCGCGCGAGACGCGGCTCGCGGTTGATGTTCTCATAGAATTTATGAATGATCGCCTGAACGCTGCCGATCCCACCATATTTTTCAAACAATGACTGTCCCATGGAACCCGGCTCCCCCAGTAACAAAGCCCGCCTAGTGTATCAGTCGCTTAAATATACCGCAACGGACGGCGCTACCGAAAATGATCGTGGCCTCGATCGCTGGGATTCCCAAAAGATGCTGCAACTGTCAGTCAATTCACCCATCACATAAGCCAGGAAGCTCATCGCAAGAACGCCACTGCTAAAATATTAACCACCCCATTGATTTATGTTCAGTCTCCAGCACATGCCTGATATAACAACGCTTCTTATCATTGACACTGGATCCAGGAGGCCTTGCCCATGAATGACCAGCAAACCATTGCCATCCTTAAAGGGCTCGTGATTGACGGCGTCCACAAGGCAAAATCAGGGCACCCGGGTGGTGCGATGAGTTCTATGGATTTTGCCTATATTTTATTTTCTGAGTTTTTGAATTTTGACCCGGATGATGATCAATGGCTCGGTCGGGATCGCTTCATTCTTAGCGCGGGTCACGAGTCCATGCTGCAATATGCGCTGCTGCATATGATTGGCTGGCTCCCCATGGAGGAACTTAAGCGGTTTCGTCAGCTGCACAGCAAAACTCCTGGCCACCCCGAAAATACCCATACCAAAGGCGTTGAATGCACGACAGGTCCACTCGGCCAGGGCGTGGCGATGGCCGCGGGATTTGCCGTTGCGGCACGCCACCTTGCAGCTTCCATTGATGACAAGCTTTTTGGTCATAAGATTTACGCACTCATGGGTGACGGTTGCATGCAAGAGGACGTCACTTTGGGGGCAGCGTCTTTGGCGGGACATCTTAAGCTTAGTCAATTGATCTGGTACTACGACCGCAATCGCCAGCAAATTTCCGGCGACATCAGCCGCGCCACCAGTGACAATGAAGAGCTGATTTTCAAGGGTTTTGGTTGGGATGTCATAACCATTGATGGTCACAATCACGATGCCATCCGCAACGCTCTCAAGAAAGCCCAGCACGCCGAAAGGCCGACATTGATCATTGGCAACAGCATTATGGCCAAGGGTTGTGCCACCCAAGAGGGTGATCACGAAACCCATGGAGCCCCCCTATCGGCGGACGAACGCGCCAAAACCAAACAAAAACTCGGAATTCCGGACGGTGAGGAATTCTATTGCCCGGCAGAGGCCATCACACAATTTCAGCGGAGATTTAAAGATCTGAGGGCAAAAGCCTCCGCCTGGAAATCATCGGTTGTGGATCGGATGAAAGATCAAAACTTCGCCAAGACTTGGAATCATTACTTCGGCAAAGAAGATTGGACGAAGCTGACGCCCGTAGCGTGGCCGTCGGGAGGCAGTCTTGCCACAAGAAACGCTTTTGGCGACGTGTTAAAGCAGTGGGCCACGGATATTCCAAACCTCATGGGTGGTAGCGCCGATTTGGAGCCTTCCAACATGACGGGTCCTTTTGCCAAGGCTGTTGGAGACTTTCAGGCTGCGTCACCGAAGGGGCGTAATCTCGCATTTGGAGTTCGTGAATTTCCGATGTCTGCGATTGCCAACGGCATGGCATTGCATGGCGGCGTCATTGCGTTTGATGCCACGTTTTTGAGTTTTGCGGACTATTCACGACCAGCCCTGCGCCTTGGCGCCATCCAGCAGGTGCGCGTGATCCATGAATTCACTCACGACAGTTTTTATCTGGGCGAGGACGGCCCGACGCATCAACCTGTTGAGCATGTGATGAGTCTGCGTCTCATTCCGGATTTTTACCTGATGCGTCCGGCGGACGCACGCGAAACCCAGATCATGATGCAAGAAGCCCTCAAACTTAAGGCTCCTTCCGCGATTTGCCTGTCTCGACAGAAACTCCCAACATTGGAACTTTCAGCCGCCCAGGAGGCCGACTGTCGCAAAGGTGCTTGGGTAGTGCAAGACCATGCGCACCCAGATCTTGTCATCTTCGCCACAGGCTCAGAGGTTTCTTTGGCTCTTGCCGCCAGCAAAGAGCTGCCGGAACACAAAGTCAAAGTGGTGTCGATTCCATGCTGGGAGTTACTCTTTAAACAAGAACCGGCATTTATCGAAAACATCATGACATCCAAGTGCACCAGGCGCGTCAGTATTGAGGCGGGTAGCACGCTGGGTTGGCAACGATTCACCGGTATTTGCGGTCTGAATATCGGCCTTGATACCTTTGGCGCCAGCGCTCCCATGGAGCAACTAGCCGAAGCCTATGGATTCACGCCAACCAAGGTCGCCCAAAGGATCAAAAAGCATTTCAGCGAAGGATAACCGCGTGGAAATTTCAAACAAACATATCGAGCGCGAAAGTCTTGCGGCAACCATCAAAGGCCTCACGGTGGAAGAGCACCTGAAACAAAAATCTGGCTCGCCAAAGCGCGACCCTATCGATGACTTTGCTGCATGGCACGAAAGGTTTCGTCATGAGCTCAGCAGTGAATTCGGCGCGATGCCTGATGAGGACGATGAGGCCGCCCTCCACCAATACATCCTTAAAATGAAAAAGCAATTTCGCCTCAGGCTTTAAACTCTTTTGGCGAATAAAATGGGGAATAAAATGGAAAATGGGAAAATGGGAAAATGGGGACACCCGACTGTCCCCATTTTTATGTTTATGATCTCAGTCAGAAATCCAGGGAGTTTCTCCAGCCCCAATCCCGCCAGATGTTACATGAAACAGACATTTTGCAAGCCCTGAGGCTGGTAAAATGGGGACACCCGACTGTCCCCATTTTTATGTTTATGATCTCAGTCAGAAATCCAGGGAGTTTCTCCAGCCCCAATCCCGCCAGATGTTACATGAAACAGACATTTCGCAAGCCCTGAGGCTGAGTCTTTAAAGCATTCGATACCGCGACTTTTGCGCAGTGGGTTCGATCCTTGATCTGGCAATTGATGAAACATCACCAACGCCGCTTGGCCTGTGATCAGCACGTTAACTCCCTGACATCCCTCGCCATCGTCCATTTGACAGTAATCACTGCCAACGGCACCAGCTGCAACCGAGCCCGCAACGCCATACTCCCAAGTGGGCGCTTCTGGAAGATGCTTAATGCCTCCGGCCATGGCTGTTGGGCTCAATGACAGCGCCAACAGAATAAAAGTTTTGATGTGCATGAGCGACCCCCAGAACGTGTGTTTCTTGTTGGCCCACCCATTGGACCAACCCTAAAGAATCCGGATACGCTCTCATCGCGTGGTTGTCAAGACATGGCGGTGGGGACAGTCGGGTGTCCCCATTTTAACATAAAAATGGGGACAGTCGGGTGTCCCCAATTTCCCCAATTTCCAGTCGGGTGTCCCCAATTTCCAATTTCCCAATTTCCCCCAATTTCCTTGTTCAGTAGCAGACAGGTACTGTCAAACCTGAGGTCCAGACGGCCATTCCGTTCGCGTCGACAATGGCCAAAGTGCCGGACGTGGACAATAGGATTCCGATTGCGCCGCGGTTTGCGGTCGCTGAATTCCAAATCGCGGTGGTTCCGGTCGCCGGATACATCGCCAGATTGCCATCCACCTGAAACTGGAGATTCGTTCCGCCTTTTCCAGCAGTTTTCGTCGACCAAATGGGCGTTGACCCCTGGTACACAACGAAGTTTCCGTCAGCGCCCATAATGGCGCTGAAATTACAGTTGGCAAACTGGGACGTCCCGGTGCCAACATTGCTTAGACCATCACCCACTCTAAAAGGTGTTCCGAGTCCGGCACTGGGGCGGTTGCAAAGTTTCCCGTTCCAGCGACAGTTGAGCCCGGCAGCACAGAGCTCTGGCGTATTGAAAGGCGTACAGGACGCTGGTTGCGGAGCAGACGTTTGTCCCACAATTTTACAAGACGCCCCGTCCCAGATACATCCAGGACCTGCAGCACAAAGGGCTGCCGAGGTAAACGGCGTGCAATAATTATTGGTGGAAGTGCCTGGAGATGGATTGTTTGGATTTGGGGTCGTTGGCGTTGTTGTGGTGGTGGATGCCAGAACACACTGTGTGCCATTCCATGCACACCCAACAACACCGGAGCAAGCGCTAACGGAGTTGAAAGATGCACAAGCATCTGACGTTGGAGTCGATGTGGACGGCGTCGTGTTTGGCTTATTGGTGGGTGCCACGGGTTCCGTGACCGCAGGACGGCGCGATGAACCGCCAGAGTTGCCCCAACGGCACCCGGATGCGGACACCATGATCACTGAAAGAAACATCGCAGCCGTCATCGTATTCCTCATCGCAACCCTCATGGACGACATCATCATAAGTTTGGAGTGACGCATGCTCATGTTCCCTTTGTAATTTTCTTTTGTGTTGGGATCCACCACAGCTCGGCGCTGTGTGTTCGAACGAGTGACCTCAAAGAGAGTATATCATAAATTTTGTTGCTACCGATGAGGTCGGTAAAGCAGGCAAATTTTGCCGTCTTTTTAACGTCGACGCCCATCCGAAAATGCCAACAGCCTCGTATCATGGCCCCCGTGGCTAAAGTGGCAGGTTGATCGTTGAAAACCATTCAATGCCGCGGAAATTTTGGACCAAGACTCCGCGTCAGGGCAAATCACATAGCCCGCCACATGAGTGTGTCGTGACAGACGCGCCAACGCAGCGCCCAGACGCTCGTATATCTGCACGGAGCCAGATTCTTTTGCCAGACGCAGACCATAAGGTGGGTTCAGCGGTAAGAATATTTTGCTGGTTCCTTTGCATAAATCCTCTGGCGCCGCGAGAAAATCATTCTCCACAAAAAACCCTCGCATGGCGAATCCGGTCGCTACTGCGAAGGCATCTACATGCAGGTGAAGCGATGACATCACCTCGGCGTTGATATCCCCCCAAGCCACTCTCACGTCCAGTGGCCTCATGCGAGACGTCAGTCTTTTTCTGATGGTCGCGATGGTTGCCTCTGGACAAAACGACCACGATTCAAATCCATAGGTCGTCCTCGTGACGCCGGGCGCCACATCAGTCAATTGGCACATCGCCTCTAGGCCTGTCGTCCCCGTGCCGGCAAAAGGGATCACGAGTGTTCTCTCACCCGATGCCAGCTCAGAGCCCATTGTAGGATCCATATGCATCATAGCCCACTGAAAGCATGCTGCTGCGTGGTGCTCAGGTAATGGCGCTGTGGCACCACCGACTTTTGCTTTGTAGCCGCGTTTATAAAGTGGGTCACCACCCATGCTGAGCAGGAGGCGGGTGCGATTTTTTTGACATTCCACGCGCACTCTTTGCAGGGGGCTCTGATCATCCACTGCCTGAGCATCGGTGATCAACCGATGTCCGGCAGCAGCCAAATACTGCTGAAAGATCTCTTTGACATCCTTTTCTGTTCCAACCACGGGATGAGTCACAGAAGCCGTCAGAAAAATCCTCTGAGGAACCCCAAAAACCTCAGCAATCCCTGATTTATCGATGAATGCGGTCCACTCTGAACGCCCTGTGACCCGTGAACTGGCGAGCACCCAATCAATATCTTGAGCGGTCGTCACGCGGGTTGTGAGTTCCATCGCCTGACGGAAATCGCAATCACTCAAAACGATGAGTCCATCTTCATGGGTGACTTGGGGTTGAAACTTATAAGATTGGAGTGGTTGTTCGAGTATGGCTCGCACATTGGTTATGGTAAGTTCTAACCACCCCGGCGCTGGACGAACGATGAAACGCTGTGGTTTGGCTAAAAATTGAGCCATTTGGCCGCCTCCGGGCATGACTTGCGTGAAAATGATGAGTTTGTTGCTCTATAACTGAATGATTGGTCTATAATTTAGGCGGCAACCACGCGTCCTTCTTGCATTTTACGACACAATGAGTAGTCTTTCCAGTCTCGGATTTTGGTCTCAATTCGCAACCACTGGAGTTTATCAACATGACACAGCAAACATTCTCAATCATCAAACCCGACGCCGTTGAGCGTAACCTCATCGGAAAAATCGTAAGCCGATTTGAGGAAGAGGGCCTAAAGATCGCAGCCATGGAGATGCGCCACCTGGCGCGTCATGAAGCCGAAGGTTTCTATGCCGAGCACAAAGCACGCCCATTTTTTGGCGAACTCTGTGATTTCATGACCCGTAGCCCCGTCGTTCTTATGGTTCTCGAGGGCACTGACGCCGTCGCAAAAAACCGTAAAATCATGGGTGCGACCAACCCGGCCAATGCAGAACCTGGCACCATCCGCAAACTTTTTGCGAAATCTGTCGGTGAAAACTCCGTCCACGGATCTGACAGCCCAGAAAGCGCCGCACGCGAGATCGCTTACTTCTTCCGCGGCATCAGCGTCTACGGCAACAAGAAGCACTAATTGAATCATATCCCCACCAAGACCTGAGCAGTCCATGACGGACTGCTTGGGATCTGTGTTGACTCAGCACAAAAAGGACCAAGTATGGAACTCAACCAAGGCAGCATGATTGACATTCTGAAGCAACTCGCCACCGAACTCAAACTCCAGGCGCACCAGGTCAATAACACGATCAAACTCCTGGTGGACGAAGAGTGTACGATCCCCTTCATTGCCCGCTACCGCAAAGAAATGACCGGTTCCATGGATGAGGTGCAAATCCGCGATTTACGCGACCGCTACAACTACTTGATTGAGCTTGAAACCAACAAAGAAAAATACCTGAAGGTCGTCGAAGAATTTTGTCAAAAAAACGCGGCCTACCAAGGCAAATTCCCCGAGCTCAAAAAGAAATTTATCGCCTGCAAAACCAAGCAGGAGTTAGAAGACCTCTATCTGCCCTTCAAACCAAAACGCCGCACCAAGGCACAGATTGCCCGGGAAAAAGGTCTGGAGCCGCTGCTTGAGGCGATTCTTGCGGGTCGGGCCTCACTGACCGATTTAATCACTCTGGCAAAATCTTATGTCACCCCTGCAGATGCCAACATTGATGCATCCCTAAAAGTACTGACACCTGAGGCGGCGTTGGCCGGAGCTGGGGATATTCTCGCTGAGCGCGTCAGTGAAACTGCGGAACTCCGATCCATGGTCCGCGGCATCAGCGCTGACACCGGCGTTTTGGTGGCCAAAAAAATCGACAGCAGCGATGCCGCTGCGATCGGAAAATCCGACGATGATGAGCCCAGTTCCAAACTCGCTGGCAAAGGCAAAAAAGGCGAGGCCCACAAATACGAGAATTATTTTGATTTCCGTGAATCCATCAAAACATGCCCAAGCCATAGAGTCATGGCGATACGCCGCGGCGAAGCTGAGAAGATATTGCGTGTTGCCATTGAAGTTGACTCCACAAAAATTATTGAGGATTTGACGAAGGCTGTTGTCGGCACAACCTCCATCACCCCAGCGGTGAGAGCATGGATGGCTCAGGTAACCGATGACTGTTACCGCCGCCTGTTAGCACCATCGATCGAAACCGAAATACGTCTCGAGCTAAAAAACCGCGCCGAAACTGATTCCATCCGCGTGTTCACAAAAAACCTCGAGAATCTTTTGCTACTTCCACCGATACCCCAAAAAATCGTCATGGGTGTGGACCCCGGCATCCGCACAGGTTCCAAAATATCAGTGGTCAGCGAAACAGGAGCCTTGTTGTTCCATACGACCGTTTATCCGGATTTCAAACCTGACATGACACTCGACACTCCGAAGACCCGCCAGACTAAGGAGATCCTTGCCAACACCATCAAAGCGCACAAGGTTCAATACATCGCCATTGGCAATGGCACCGCATCGCGGGAGATCGACCGCATTATTCGCGAAGTCTTAAAAGATGGAAAATTTGCCGATGTAAAACGCTTGATTGTCAATGAATCTGGCGCATCCGTCTATTCGGCTGACGAGATTGCACGCGAGGAATTTCCAGATCTTGACGCTACGATTCGTTCTGCCATCTCAATCGCTCGCCGCCTCCAAGACCCTTTGGCAGAACTCGTGAAAATTGACCCTCGATCCATCGGCGTTGGTCAATACCAGCACGATGTCAACGTCACCAAACTCAAGGGTTCCCTTGAAGACGTTGTTGAATCCTGCGTCAACAAAGTTGGCGTAAATCTCAACACGGCGTCCTACAAACTTTTGGGCTACGTGTCCGGTATTGGCAGCTCTCTTGCCAAGGCCATTGTGAGCCACCGCGACAAATCCGGCAAATTTTTGTCGCGGGCTGACGTCATGAAAGTCCCCGGTTTTGGCCCCAAGGCCTTTGAACAAGCCGCTGGGTTTCTGCGTGTGCCAGAGTCCCAAAACCCATTGGATAACTCTGCCGTACACCCAGAACGATATGGTATTGTGGAGCAGATTGCGAACGATCTCGGTTCCAGCGTTGCCGATTTGGTCGGCAAGAAAACAGCGGTCGATGCCATTGCGCTCGAAAAATATGTGAACGACTCGGTTGGTTTACCAACCCTTCGCGACATCGCGTCGGAACTTGTAAAACCAGGCCGCGACCCGCGTGAAGACGGGATTCGCCTCGCTTATTCTGATGACGTTTCAGAAATTGAGGACCTTCGTCCAGGAATGACCCTTCAAGGCACTGTAACCAACGTTACAAATTTTGGTGCTTTCGTGGACATCGGCGTTCATCAAGATGGTTTGATTCATATCTCCGAGCTTTCAGATCAATTTGTCACAGATCCGGCCAGCGTTGTCGCCGTCGGCGATGTCCTCACTGTTCGGGTACTGGATGCCGACAAAATCAAACGCCGGATCAGCCTTTCCGCTAAATCCCAATCTCGCGCAGGGGCAGGTGCAACTGGAACGAACCCCGTCAGCCGACCAGCGCAGCCCGCGCAAGCGGCAGCAACACGATCAACGTCCGCAAAGCCGATACCAAAAGTGCCGGAGAAACAGCATGATCTATCTGATCTCCTCAGCAAATTCGGCCGCCGATAGGGAAAATGGGAAAATGGGGACACACGACTGTCCCCATTTTACTGGTAAAATGGGGACAGTCGGGTGTCCCCATTTTCCCCATTTTCCCCATTTTCCTACTCATGAAGCAGATATTGAATTAACTTTTGACCATCTGCTGTGTTTTTGAAATCAGGGTTGTCAGCTGGCATATCCCCGCGTTGGATCGATTCAAGCGGCATAGGGCTCATCTGCAAGAAATCGTCCCTTGTTTTAAGACGAAACAGCCGCCCCGCGCCATCGTGACAACCACTCTTGGCACAATGACCCAAAACAATCGATTCGACATCTGAGAACTTCAGTGGCACGGGCGACGGATCTGGCTCACCTTCATGATGATCGCTTTCATCAGACGAGCCAAGCGCCGCAAGACGAGCCTTCAAAAAACCAACTAAAACCATTTTCTCGTCCGGATACAACGGGGTGGCAAATTTCGGAGGCATGATGCCCTCAAATTCCTGTTTTAGCTCCTGTTTTAGCTCCTGTTTCAGCACTGCTTTAAAGCCATGATTCAACACTCCTGCCGAAGCATCACCGCGGGCCGCAGAATTCTCCGTCACGTCATCACCGTCAACTCGCTTCAACATTTCTTTGATAAAATATCGATGGTTCCGCTCGTGAAAGTAATTTTCATTCTCCATTCCATCGATCGAATGGGGCGTATTTGCTGGGACGAAAGACTGTCTGACAGAGGTATGGCAGGTGGCGCATTTTTGGCGAATGACCGTACCGGCACCACTTCCCCAATCAATTAAACCAAGCGTCACAGATACTTTATCCGGTTTTTCTGCGCCTAGATCGTGACTTGTGCAGCCCAAAAATATTCCGAGAGATAAACCACAAGATAGGGAATGCCCCACCAACGATCGGAATCCAGACAGAGTCTTGTTTTTTTTGTGTGTCACAATGCACCTCCCGCGGAGCGCCCAACAGGCATTTGATAACCCACAAGAAACCGCGGCATACTGACGCGTTGCGGAACATGAATGTACGCCACAGCCGCAGACACATGATTTTTAAAATCAAATCCTAATGCGAATTGCCGACCAGATTTTGCTGAAAAAACTCTTGACTGATCACTCAGCTCAAACTTAGTGCCATCACTGGGAATTTCAAATGATGTCGACACCTGGCGACCGACTGTCTGGCCCTGGAACCAAAGTCCGGGAATCACGCTTGGCGCAAGGGTCAAACCAACTACATTTAAAGTGGTATGCACGTTAAAAGTGTCTTGAGCATGAGCCTCGGTGATGCCGCCCTTGACCTGAGCGTAACTTCTCTGTTGCCCAACGTCTACGGTTACCGTTACAACGTCATGCCACACGGCC
>JBILMN010000122.1:0-8711 GCA_044375465.1 Oligoflexales bacterium | reverse complement strand
GGCCGACGCTCCCAAAGAACCCCCAAAAATCGACTGAACGCAAGATGCCGTCATGCCGGTTGCTCCTGCTGCCGCGCCAGGAAGGTACCCACCCCAAGCACGTGCAGCGATTCCATAGAATTTGTTGACCGCATGCCCCGCATAAACTTCGGCAGTTGGCACAGCATGCACCGGTGGCTGTGGCGGGTGTTCGGATTTCCCCCCAACCGTAGCATTCATTTTGGGCAGGGTTGAAACAACGCCTTTCGCTGTCAGGCGATAGCCATGATCTCCGGGAGAACTTAACGGCGCCGCATCGAGCAATGATGCTGATACGAGTTGCAGCCTTTCAGCCTGCTGGTCCCAACTCACTGCAACGGCCGTAGAGCCAATTGCAAATACAGCGCAGCTGATCATCGTCCTTACCAGCAGGAGCAAAAAATTCTTTGTTGACATCATAACCAGTTCCTCTTCCCAATGGACTCATGAAATGCTTAGAAGAATGGTATCTCCGTTGGGTGCATTCACACGTTCATCCATTCCTACATCACATTAAAGCCTTATGACCGCCGCAATCAATATTGCATCGGACACACGAATGGCACCCATCATAGCGCTATAGGCTGTCATGCCAAAATCACTAAATTTCATGGGTGCACTAAACTGAGCCTCTAGCTGCGAACCGCGTCCCATCAGTTTCGCTTGAAGGTCTCGCTTGACGGAAGCACCCTTGATGGTCAAAGTCAGCGATAACGAACATTGTGACTCATCAGGCCCCACAGCCTGGCATTGGCTCAGGACTCCATGCCCCATGATTTTTGGGAATCTCTTGCCATCAAGTTGAGACTCCGCCAGCATATTTTTGCGAACTTGCTCGCCATTGGAAGGCTCGATTTTATCCTCGCTCTCATTCCATACTCCCGCTGACACCAACATCGGTATGATTCCCGCCGCATCGGCCACAGAATCCACTGCCATTTGATCCACCAAAAACTCTACATCAGCGATTGCCGATTTTATTTGTGTTGCGCTTTGGTCCTTGCTCCCGGAAAGTTCAACATGACCCGAGACACCACGTGCCACAATAATATGCCGGTGTGCAAACCCTGAGGCTATCCCCTCTTTGCCTGTCACTATCGCCAGTTTTGTCTTTGCGCCGTCAACTTGAAAGGACATGGTACCTCCGGTTACAGCCATGGCTGGATTGACCAGAGACAAGCTCATCCAAAACACTCCGACCGCAATGATGGATTTTCTTTTCAAAGGTGTCACTGATTTCTTCTCCTCGATCCGTTTATCTAGGGGGCGCATTGATTCCATAGCAAAGATCCTGCCACAGAGTTGATCGTTGCGATAGCAAATCAAATGAATTACATTGTTCTATATATGAAACAATTAAATTTCGATGATTTGAATATCTTTGTCAGCGTTGTACAGACCCGGTCATTTACCGACGCAGCACGCCAATTGGGCATACCGAAATCACGGGTGAGCCGCGTCATTTCGACGCTCGAGGCCTCCTACAGCGGACAACTTTTTTACCGCACCACCCGCGAGGTCAATCTCACCGACCTTGGCCAAAGACTTTATGCTTTAACATTACCTGGGATTCAAAGCCTGCGAGACAGCCTACGCCTCGCTCAACGAAACGAGTCCAAGATGACGGGAAATATCACCATCACGGCTGTGGAGGACATCGGCACTGTGATTTTGACGCCGATCATTGCACAACTTGCGGAGCGGCATCCGAGTCTCACCTTTAATTTAATTTTTTCCCTGGATGTTCTCGACCTCGTAAAACACGGCATTGATATCGCGATACGCGCGGGCTCCACAAAGCAGCAGAGTTACCGCGCCCGTCGGCTCGGTGACATGCAATTCACGCTGGTAGGCAGTCCACGATATCTTGAGCAATTTCCTGACCATGAAAAACCCGAATGCCTCCATCAGATGGATCTCATTGCGTGGCATCGCGGCGCTTTCGCTACACAAAAAATAAGATTATTTAAAGGCTCAATGACTGCAGAGATCGACCGACCAGCGAAGTTCCGTGTCACCAATAGCGACGCCATGTTGACTCTCGCGCTTGCAGGTCGCGGAGTCGCCAATCTTCCGAGATTCATGTGTGAATCGCACTTACAAGATCAGAGCCTTCGAGAGATTTGTCCAAATTGGCACCAAATCACACGCCCCATCAGCATCGTGACCCCGGCAAAACGCAGACTATCCCCCGTGGTTGATAAAGTGTCAGCCTATCTGGCGGATGCTCTCGAACAAGCCCTGCGCCGCTAGAAACGATGTCAGTAGGACGGTCATAGGCAGACAATTTGCTAGAGTTTCAGGATGTTTGAGAATGTTTCAGAATGTTTCAGGATGTGTCCCAATTTTATAAAGAATTGCTTGATCGCTGACCGCTAGACCCCCTAGACTAAGAGGAGCCAGTGCACCAAAACCAGCTTCATCATCTCGACTGTTATAGACGCAGGGTCGTATGAAATTTTTAAAGAATACACATTCAGGTCCTAAAATGAACAAATGGCGCTACGGCGCGTTTTGCACAGCAGTTTTCCTTTGCATGGTTATGGTCTGTATTGAATCGGTCGCTCACGCTGACATTGCTCAAGATCGAGAGGTCGCAGGGCGTATCATCATCGCCCGACGAACCATTCAGATCATGGAATCAGACTGCCTTAAGGCCTTCCAGGGACTTTCATGCTCAGTCCAATCGAGCCTGCCACAGCTGATCGGCCCCACGCTCTCTTTGCACGCAAAGACTTTCAGATTTACAGAAGGCAATCAGGAACCAGTCTTAGTGGAGTTTATCCCCTCCTCCACCGGATATTCTTTAACAGTCTATCCAGGCAGTTTGGACGGCCCCTATTTGGGGTACATCAAGCGCTCCATCCGCCAACTTCCGAGCCAATTTAATGCTACCGGACTCAAATTTTCCGAGGATTAGGATACGTGGGGACACCCGACTGTCCCCAATTTCACCCCAGTATCAAAGGAGCAAAGCCCCCGACTGGGACGCCATTCTATAAAACACAACGGAATATATTGAAACCAGGGTCACTTTGATGAGATACCTGAGCTACCTAAGATTGTCGTAAAGTGGGGACAGTCGGGTGTCCCCATTTTCCCCCCATTTTCCACAGTCGGGTGTCCCCATTTTCCATGTTCCGAGGAGAGCCCATATGCATCAATCAAATCAGTCACTTCCCAAGAAACCCGCGGTTCTCGGCGTCATTGGCGGTAGTGGTGTTTACAAGATGGAAGGCGTGACATTCACAGGTGAGCATCACGTTAGCACACCATTCGGCGAACCTTCAGATTTGATCCTGGAAGCTCACATTGCAGAACGCCCGGTTTTCTTTTTACCACGCCACGGCCGCGGTCATCGTTTCACCCCTACCGAGGTCAATTACCGCGCAAATCTCTTAGCCCTGAAACAACTCGGCGTGACCCACGTGCTGGCGGTCAGCGCCTGCGGCATTATGAAGGAAAGCATCAAGCCCGGAGACATGGTGGTTCCAGACCAACTTTTTGACCGCACACGAGGTACGAGGGCAAATACCTTTTTTGGTGATGGCATCGTGGGACACGTGATGTTCGGTGATCCCTTTTGCGGTGAAATGCGAAAGCTGATTTTAGCGGCCGCAAAAGCAGAAAAAGCAACGGTCCATGATGGTGGCACCTATGTTTGCATGGAAGGACCGGCCTTTTCAACACGCGCCGAAAGCCAGTATTACCGCAAAACATTAGCTCCATCAGTCATCGGGATGACCGCAATTCCCGAAGCCAAGTTGGCCCGCGAGGCGGAGCTGTCTTACGGCATGCTCGCATTGGCCACAGATTATGATTGTTGGCACGAGACCGAAGAGGACGTTTCGGTCGAGGCGGTCCTTGCCGTTGTCAAGGCTAACGCAACCCTCGCTAACAATATCATCAAGCAGGTGGCATCACGGATGCCGACATCCTCCAATGCCGAAGCCCTCTATGCGGCGCGTTTTGCGATCATGACCGACAAAACAAAAATCCCGGAGAATACGCGAGCGAAAGTGAAAACGTTATGGGGTCATTATCTTGATTAAACCGCAGCGGACCAAATTTTTAACGTTCCTTGCAGTCATTGGCCTTGGCATCGCCTGGCACGAACGGGTGCGACTCAAGACCGCTACAGTCTCTTTGCCCGGAACCAGCCAGTCTCTCATCCACAATTCAGGCGCGCCTCAAACTCCATACGACTCCAAAGCACCCGCGACCGGTGATCAGAACTCATCCATTTTATCCCGTGAACCATCGACATCTCTTTCAGTACCGACCATTGAGGACGCCCAAGCGCTGATCGACCGAGGACTCACTGCCGATGGCATCTCAGCCCTTGAGAGGCTGATCCAAAAAGACCCGACCAATACCCAAGCGATGATGGAACTCGCCATGGCCCTAACCCTTGATCGTAAGGACCCCTCAGCGGCGCGGCCGATCCTGGAGCACATCCTTGATGTAAACCCCAATCATAGGGCCGCCCTGAACGAGCTTGAATTGGTTTACCGCGAACTCGGGACCACTGACGAAGGCATCGAGTTTCTTCGCCTCAAATCTCAACAAAACCCACAATCCCTCGAAATCCAATTTGCATGCGGCAAATTGTTGGCCGATAAGAGCCCCGGTGACGCCCTGCCTTGGCTTGAGAATGCATTAGCCATCACAGATCTTAAAGAGGACGTCCTCGACCAATTAGCGTCGGCCGCCTACCGGGTTGGCGATTTAGACCGCGCCCGAAAAGCATGGGACGAAGCACTGGCTCTTGCTGAACGTAATCTGGAGAAAGCCCGAGAAAACAACCTCGCCGGTATTGATTTTCTAGAAGACCGCGTCGCATCCGCTAAAGCCCAGAGGGCCAAAGTTGGCAAGCTTTAATCAGTACATCCGCATCAGTCGCGATCAACATAAAAAAGGCGGCCCACGGCCGCCTCTGCACTAAACTCTAAAACCTTGCTTGATAACATCCCATCATTTTGTTTTCTTTTTAGAATCCAAACCTTTGGCTTTTTCAGCGCGGGCAACTTCTGGAATGGTTAATTTCGCCAGCGTTCGGCCCAAACGAAGGTTTACGTAGTCGGCTGCCACTCGGAGAGTCTCTTGGAGATGATAGTCTTCAGCAATGGATAACTCTGCGTCATTATCGGCTTCTGCTCCATCCTTGGATTTCTTGCGTCCGCTGCGCTTTTCGAGTTTTTCTTTTTCGGCGGCTTTCTCTTTTGCTGATTTTTCCTTCAAGGAAATTCGCGACCGCTCCAGCTCTCCGTCTTTATATGTCTTGATATCCTCAGCGATCAATTTAAATCCGGCATCAGTCGCAATGCGCGACGCACTTGATTCTTTCAGCCTTTTCACAAATGGAGCCACCAGATTGACTGCTTTAAAGTCCGACTCTTTTATTTTCTCCCAGGGCAATGCATAGTCATAAAACTTCTCCCCGACCTCAATCTCATCCATGATGTCAGGAAGAATGATATCGGACTCAACACCACGAAGCTGCGTGGAGGATCCAGAAGGCCTATAAAACTTTGAAATAGTCACTTTTACAGCGCCTAATTTTTCGCTCACATCATTCAAATTCTGAACCGTTCCTTTGCCAAACGTATGCGTGTCACCAATAATGAGGCCACGACCGTAATCCTGAATCGCACCTGCAAAAATCTCACTGGCGGACGCCGATTGACGATTGATCATCACAGCCAAAGGGCCATCCCATGCAACGGCTGGATCTTTGTCTTCCTGGACAAAGCTGCTGCCGTCACTACCACGGATCTGAACCACGGGGCCTTGTTTGATAAATAATCCGGACACATTGATCGCTTCATCGAGAGAGCCCCCACCATTATTGCGAAGATCTACCACGATGGCGTCCACACCCTGCTTCTTAAGCTGTTCGATCTCGCGCAGCATATCCACCGATGAGCTCTTAAAATCCTTTTGCTTGTTTTGACGCCCCTCAAAATCCATGTAAAACGACGGCAGCGTGACCACTCCGACCTTGATATCTTTTGCATCGGCACCCTCGCCAGCACGTACAACTTTCAGGGACGATTTAGCGGCACGATCCGTTAACTGGACTTTTTGACGTTTCAGTGTCACCTGTAATTGAGTATTCTGACCTTTTTCTTCCCGGACAAGGGTCAACTTGACTTCTGTACCCTGCCGCCCGCGAATCAACTTCACAACGTCACGCAAATCCATATCAATCACATCCACTGGAGCTTCCTTCGTTTGAGCCACCGCGATGATCTTATCGTCAACTTTAACTTTACCACTTTGAGCGGCCGCACCACCGGGCACCAATGACTGAATCGTTGTGAATCCATCCTCACTGCGAAGCACTGCGCCGATACCTTCAAGCGAAAGACGTGTATTGATCCTGAAATCTTCCAGTTCGTCAGGCCCCATATAGTCGCTATGCGGATCCAACGCACTCGCAAACGCATTCAAAAAAATGCCCATCACCTGATCACTGTTGGTTTCCGCATGGCGCTTCCGGATGAGATCCATGCGTTTGGTCATTTTCTCCTTTATTTTAACCGCATCGGTGATCGTATCGCGAAGCTGCATCACTTGAAACTTGACCCGCTTACGCCAACGGTCCTGCAACTCTTCGGTCGTCTTGGCCCATGGCAACTTTTTGCGATCAACCTCCATAAATTCATCCTGTGTGAAATCATGGGTTACGGCAATCGCGTCGTTGATTCCTTTCTGACGCTCTCCAAAACGCTTGCCGTAAACACCGATAATATCGTCAATGAATCTGCAATCGGCCCGATTGACGAAATCATCAATCTGCGTTGCGTAGTCCTTCTCAAAACGGTCGACATCACTCTGCAAAAAATACAGCTTTCCAGGGTCCCAGGCGCGCAAAAACAGGTCCAATGATCTCTTGCTCAGTTCGTCGGTGTATTCCGTATAGGTAAAATGCATTTTAAAATAATACTGTGTCAGCAAACGTACCTGCTTGCAGTCCAGCGCAAACGCATCGACCGCAATCATTTGTGACATCAAAACGACAAAACCAACCGAAGCAAAAAAACTGGAAAATAGTGACTTGCGGCTCACGAGCATAAAAGATTCCCCTAAATGGCGATAATGTCTAAAGTTTAGCATAAACGGGGACCCGGAGCAGTTCCCAGCATGAATATTTCCGCGGCGAAAATGCTAAACACACCGCAGCAATGCAAATAACTTGTGAAAAACACCAAATTCGTGGTCTCAAGGTCATATTTAGGAGATCCGACCCACCCTGTGCACACGGATTACGCATCCCAGCCCGCGCCGGAAAGGAGGGCCATCAGGCATGACCGCCAGAGGAAAACGCACATTTTGGATCACAGCTAACCCTACAGCCCTTCATCAGGAGCGGGTGGCATTGCTCAATAAAAACGGCTTCGACGCTCTGTTGATGCCAGGCATGAAGGAATTGCTACAACAAAATGCGAGCCAGAGGGCTTCTTGTATATTTATTGACACTCCGGAGCCAAGTAATTCAGAACGCATTCAGATGATCAATCAACTGGCCATGATGCCAGAGATGAATGGGGTGCGATTTATCCTGATCGCGACGCAGCACACACCGGACGCATACCGCGTCGCCGTTGCCGAAAATTTTAGGGACATTATTCCTCTTAAACTCGACTCGGAAGTTTGGCTGCATAGGGTCCAATTTGCCACGGGCGCGAAACCGTCGGAATTCTCGGCGCCACTCTGTGAGATCAGCATGAATCAAGTTGCTATCGCGATGGCGCCTGCAAGGATTATCTGGATCAACGAAACCCACATCCGCATCGAATGCCGCGGTAATCAACGCATTGGCAGCGCTTTGCAGATCAGTGGCCAAATCGCGGCGAGTTTTGGCGTCCCACACCTGAGCCTCACAGTCGAAAGCATCCACAAGGACCAATTACAGTTTCGTTTCAGCCAAGCATTGATTTGCAGATGGCGTATCGCAGCGGCTCAAAGCGAATTGGCGTCATCACTGATTCGCCGACTTCCGTCAAGCGGTCAAGGTACCCGGTTCCGGGCTTTTGTTGCGGTCTCAAAATCCGACCTCCGTAAAAACGTGATCACGCGACTTGGAAGCGCAAGATTTGATATTAAAGTTGGATTACAGCGTGCAAACCTGGCTAAGGAGCTTCGCTATTTTTCTCCCGATGTCGTTTTCATGGATGATCATCTGCTAAAAACACTCACCGTAGCAGAATTACGAGATATTTTTGGGGACATGCCTGCTCACGTTCCTGCTGTGATACTCGGATCAGAACAGGATCGACGCGATTTCGCAGAGCGTCTTGGACAACGGCGCCTTTATATCGAAAGCGAGAACCAGCCCGATTTTGCGCTCAATGCCGGCAGTCGCTTTCGACTCACGGCAAATCTTACGACCACAAAAACGGGAGAGCCGACGCGCCCGATTGAAGCCGACCATCCCTGGAGCAAGATCGATGTTCTGGTACCCACTCGGCTGACATCACTCAATCCATCAGTTGGCGAAATTTCGCTGCCATATTCCATGGGTTCTTTTTCCCTGGTTAAACTTGAGGCTCCGATCTTGCGGCGTTCTCTGGGACGAGACCCATATATTAAAATCACAAACACCACAGAGGTGACGTCCACCTTGCACGCGACTCAATTTAACCATCATGCACATTTTTATCTGGCGGATGTCGATCGCGAAGAGCAGG
>JBILMN010000148.1:0-6972 GCA_044375465.1 Oligoflexales bacterium | reverse complement strand
TCATAAAGAAAAAGCCTGTGTCGATACCGGAATCACATCAAGGACTTTCAGACTGCCCGCAAGTGCGACTGAGATCGATGTTTTAACTTTAATTAAGACACTGAACGATGACGATCAGATTGATGGCATCCTCCCACAACTGCCTATGCCTGCACACATTGACCGCGTCAAGGTCATCGCGAAGATTGATCCGACCAAGGACGTCGATGGCTTGTCGTTTTACAATCAAGGTCGACTCACTTGGAATCTTCCCTCTCTAAGGCCATGCACTCCCGCAGGGGTTATGGAAATATTACGACATGCGGGAGTTGATTGTGCTGGCAAGCACGCGGTCGTCATTGGACGGTCGGTATTGGTGGGTCTGCCAATACAACTGCTGTTGACACATGCCAATGCCACCGTGACCTGTGTGCACAGCAAAACCATAAGACCTGCCGAAATCGCACGGACTGCCGATATTCTTATCGCGGCCGCAGGCTCCAGACACCTCGTCACGGCTGATTGGATTAAGCCCAATGCCGTAGTCATTGACGTCGGCATACACAAAGGCAATGACGGCAAGCTCACCGGCGACGTTCAACCGGATGATGCAAAGACTTTGGCGTCCATATTTACGCCCGTTCCAGGAGGTGTTGGCCCCATGACAATCGCCATGCTCATGGTTAACTGTTTGCAAGCCTATGAAAATCGTCGAGGTTCTTCGTGAGCTTAAAACTAAAATATTCCGGGTTGCTGATGCGCTACGGTATCAATTTCTGGGGACCGTTCGTCGGATCAGGGATTAAAGTCGTGGCGGCAAATCGTGATTTTACGCGCATCGAAGTGGAATTAAAAGAACGCTTCTACAACCGCAATATTGTGGGCGTGCATTTTGGCGGATCGCTCTACGCCATGTGCGATCCATTTTATATGGGGATCCTACTGCATCATTTGGGTCGTGATTTTGTGATTTGGGACAAGGGTGCCACCATTCGCTTCAAACGCCCAGGTAAAGGCACTGTACGGGCAGTATTTGAAATCCCTATGCCTGAAATTGAACGCATTAAACATGAAGCCTCCAAGGCCGAGAAATATGAGCCGATTTTCAGAACCGAAATACGGGATGTCGACGGAAAAATCGTCGCGGAAGTTGAAAAGATACTTTATTTAAAGCGCAGAGACTACTGACCGAGTTTAGCAACCGGCGCGTTGCTTTGATCGCCAACCAACAGGCTCAGAAAGGCGCTGTTGTCAGTCACCTGACTTGCCGCGCCGTAAAAGCGTCCACGAGGATTTAATAATAAGTCGCGATGCGACGGCGACTGCCAAAACATCATGGCAATCTCGGCAAAGCTTCGACCCACGGCGCGATTCTCACCAAGAGGCTCTATCCCGCGCCCCCGAAGTCCCTGGTACAATTTAGCCATTGCGCTTAAATCGTGAGTGATCGCATATCGTCCCATCAAGGATTTTGCAGCGGCTGCCAGATCCTGGCTCGATAACAGAGACTTCAAAGACTCTTCAGCACGACGGTGGTTTATCCAGCGCAAGATATCATCCTCCGTACGGACATTCTCCATATCTTTGGTGAGGCCTCCCAATGCAACACCACCGACAGCAACCAGTGCCAACTCCCGCGGGCCTGATTGGACTCGCTGCGCGAGAGTGCATGAGACACCCAAGAATCCCTTCATACCGGGTAATTTGGCGACGAGATCACCATTAGCAGCAGGAGTCCGCGGCACCAATAGTGAGCGGCCGCGTTTTTCTGCCACAAAGCGAATATCAAGAGAACCATTGATACATGAAGCCGCCACATTCGCCGGAATGTGCACAGCCCCGCCGTCCAAGGTGATCTGATCACGGGCGGGCATGGACACCATCCAGGCGGATCCATCCACACATCGACCATGGGCGAATCCGCCGTTGTCAGTCATCATTGCGTGCTTCAAGGCTCGTTCTCGCAGAGCTGACGGTTTGATATGATCTTGGGGATTGTTGGGAATCAAACGTTTCACTGAAATCTGAGCATCAAGGACACCGTGCTTTTGAAAATCTGCAACCACAGCATCTCGCTCACATAATATCAGCGATAGATCTCCGGGCAGCATCCTTTGCGCCGGCTCACCGCTTGAGCTGCGTGGAGAAACTACCGCTCGAGCGTGCTTCGACCAAACAAAAACCGCTGCTAGGTTCAAGATCATCAAGAATCTAGTCGCGGTTTTCATCAGAGACCTCTTAGGTAAGTGGGGCTCAACTCACTTCATCTGACCGTCAATAAGTTTGAAGATGGTGGCTTTTTGCATATTCGATGTTCCCTCGTAAAGTTTACCAATCTTTGCATCTCGGTAAAACTTCTCAGCAGGAAATTCCTTGATAAATCCGTAGCCACCATAAATTTCAAGCGCTCTGGAAGCCACTTCCTCGGCGACATTGCCGGCATAAAGTTTTGCCATAGCGGCTTCCTTGATGAAATTTTCCCCGGCGTCTTTGAGTCGCGCTGCATTATATACCATAAGCTTGGCGGCCTCGACCTGAGTCGCAAGTTCGGCTAAATCAAACTGCACGCCCTGATATTCGCGCAATTCTTTGCCGAACTGCTGACGTTCACGAGCGTATTGCATGGCACCATTCAGGGCACCCTGCGCCAATCCAAGCATCTGTGCTGCAATACCGATACGACCCTCGTTCAGGGTTTCAATCGATATCTTGTAGCCCTTGCCAACCTCGCCAACGACGTTTTCCTTCGGAATTTTGACGTTATCGAGAATCACCTCGCAGGTTGAGGAGGCACGAATCCCGAGCTTGACCTCTTTCTTACCAACCGAAAAACCTGGCATACCACGTTCACAAATAAAAGCTGTGATACCTTTGTAACCGAGATCGGGATTGACGTTCGCAAATACCACAAAAATATTGGCTTCCTTAGCATTCGTAATAAAGATTTTTTTGCCTTGAAGACGCCAATGAGATCCTTCATCGAAGGCACGGGCCTTCATCGCAAATGCATCGGAACCGCTGTTCGGTTCCGTTAAGCAATAAGAGCCAACTTCTTTTGAGGTGAGACGCGATAGATATTTTTTCTTTTGCTCAGGGGTACCCCAACGCAGGAAAATATTATTCACCAAAGTGTTCTGCACGTCACAAAGTACGGAAACCGATGGATCTATCTTTGCCAATGCTTCTATGGCAAGAATCGACATAAAGAACGTCCCACCCGCTCCGCCAAATTCCTCCGGAACTTCAATACCCATCAGCCCCATCTCAAATAATCCGTCGACAACAGACTTGGCCATTGTCTCCGATTCGTCCATTTCATGAACTTTCGGCTTCACTGCTGTAAGCGCGAATTTTTCAACCTCTTTCACAAACATCTGCTCGTCATCGGTGAGACGAGTTAGTGGCACCGATTTTGCGCTCATTGCGCCTGTCGCCGTCGTCATAGTCAATCCTCCGGGAAATACTTTACGGATGAGAGACTGTTTTATCGGTTTTTTGATGAATTTGCACTATTTTGGGCCTAGATCTTGGAAATGGCCGACTACGAAGTGCTGCAAAGCGACGCACAACTTGATCATTAAGAGCTGAAACCTGGTCGATTGTGTTTTTGAAGTGCATTTTGCTCAATTTATCAGCACGGTCTGGGCCGAGCGCCAAAGCACAGGCCAGCTCGCGGCACTGCTCTGCCAAAATGAGTGATTTTTTCGTGAGATCGCCGTTCATCTTCCGTAGTGAGGCATCCTCCCCGGGATGAACTGTCGGCACGGATAGTAAGCTCAGCCCGTCAGCAAACGCGCGGGCACAAGGATTTTCCCTGGAATGCTCAAGCGTGGTTCCCAGTCGTGATTGAAAACTTCCACTGGCATCCCAGTTTTGATCTGCAACGCCGATAGCCTCATGCTCATTTTTTAACAACTCGCGTTCACGAGCCACTGCTTCCAGCTCCTGTCGCAACCCCTTCTCCAACTCATCCAGTTGCTTGCGCCGAATGGCCAAATCCACCAGATGCTTGGCCTGAAGATCAAGTGACTCTGCCTTTGAGCTACCGGCAAACCGAGCCTGTAAAAGGCGCAGCCACATCTTACGATTTTGTAAAGCGACATACTCTGTGGCGAGCGTCTTGATTTTGGCCGTGAGCTGTTTGGACCACCATGCAACAGCACTGTTGGCCCGCGACTGCAATTGCGCTTTTTTGGCTCCAGACACAACCTTGTTGGAATCCACAGCCATTTTGGCTAGTGCTTTATCGATCTCATCCCGGTCATGGATCGTGCTGTTGGATGTCACTGGATCGGGAATGTTGGCTGCCTCTTTGGTCAGTTCGACCAATGCTCTTTCAATTTGAATCAATTGCGCATCCCAACGCGACGCGACACTCATAGGGGCACTCCTTTGCTCGCGGCTGTCGATCGCTCCGCCTGTCGCCTCTTGGCCCTGCCGCCACCTTTTGGAGCCGATGTGGGTATTGGGTTATGATCAGCGGCGACACGAAGTTCAGGCCTGATTGTTTCGCGTGGCTTGGCTTCACTTGGGTCTTCCAGCGCTGTGATGAGCTGCCTTGCAATCACAAGCCTTTCATGGGCGACCTTAGCGCTTCCGGTCAATCGCTCTGACACGCTCTTAAATGCCTCACTTAACACCTCGGGTTCAGGTGGCAACTCTCCCTCAGCTTTTTGGCGACGGAGCTTGGCGTAACCTTCAAGCCATTGCCGCATATCATGATTTCTTGCCACCTCACCGCGAAGGCGGGCGCGCATTGATGTCACACGTCCGGTAGCAGCCTCAAATTCCTGAAATGCCGCCAATAGATCCTTCTGACTTTTTCGCGGGTTAGGATCACGACCTGAGATATCTGACTTCGCTACAAAATCTTCAATCACACTGCGAGCTCTCCGCACCGCTTCGATATCCTGATCCACGCGACGCAACTGGGACTTGATCCAAGACAGGCGCCACATGGCACTAAACCAACCTGACACACCATGAGCAGCATCGATTGTCCAGTCCGTTGCCCGACCGACTTTTGCTGCCAGCTCTTTAGTGTAGGCCTTTGTCTCTTTGACAAATCGACTCACAATCTTCTGTTCCAGACGTGAAGCATCACTCATCACTGGCAAGTCAACCTGACTGGGAATTTCCGTTTGGAGAGTCTGCGCCGACGTCACACTCAGAAGTTTTTCCGCGTGCTGATCAGCACGCACCATTCGCTGCATTCTGGTTTGAAAATCATGCTCCGTGATACGACCAGCTTGCGACGCTTCACGCAAATCGGCTTCCAAGGTTTGCAGCCGATGCCTTAGCTCATGTATCAATGTCGATTTAAGGCCAGACATAAATCGCCTCCTGTCGCAACGCTTCGCTACAAATATTTTGACAGGTGTGGACCCTGTTCCCGAGGGGCAAGAATTGCCGGCATCCACTTGTATTGATCCTTGATCCACAAGACCAAAACCGACCCTAAAACAACCCGAATTCTCAGCCATATTGACCATGTTAGCCATGGTGGTAACCGACCAATCGAGGATTTTAAAGCCACCCAACCTTAACTTTGTCCCGTTGTTTTTATCACGCCAGGCTGGTATTTTTTGCCCTTCCCTCGAAGGTAGGAGACCGGAAATGAACCCTGCGACATCAAACAAGCCGATGATTCAGGCCGCCATGGGCCAGAAGCCAGACCGTTGGCCCGTATGGTTTATGCGTCAGGCTGGACGCTACCTGCCAGAATACCGCGCCGTCCGTGCAGATGTTGACTTCGTGACTCTATGTAAACGTCCTGATCTCGCCGCAGAGGTTACTTGGCAGCCACTTCGCCGCTATGACTTGGATGCCTCAATTATTTTCTCGGACATCCTGATTCCGGCCATGGCGATGGGCCAAGAACTCACTTTTGATAAGGGCCATGGGCCAAGACTCAACGCCCCTATCCGCACGATGTCAGACGTTAAAGCACTCAAACGCGCTGATGCAAACAGGGATCTGGGCTTCGTTGGAGATGCCATTGCCCTGACCAAAACGAAACTTACACCCACACAAACCATGATTGGTTTTGCGGGCGCGCCATTTACAGTTGCCAGTTATATGATCGAGGGCCAGGGGTCCAAAGAATTCACAGAAGTCAAAAAACTTATATTCGGTGAACCATCCGTCATCAAAGCCCTGCTCGATAAACTATCCGAAGTGACTGTGGACTACCTGTGCATGCAGGTCAAAGCTGGTGCCGATACCGTTATGTTGTTTGATACTTGGGCCGGCCAAGTCAGTCCGAGCGTTTACCGCGAAGCAATTTTCCCAGCCACCAATAAAATCTTGTCTGAGGTTAAACGCCTCACCGGAGTTCCAGTCATTTACTTCCCTGGCCAGGGAAGCGACCGTATGTATGAACTCGCTGGCTGCGCTGCGGATGTGATCAGCGTGGACTGGCGCACAAGACTCTCCCGCGCCGGCAAAATCCTCAAAGAAACTGGTCTTAATGTGACACTGCAGGGCAATCTCGACCCCCAGGCGCTTCTAGCTCCCGAGGCCGAACTTCGTGCCATGGTCAAAGCCATGAAAGAAGAGGCTAAGGCAGCCGCACGCGCCCACATTTTCAATGTGGGTCATGGACTTTTGCCGCACACGCCGCCTGAGTCTTTGAGCATTGTGATTGATGAGCTGAGAAAAATTTAAGGTTAGGTCACGAGTCGGCGAGGAAATTGAAGAGTCGAATTTTCCAGTTAAAGTTGAACTGGTTCTGATGCGCCATCTAGCAAAGAGTTATCGAGATTCCGTCTTTGCCGAACGAATTGAGATTCCATCGCCATAATCGTGACAACCAAACCTTTGATCCTCACCATGATCGACGATCAATGTATCGATGAGAGTCAACACCAAAAAACAAAACAAAACAAAAAGCCCCAGAGAATTTCTTCTCTGGGGCTTTCCGAATAAATAGGCTGCGTTGTGCTACTCTCCCACACTTAAAAGTGCAGTACCATCACCGCTGACGAGCTTGAC
>JBILMN010000147.1:0-7017 GCA_044375465.1 Oligoflexales bacterium | reverse complement strand
AGCCATGCACCGCGCCAACATCAATCGTCTCATTCGCAAAACATGGTGCACGACCAAGCGCCCTGACCGCCTTCTCAGTCATCTGTGGCTTTATATGCTCTGGCATAATGTCCACATCGAGACGGTGTTAAAGAGGCGCCAGGCCCAAGCAAAAGCTAAAGCTGAAAAAACAGCCGCGCAGTCCAAATAACGGGCCGTAAATCGGCTGTTATCTGTCATCAGTATTTTCAGCTTAAGCACCCGCCAGATGCATCCACACACCGAGTCCCGCCTTCCCCGTGATGCCGTGTTTTGCGAAGGTCTGGTCTTATTTTGGGCAGCCCCTGCTGCCAACGGGTCGGTGACGGACATTTTTAGCAACACGAGGTCGGGCCAGTTAAGGGCGCGCGCCAGCGGAGTTTGCTTTGAGCCAACGCTGTAGGCATCTGTCTTCGTTTGGGCTATGTAGGAATTGTGTATTTGCGTATTGAGTATCCTTTAAATTTTGAGACATGACATCACGGATGCGAGTGATGCGTTCCATGCATTTTGGACTTGAGGGATCGAGCCATCTGTTTGCGAGGCTTTCAATGCAGAGATGTTGATAATTCATATCCAGATTGAATCGCTTCTTACATTGTTTCAGGCCTGCCGATAGATCGTCGCCGCCGAATTTTTCACTCAGATTTTCGACCGCCGATTTCTGTATTTTTGAATAGAGCGGAGACATCGTCCAACCAAAGAAGATGAGTGGGATTGCCACTGTAATAATGGCTAACCATCGCAAAAGCCCCAGCTGTGACCTCGCAAATCTGCCGAAAAACGCAAATAATAAGGCAGTGATGACAACGTAAGGGGTAGACATCACCAATACCATGATGACCTGTCCGTCGCCGTAGGGTCTTTTGACCAAAAAAATTGGTAATGCGATCGCAGCAGCGCAAATAATTAGGGTTAGTGCAGTCCACATCAGAGTCACCCAAGGTGATCGCGGATAACTGACAAATCCGATGATAAAAAAAATGAGTACCGCAGAGGGTAAAATAATATGCATATACCTGACCGTGGTCTTTCTAGTGTAAGCTCAAGCGTGGTGAAGAATTGATGTGTTCGTGTCGGGATCTCAGGCATGCCCAATGAGGGACCGACCTGGAAAATCACAGCATTTCAAAAAGGCCAGCAGCACCCATCCCTGTTCCAATGCACATGGATACCAGACCCCATTTTTGATGGTCGCGTTTCATGCCATGGAGGAGCGTGGCCGTGAGTTTTGCGCCCGTGGCTCCCAATGGATGCCCGAGGGCGATGGCTCCACCCGTGGGGTTTGTCTTCGCAGGATCAAGTCCCACGGTGCGGATCACTGCCAGTGCTTGGGCGGCGAAAGCTTCGTTGAGTTCAATGCGGTCGATTTGATGAGGGGTAATGCCCGCAAGCTTGCACGCCTTGGGAATTGCCGCAATGGGGCCGATCCCCATGACTCGCGGTGGTACGCCTGCGACAGAAAATCCAGCAAAGCGGGCGACGGGCTTTAAATGATGGGCTTTGACAAAAGCTTCGCTCACCACAAGACACATTGCAGCACCGTCACTCATCTGGGAGCTATTTCCCGCCGTGACGGTGGCCCCAGAGGACTGAAGAAATGCAGGTTTTAATTTGCCGAGGGCATCCATGGTCGTTTCTGCGCGTGGTCCCTCGTCTGTGTCGACGATAGATTCTTTGATGTCCACGCGGCCACCGTCTCCCGGTATTCGTGACTGGACTTTGACGGGAATGATTTCGTCCTTGAAGAGACCGGATGATATGGCTTTGACGGCTTTTTGATGGCTTTCCAAGGAGAATTGATCTTGATCCGCACGAGAGACTTTGTAATCCACAGCGACGTTTTCTGCGGTCATTCCCATGCCAAGATAGGCAGCCGGGTGCAGATCATTCATGGTGCGGCTTCCCACAACTTTATGTCCCATCATGGGTATGAGTGACATGCTTTCTGTGCCGCCGGCGAGAATGCAATCAGCCTGTCCTGCCATGATACGATCCGCGGCCATTGCGATTGTTTGCAGTCCAGAAGAGCAGAATCGGTTGACCGTGACGCCTGGTACCGTGTCGGGAAGTCCTGCAAGCAGTACTGTAAACCGTGCGATATTCATACCCTGCTCAGCCTCTGGCATGGCACAACCAAGGATCACGTCCTCAATCAGATTGGGATCCATGGAGGGTGTGCGATCAAGCAAGCCTTTGATCACATCTGCACAGAGATCGTCGGGGCGTTTTGCCCTGAAGCCACCACGAAAAGCTTTCGCTACGGCGCTGCGATAGGGGGATACAATATAGGCTGTTTTTGTCGACATGTTTGATGCTCCTCTTAATTTCTAAGCGGGGAGCCGTTTTTGAGCATGTGCTCAATACGGGCCAAGGTTTTTTCGGTTTTGCAGAGTTCGATGAATGCTTCGCGTTCAAGATCAAGCAAGTTTTGTTCACTCACGGTTTGACCGCCGTCGATTTCGCCTCCGCACAGCACGCGCGCAACCCGCTCAGCGATGAACACGTCATGGGCCGAAACCTGCCGTTGCTCTTGCATATTGTAGAGCATCATGCGGAACGTCTGGACTCCAGGGTCGCCGAGCACTTTGATATCATTTCTGGGCGTTGGTGGGACGTATCCGCAGCGGCTCATGTGCAGAGCCTGGGCCTTGGCTCGCGCAACGGCATGATCCCTGGAAAGTGAGATGGTGGTTGTTGATGGAAATAGCCCCATCTCCACGGCTTCATGGGCCGACCCTGACGTTCGCGCCATACCGATCAAAAGAAATGCTCTCTGCAAAAAAGGCATGGGGTCAGGGCGTTCAGCCAGGTTCATCAGATCATAGCAACGCAGCGCCAACTCTTTGGTGCCACCACCGGCGGGCAAGAGTCCCACCCCCATTTCAACGAGACCAGCGTAGGTCTCTGCCGATGCAACCCTGTGAGAACAGTGGAGAGCGACCTCGCAGCCACCACCCAGCACAAGTCCATGGGTTGCAGCGACCACAGGGTAGGGCGCAAATTTCAGCATCTGAGTGGCGCCTTGAAACGCGCGGATGAAACGGTCAAGGCCATTCCAATCTTTCTTGCCGATGACTTCAATCACCTCTTTGAGATTGGCGCCGGCGGAAAAAGCTTCGCCATCATTGCCGATCACCAACGCGTCGAATGATTCTGAGACCTTTGCTGTTGCGGCCATCATGAACTCGACCATTGAACTATCGAGGGCATTCATGCGGCTATGAAACGTCAGACAAGCTGCGCCGTCTCCGAGATCCAACAATGATGCGTTTTTGATCGTTGAGACAATGCGCTTGTCGTCGGGTGACTGAAACTTTGGCAGTCTAAAATCATGATTTTTAACCGGTATTTTTGGGCGATTGGCTTTGATAGAGTAGAACTGATCACTCGGGCCCCTGGTAGCCCAGTCGGACGAGCCCGGGGTGACATCGTAAAATTTGAGGTTTGGTTTGCACCATTGGGGAAGCTTGGTTTTGTCGCTGATCATACGATTAAGGATTTTATCGTAACCAAGTCCCTGCCACAGCTCAAACGGTCCCATCTCCCAGTTAAAACCCCATTTGATACCCTCATCAATGGGCTTGGGAATTCCCCCTGCAATATCCTCCATCAAGAGTGCCGCATAGCTAAAGGTATCGCGAAGCACACGCCAGACAAATTCTGCGTAAGGGTCTTTTTGCTCCAGGATCAAGTTGAGGCGCTTGATGAGATCTTGCTCTTTTAGTGCGGCCGCCATCCAGGCAATGTCCGGGATCGATTGCGGGTCATATTGACCCGACGCCGGTCTATAGGCCAGGATTAATGTCTTGCCGCTGGCGTCTTTGTCTTTTTTGTAGCAACCAATATTGCCAGTTTTTTGTCCGAGTTTTCCGGAAGAAATTAACGTATCCATCCAAGCAGGCATCTTGAACCATTCCCGGTACGGATCCTTCGGGGCACGCTCAAACGTGTTCTTTGCCACATGAGCAAATGTGTCAAGGCCGACCACATCCATAGTTCGAAATGTCGCAGAGGATGGTCGGCCCATGATTTTTCCCGTCAAGGCGTCGACGGTTTCTATGTTCAGGCTTAAATCCTGCATCGCCTGCAATGTGGCTTGATTGACAAAAACGCCAATCCGGTTGGCAATAAAATTGACCGTGTCAAAGGCATGGACAATCCCCTTGCCTAAGGTCTCTTCAGCCCAATCGCTAAAGTCACCGAGAAGTTCTCGTCTAGTGAGACCATGAGGGATGATTTCAAGCAGTTTCATATAGCGAGGAGGATTGAAGAAATGTGTGCCAAAAAAATTGGTCACAAATTGTTCGGGCATATTCTTTGCGATGTCTTCGAGATTGATGCCCGATGTGTTTGAAGTGATGGGGATGCCTGGTTTTGCGTACTCCATCACGCGGTTAAACAATTGTTGTTTGACGTCCAGTCGTTCTACGACGGCCTCGAGGACCCAGTCACATGAGCGTAGCACGGACATGTCGTCATCAAAGTTGCCAGGGATGATTCCGGAGATGGCGTTTGCTGTGAATAGTGGAGATGGTTTTAGAGATTTTAATTGCTCGATCGCAAGAATTGCCCGCGTCGAGCGGATGTTTTTGCCTACGATTTTTGCTTCCTTTGGATCCTTTGGTGGATCTTGAGAAGGCAGGTCCAAAAGATGGACTCGGATACCGGCGGTCGATAGCAGGGCGGCAATTTGCGCGCCCATGACGCCTGATCCCAGCACCGCAGCACGGCGTATATTCATTCTTTTTGACATAAGGAAGAGCCTCCCGGCTAATGGTTCACTTGGATGTTTGACGATTCGATCCGAAGATAGAAGAAAATCGTAAATGTTTTTTGCGGGTTCCGCAATTGTGGTAGAATTAAAGATGTCATGAAGCCAAGTCGGTTTGTATGGTCATTTGAATCCGATCACAGAAGAGGTCACCATGAGTGAGCTGAGAAACGCGCAGTGGACCCTTGATGCCATTGAAAATGGGACGGCCACGGCGGCCACCATCTATAAGACCGCGTCAGAATTGGATCCGGTCTCAGTCTATTTTATTTTTCGCTATATCCGCGAGATCTATACCCCCAATAACCCGGCCGCCACGGGTGTCATGGAGCGGATGGTCGAATTGACCAAGACCTACGATGACTTGGTTAAAATCGCAAAAAAAGGTGAAAAGGATTCCATTCGTGAATGGTTTGACGACACCTACCGGATGCGCGATTTTCAGGGTAAGCCCCATGAGCTCATGGAATTGATCGTCGAGAAAATTGAGGGCTGACGGTCCTTTGAAGATGGGTAACTTGTGATATAATCGTAAGCACAGTGAGTTCCTGATATTTTTTTGGGGGTTCTTATGAAAATTCTTGTCGCATCGGTATTGCTGGCAGTTATAACGACAGTTTCAGCCTGTAGTAACGGTGGTGTTTGGACTGGTGGCAGTGTTGCCGGCAATGAGGGTGGTAGCGAGCCGGTGAATTCACAAGAGGCGTTCGAATTCCAAAAGGCTGTGAACCGCTGTCACAGAACCGGCGGAACCCGCGTTGTTAAAATCAAGGGCGAGCTAAAGTGCTATTGATTGGCGCATTATAAACGAGCTCCAATTCCGAGACGATCCATAATATCTGAGGCTAAAACGGCGTCCTCGCCAACATCCTGAGCTGCGATCCAGGCTGTGCGAGACAGCAATGTGTAGCCTCTTGCCGCCGCAAAATCTGCAGCGCAACCGATGGCCAAATGCGCCGCGATGATTCCCGCCAGCAAATCTCCAGATCCAGCTCGCGCAAGAGTCTTGGTTCCAGATATACAGATAATGGGTGAACCCGTGGGACCGACAATCACGGGGGCCGCGTTCTTGTAAATTAAAGCCATTCCTAGTTTCTGAAAATTAAGGGACGCGGCGCTGGCAGCTTCCAGTGAAAGAGGCGCTGGCGCTGCCAGGTCCTGCATGCGAGTCCATTCACCAGGATGCGGGGTCAAGAGGATCTGACCAGCTTTGCAAGGTCCTGTCTTGACCAATAATGCCATAATGCCATGAAGAGCCCCTGCATCTAAAATAACAGAGCCCCCTTGGGCTGCAAATGACTGCAGGCAATGGAGGGATTCAGTGGTCAAGTGCTGTTTGGTCCATCCAGGGCCGCACACGATGGTGTGAACGCGGCGCTCGGCGATAAATCTCTTAAGGGACTCGACATCAAGGGTTTCACCATCAAAAAATGATTCCACGGTGAGTTCTGGTGGAATGGTCATGTCCACCGGTCTCTCGCCGCGCGGTATGGCGATGCTGCTCCATCCGGCGCCCGCTCTTAGTGCTGCCATGGCAGCGAGCACGGGCGCTCCGATTTTACCGCTGGAACCACCGATGACAAGCACGTGTCCACGATCAAATTTGTGGGCATCACGTGGCAATTGTTGCCAAGGATCCAGGTGCAGGATGGCCTGTGGATCAACCTCCCGCCAATGCGAAATCGCTTGAGCCACGGCATCCTTGACGGCGGCGCCGGGAAATCCGATATCCACCACGTTGACATGTCCGCAGCAGCTTGCCGCCGGCATCAGGCGATGAATGGGGCGTGATGCACCAAAGGTCACTGTTTCATGCGCCATCAACGGTGCTTTGGGGATGTTGCCATCATCGGGCGACATTCCTGAAGGAATATCGACAGCAATCACCGTGGCATCTGTCACCGCAGATGCTTCTGTTAAAGCTTGCAGCAGCGTACCTTCACACGGAGGCTTAAACCCGAGGCCCGATACGGCGTCAATGATGATCGGACGACGAAGCCCCAGTGCGGTAATGGCTCCTGGGCTCCAATTGGTCGTGGTGACACCCATGGCGCTCAATGTGGACCATTGCCTTGTGAATAATGCGGTTGGCGGCTTCTCGGACTCCGCCACCACAACCACAACAACATGAACTCCTTGATCGTGCAAAACCCTGGCAGCAACGAGTCCGTCACCACCATTGTTGCCAATGCCACAGAGAACGATGACTGGATGCGTGCTGGCGC
>JBILMN010000146.1:0-7109 GCA_044375465.1 Oligoflexales bacterium | reverse complement strand
GCACCACCTCAAAGAAAACCGGTGAGACAAAGTCGGTGAGCATATCCCAATCCGTGCCTTTGAGGCTTTGAAACAAGGTTTTAATCAAACAAGACCGCCTTTGTTTTTTGGATGAATCTGTACAACGCCCTGTCGAACCATCTCGTTTAGCTTTGTTTCGCTTTATTTAGCCATATTTAGATTTATTTAGACATTCACTCAGCGAAAAGCTTACCATGAAGACCGGAGGACGCGTATGAAAGGTTTTTTTATTTTAGCTGTGCTACTGGGATTCTTCGCCGCAAATCAAACGTTTGCATCAGACAAGTCGGTATATGCCTTTGATGCCAAGACGATCAAAGGTCAGACGCAGAGTCTGAATGTCTATCATGGCAAAGTATTGCTGATCGTCAACACCGCCTCCGGATGCGGCTTTACGCCGCAATTCAAAGGGCTTCAGGAGGTTTACTCCAAGTACAAAGCCAAAGGACTGGTGGTGCTGGGATTCCCAAGCAATGATTTTGGCGCCCAGGAGCCGAAGTCAAATCAGGAGATCAAAAACTTCTGCGAACTCAACTACAAAGTGGACTTTCCGCTGTTTGCCAAAGCCCCGGTCAAGGGACCCGGCAAAATCCCACTGTTTCAATACCTGACCGAAACATCGGGCGTGGAATTTAAACGTGAGATTGACTGGAATTTCGAGAAATTTCTGATCAATCGTAAGGGTCAACTGACGGCGAGATTCAAGTCAGCCACGGAACCAACCAACCAAGAGCTCATCAACCGCATTGAGCAGCTTTTAAGCGAGAAAGGTGCCTAACCCATGACCAACGAGACATTTACCAACAAACATTTCTTTATTGCAGGAGCCACGGGCGGCATAGGATCCATGTTGGCAAAACGTCTAACATCTGCGGGAGCAAAGGTATTTTTAGCAGCTCGAGACGAGGACAAGCTACTCGGCCTAAAATCGGAGCTCAATGCACCTGGCGCCGTGATTGATGGCGCCGACTTTGACAGCTATGAGCGTGCCATCCAGGAGGCGAGTGCGATCGCGCCCATCAGTGGAGCCGTCTGTTGCACAGGATCTCTGATTTTAAAATCAGCACACGCGACGACGCAAAAGGAGTTTGAGGCAACCATGGCCGCCAACGCAACCAGTGCCTTTGGATTAACCAGAGCCGCCGCCAAAGCCATGATGAACCAGGGAGGATCCGTGGTTCTGGTGGCTTCGGCTGCGGCACAGATTGGCCTGCAAAATCACGAAGCTATCGCTGCCGCCAAAGGGGCCGTCATGGGACTGACCTTGTCTGCCGCGGCGTCCTATAGCCGCAACAAAATCCGCGTCAACTGCATTGCGCCGGGACTCACCGAGACACCCCTGACGTCGCGCCTCTTCGCAAATGAGGCCTCTCGCAAAGCCTCTGAATCCATGCATCCCATCGGTCGACTCGGGCGTCCAGAAGACGTCGTTGAGGCGATGCTGTGGCTGTTATCCGACTCATCAAGCTGGGTCACCGGTCAAGTGATTGCAGTGGATGGAGGACTGAGCACGCTCAAGGTCCGCGGCTAACGCCCACCTCACAGATCAATGCCGTCCATTTGCGAGCAGCAAGTGTACGGTCAAGGCTAGCACTGCGCCGGACTTTACTGTGAAAACGCTGGCGACGACGCCATGATCCAAGCGGATAAAAACATCAAAAAATGACCATGATGTTGTTCAACATGGCTGAGAACACAACTAGATCCATAACACACCAAGGAACCAGAAGCTGCACAGCGAGACGAGGGGACAATCTAATTGTTCCCCCTCGCCTCACTGAAATTTGATTCGCATGCTTAATAACGCATCACTATTTTAGTACTCATGGATTACAGTTTCACGTCCTCAGAGTCACACGGATCCAATGCAAAGCCCTCGACGTCTTCCCCGACCTCGTCTTTAAGACTGGAGTCACCGTTTGAATCAACTCCCAAGGTCAGAGTCTTAAGCACAGCCCCAGCAGCGTCCTTGATAACAATCACTGCAGAGCCACTGGAGATCGCGCATGAATGATCCGAAAAATTGAGCTTAAGATTGCTGTATGTTGTTGTCATGGTGCTATCAGAGTCCTTTTTGGTGACAACTTCACCACTAATAAACGTCTTAGAGACCACGGCATTAGATGTCATATTACGCTCGACTTGCACGACAAGGGGCTGCCCCTCAGCCGTATTAATATTCAAAGAAGTCGAGATGGTATCCCCATTCTTGTTTGTCATTGTCAGTAATTGATTCACGTCTTTAATAACCACCGATTTGTTTCGGAAATAAGATGCCCCCGATTGGGAGGCGCCTGTTGCACTCCATGTTACGCTCCTTTCACCGGATGAGGTAAAGCTTTTAGATGAGGTCCTCGTGACTCTCGGGCCTGCATAGCTCGTGCTATCACTTCTGCTACGTTCAAATGAAACATCAAGTCGAACACCATCAGCATTGAGGAAATCTACACTTGCACCAGTACCGGCTTGGTTGCAAGCCACCGGAGTACCGTCAGCTCGGGACCAAGTTCTGGTCGTGGCACTTTTACCGGTTCTTGTCGACGAAACCGTAACTCGTCCGCCGCCAGCAACTTTTGTTCGGGAACGACTTACATTGGCCGATACGGAAACAATCGCAGATTTGCCGTCAGCTGATACGGAGCATGATCGATTGATAATGCTACCATCATCGTCACTATCCGCGAGATTGAAGTTTAGCATTGCTCCGGAGACGCTCTGATCAGCTGCTGCTGCAACTGCATCACCGTGCGCGGCGTTCACAACACCAGATGTAAGCTGTGCATCGGAGACTAACGCAATTGCGCTAATAGTATTAGAATTGTTACCGCCAGAGTCGGACTTTGAACCACATGCCTGCAGTCCGACAGCAGCCGCGACAGCAACTGACGACAGTACCATGGCAGACAAACTAGTTGATCGTTTTTGTCCAGCGCTGTCCCAAATGCTGCTAAATTTCATCTTCATCGCAAGCCTCCTGATAACATATTTTGATCCACCGGGGCAGTTCAGCACTATTACTGAATGCGCCTGACTTTAGGCTGGATACCCGCGCCTATGGATATTATATCGGATTTTTTTTTGAATATCTTAAAAAACAAAAAAACACAAACAGATTCGTTATTTTAACTTCAAAGTTAATATTATATTCATTTTTTTTGAATATAGCGAGGGGCATTAGTAATGCTTTTGTGAATATTCAAAAAACACTAAAGAAAGATGGCCTTTTTGCCGATGACCCCTTGAAATGTCGGAGGGGAAATGGTGCCGTCACTAACCAAACTGCGAGAGATCGCCTCCCTTTGCAAAATCACAAGCCACGAGGATTACCGAAGCTATCTCGAGGCTGTATATCAGGCGATTAAATCGCAAACACCGGAATACTCCTACGCACATTTTTCAGTGAGTCTCGGTCTTTCTTCGACCAATGCCCACGCAGTCATAGCTGGACACCGCAATCTTAGCAATAAAACAGGACTTCGAATTTCTACTGCCCTTGGTTTAACCGAATCCCAAAAACGATACCTATTAGCTCTAATCAAACAAGAGCACGCAAAATCGACCGCCGAGAGAGAAGATGCCTTCCAGGAACGCGTCAAACTGGCGAGATCCTCCCTACCATCAAAAATTGACGAAAGGCGTCTAAATTTTTTTGAAAACTGGTATCATGCAGCGATCATCGAATTACTTAGGCTCGACGACGCTTCCGACAATGCGCAATGGATCTGTGAAAATTTAAGGCCGGGCATTCCGCTACCGCATGTTAAGCAAAGCCTAAAATTACTGCGAGATCTTGGTTATCTTGTCTTCGATGAGGCAAAGGGTCGTCTGTATCCGGCTGAAGTGTCTATTTCGACGGGAGATCAGGTTGAACGGCTGGCTATCCTCAGCTATCACCGACAGATGATCAACTTGGCAGTATCTGCGATGGACCAAATCGATGCTCAAGAGCGTGATATCGCCACGATTACGATCGGCGTGTCACAGCGTCTGAGAGAACAAATTCAACATGATCTATTTGCTATGCGAAAAAAGTTCCTAGAGCTGGCCAAAGAAGAGACAAAGCCAGACGAAATTCTACAAATTAATTTCCAGCTTTTCCCCATCAGCAGGAGAGTAAAAAAATGAATCGCCATCTGAAAGCACCGTTTGTCCGCAGCTTGCTTGGAATTGTCCTCGCCTCAAAAATCTTAATCGTCTTGAATAGTTGTGGCGTGGAAGCGGGAAATCCATCAACTAAAAACCCGAAACCGCCTTCGGTGGATGTCGTTGCGCTGATTCAGGATCCACAGCTGACAAGCAGCTTTATAAACGCCTCACACGGTGACGCTGTAGCTGCGTCCGTCGACCAAGCAAGTTCAGCATCAAGCCTCAACTTCTTGCTTACAGATAGTGACAATGACAACAGTACCGTTGATAAATCATGTGCACAGTCCTCGGATGGGAGAGCGGCGATAGTGTCCGTATCCGCAAACATCGATCGGTCACGAACAAAAAGTCACGCCGGTGGCCGCGTCACGATCTCGGCCTCAAGAACCGGAACCAGCAACGCAACCCGCACATGGTCTCGCGTCGACGGCACGCCTGTCGCTTGCAACAGCAATGGATCCGGAGCCAATGTCAATTTCAAAGACATCCCGAATCTAAAACTCAACATTGCATTCGAACGAAAACGCATTGATATGATCACGTACGATGGGCCCCGCGTTAAAAGAACCGCCAGCAAAAGCTTTACATCATCAGGGAATCGTTCCGTCACCTGGATCGCAAACAGCTCTAATGAATCCACTCCCACTTACATTAGAAGCAAATCGGTTGCTATAAGAGACGTGAAGCAATCTCTATCCATGACCAACAAAAATGGCGAAACGTTTGCTACGGAGTTAATAATAAATACACCTGCAGCGTCACCGCTCGTGGTGGATGTTGAGCGAAATACAAATACCCACGCTGTAGTTAGCAAAACATTCGCAAGCGGTGAAGTGATCGTCAACAAGGACTCCGACAGCACCATCACGACTATTTACAACAACCTTAAGTTGAATTTCTCCGATAACACCTGCTCTATCTCGAGTGGATCAGCACAAATCGTCATTAAAGACACATCCAGTGAGGTTCTGCAAATATTCACACTCAGCGTGGACGCAAACGGCGACAGCAGTCTCAAAAACTCAACCGGCGAGGAGGTCGAAGGATTTGCCCTTGACCCCTGCGACCCGGAGGACTTGAAACTTTAAAGGCTCCGTTGGATGACGGTGTTTCCTGCCAGGCGACTCAATAAAGGAAGCTGTCTATTTAAATGTCAGGCCATGAAAAGCTTGGATGGCAGGCCATTTGAAATTCTGTAGAGAGCCCAGAATGCTACAGGTTGCGCCAGTCGAGGGATTGGGTCATAATAGCCCTTCTGCGTCAACGAGTTTGAGGCTCGACGACCTCGGCTCTTGAGGCATGTAATCAAGCAGATATGCAACACTGGAACTGACGCCATGACCACCCAGCCATCACCCCAAGCTGATGACACCATCATCGACAATGCCACCTTTGAAGCCGCGGTCAAGCGCAGTCGGGAGCTCGAGCAGGATCTTTTGATCCATCCGGCCAAGTACCGCGTTCTCACCGGCGATCGACCCACAGGCGCATTGCATATTGGCCACTTATTTGGCTCCCTGTTAAACCGCGTCAGGATCCAAAATCTTGGCGTCACAAGCTTTATCGTGATTGCCGACTACCAGGTTCTTACAGATCGAGACACCGCTGATGCCATCACGCAAAACGTTCGTGAGATCACCCTCGACTACCTGGCCGCAGGACTTGATCCTGACTGTGGTCGCACATTTATTTTTAGCCATAGCCATGTACCTGAACTGAACCAGTTGGTTTTGCCATTTTTGACCCTCGTCTCACTGCCAGAGTTAGACCGCAATCCAACCGTGAAAGAAGAGATCAAGGCCGCAGGCTTGCGCAATGTCAATGCCTCAATGTACACCTACCCCGTCCATCAAGCTGCGGATATTCTTTTTTGCAAAGGCAACCTGGTACCTGTGGGCAAAGATCAATTGCCCCATTTGGAGTTAACCCGAAAAATCGCCCGACGCTTCAATGAGCGTTTTTCGCCAGATAAACCCGTATTTCCCATACCGCAACCACTTTTGAGTGATATCCCTCTCGTGATGGGACTAGACGGCGGACAGAAGATGAGCAAAAGCCGCGGCAATGCCATCATGTTAAAGGCCACAGCAGACGAAACCGCAAAGCTCATCAAATCGGCCAAAACCGATGCCGATCGACACATCACCTATGACCCCGTTGGTCGACCCGAGGTGGCAAACCTCCTTAGGTTGATCGCATTGTGCGCCAACACGACCCCCGAGAAAGTCGCTGCAGATATTGGCGACGGCGGTGGCGGCAAGCTCAAAGCGATGCTCACCGAAGCACTCAACACCTACCTTGCACCGATCCGCGAGCGCCGCAGGCAATTCGCCGAAGACCCTGCCATCGTGACGTCAGTGCTCGCCCGCGGCATTGCCAAAGCACGCGAAGAGGCACAAAAAACTCTGGATGAAACCCTTCGCGCCATGAATATGTATCATCTAGGCTAAGGTTCGCTCACGTAATGCCTCATCGAAGACATGGGTTTTCCACGTCATTTTATTGCCATTGATTTTTACGCTTTCCTGCAGCGAACCGCTACTTTCGCTCGTGCACGCTATACCGACATCTTGCCTGTTTGCAAAGTTACCCATAAATATAGACACTTAGATAAAATCCACCTCGCCCCCTCCTTATGACAGAGAGTCTCAAGGCTCTGCACAACGTTCACATTTAAGGCATAATAAAAGGTGGAGATTATTTTCAATGAGAGGGCCCCATCATGGTGACAACGATTTCCAAAAACTGGTTATTTGCCCTGGCTTTTGGTGCACACCTGACGTCCTGCAAATTGGGGCAAGACGATGCAAGACCAAAAGACGTGATCATCTCAGAAAAATACCAAGTTCAGTGCAGCGGGGATTGGATTTGTGAAGAATCAGACGCCGTGAGAGGCTCGGTGAAGGCGACTGTAGACTACGGACCGAATGCATTCATAGAGT
>JBILMN010000145.1:0-7120 GCA_044375465.1 Oligoflexales bacterium | reverse complement strand
CGGCGGAAAATGGGGACAGTCGGGTGTCCCCATTTAAGCGGGGCAGTGAGGGGTTTAATGCATTGATTTGCGGGTGCGGCGCGCTATACTTCCCGGATGATCGAGTCTGCACAGATTTTATTCATAGATTGTCAGTCTACGGGATCAAGCCCCGCGGCGAGTTCACTGCTGGAGGTTGCGGTCAACGACCGTGCTTGGGTGATCCGTCAGGAGAAATCGGTACCAAGGCGGATTTTAAGACTGATCGGCATAGACCAAAGCGAGATCGACCAAGGCGTCAGCCAGGAACAAGCGTTTCGGGAAATATCCGCCGCGGTGGCGTCAGTGTCGGCGTTGTTTGGGCCTGAAGCTTTTGCAGTGGCACACTTTTCGCGATTTGAGGCGGTTTATCTTGATCGTTTGTGGCAGCAGTTTGCTGGCTGCGGATTTCCGTTGCCGCTGATTTGTACGCATAAAATTGCCAAACTGTTGCGCCCGCGGCTACCAAATTATGGTCTGCGAGCTTTGGCAGGTTGGTTTAGTTTGCCCCTGGGTGAAGGTCAAAGAGCGTCGCACCATGTGGCTGCGACAAAGGATCTTTGGCAGGCTTTTGCCGTTGAGCTGCAGAGCCAGGGCATCAACACGCTGGAGGCGCTGCAGAGATTTTGTGAACAAAAAGCAACAAAAGCATCGGGCCAGCGTGAGTTCTTGATTCCAAGGGAAAGACGTTTGGGTCTTCCCGCGCAACCGGGCATTTACAAATACATCGACCGTAGAGGTCGGGTGCTCTACGTCGGCAAGGCCACGTCGCTGAAGTCGCGGGTGAATAGTTACTTTACGGGCGGGTGTCGTGGAGATCACCGCAAGCTTGAGATGCTGGCGCAGGCAGTGGATGTGCATGTGACGCCGTTGGCAACGCCTTTGTGTGCAGGCCTGCACGAATACGACGAAATCAGACGGCTCAATCCGCCCTACAATATCGCATTTACTGGGCGTGGTCGTGATCCGGAGATGGCCTTGGATTTACTGACAGTTTTGCCCGAAGATCTCGAGTTAGAGACATTCAAGTCGATTTTGTACGAAAATTTTTACGGTCTAACAGACCAAGAGATGCTGATTGAAGGGATCAGGCTGTGGCGAAGCCGTCGTGGGCTTCATCCCAATCAAGTTTTGACCAGGCGGGATCTGCTCAACTTTGGGGTGCCATTATTGAAAGCCTGGATTGCCGCCGAAAAACAGCGATGCGCCGATAAGGCTTTGGCTGCGACTACAGCATCAGACGACGCCTCGACAGTGACGATGGAGCTGGATCATCCAGATGATCCAGATGAAGCTGACGCAAGTGAGACTGAGGTGAATTGGACAGCTGATATGGTGGCTGAGACCTGTGAGCGCTTGGTGCGCCGGGCCACCAGACATTATGTTCGTCTGCGGTGGTTAAAGCGCGTTGCAGGTGCCACCATCCAGTTTGATCCCGGCCCATCCCAGAAGTGCGCAAAAAAACAGGAGCCCATACCCAAGATCATCCTCGAACCAGCGGCAGACATGACGTCATTTGATCCACGGCGAACGAAGGTGCTTTTGCATGAGTTGAGGCGCGGAGCGGCCAAAGGTGGCTCGTGGGTGGTCGTATCCCCATGGCCCATGTCGATCCCGTTTTGGATTTAGGTGACCGATGTGAAGACCTTAAAAATCAGCGTCAGTGATTTCGCCGATAAAAACCATCCGACGGGTGATATCGATGAGGCGTCAGGCCTTGGTCAGGTGGCTCCCGAGTTGGGTGCGGCGATTCACCGTGAGATTCAAGATGATCGCGGCGTAGCGATTGCAGATTATCGCCGCGAGGTACAGGTCAACATCAGTCTTGAGCCGCTCGGCGAGAGCGAGGAACAAAATCCTCTGACGCTAGACATTTCAGGGCGGATTGACGGCCTTTGGAACGAAGACGGGCTGATCGTTATCGAAGAAATCAAAACCACACTCAATGTCCGAAAACTAATGGGGCTGCTAAAAACCGACGCCGAACATCCCTATCTTTTGCAGTTGAAAATGTATGGTTGGATGCTTTGGCGGGCATCGGGCAATGTCCCGGAGCTGCGACTGTTGGTGGTTGCGGCTGGCAGCCGCGCGGAATCAACCATAGTTGTTCCCTTTGATCCACAAACCTTCGGTGTCTGGGTGGTGGCGCGGCAGGCACATCTCACAAGACTGTGGATGGAGATTTCGAAGTACAAGCAGCAGCGCAAGACCATGGTCAAGAACCTGCGATTTCCTTTTGCCAAAAAACGGCATGGGCAGTCAGATTTGATGGCTGATGTGGCCGAGGCGTGCCGCTCGCAACGGCAGTTGATCGCTCAAGCGCCGACTGGACTTGGTAAAACCGCGGCGGTGATGTTTCCCATGCTGAAGTCTGCCCTGAGGCGTGGTGATAAATTGTTTTATGTGACGCCAAAGAACAGTCAGCTGCGAGAGGCTGAGCGTTTGATGGCGAGTCTTCAGGGCGGTGCGGATGCGCCCCTTGGTCTTGTGATGACTGCCAAGGCTAAAATCTGTATGCAAGCAGAGGTGCGGTGTTCGCCTGATGTTTGCCCGTTTGCCAAGGGACATTACGATAAGGTTCATCGTCATGACCTCCTGAAAAAGCTCAGACAAGAATCTTTGATCAATGCCGATGTGCTGCGTCACTATGCGTCTCAATTTGAAGTCTGTCCCTATGAGCTAAGTCGTCAGGTGATGCCGTGGGTAGACGTCGTGGCGGGAGATTATCACTATGCACTTTCACCGCAGGCTAATTTGCGCGACGTTGCGCGGTTACCTCTGATTCAAGATCCAAAACCACTGCTTGCCATCGATGAGGCCCACAATCTTGCGGAACGGGCGATTGATTGGTATTCGGTGACGGTTGCTGAAATGAGCGCAGACCTTCTGCAATTAGCCCCCAAAAAACTGCGACGAGCCATGGAGCAGGTCAATGATTGGCTACTGGATCTTGTGCAACATCCAGGTCTTGAGACCAAGGCATCGAGCCGGGCTGGTGTGCGGATTGTTCAAACGATGAGGCGCGAGGATCTGGTGGAACGTGTGGAACGTTGGAGCCATGAAATGCCATTACTGCTCGAGAATCGGGGCCAGGATTCTGAGGTGGAGGCGCTAGTGAGCGCATGGTTCTCTTGGCTGTCAGTGGCAGAATTGTGTGAGGGTCCAGAAGAACTTTTTTTTGGGGCGGTGGATCCTGACGCAAAATCTCTGACCATTCACTGCGCCAACGCTGGGCCACTTCTGCGGGAAACACTCGCAAAATTTCATGCTGTGGTGGCATTTTCCGCGACGATGAAGCCCTTTGACTATCATGTGACGATGGACGGTTTTGAGCCTGAGCGGGTTCAGACTAAGGAGTATCAATCACCGTTTCCGGCTGCAAACCGCCGCATCATCGCGATACCGCAGGTGTCGACCGCCTATCGGGATCGGACGCATCATTTGCCGAAAATCGCTGCGGTGATTGACCGCATCATTGGCTTGCGGCGCGGTAATTATATGGCGTTCTTTCCGAGTTTTGATTTCATGCGCAAAGCGCTCCCGCTTATCAAAGCAGAAGGATTCGAAGTGGTGGAACAACCGACTGCTGCAGGTCAGCAGTGGGTGAGTCAGACGCTCAAAAAGCTGAAGCGTCATCGCAATATTTTGATCATGGCGGTTCAAGGTGGTGTTCTTTCAGAGGGAGTGGATCTTCCCGGCGAGCAGCTGATCGGTGCGTTCGTTGTCGGTCCGGCTTTGGCGATGGTCACACCAGAACGCGAGGAACGCCGAAGACGCCTTGCCGCGGCTGGTAAGGATGGTTTTGCTCACGCGTATGTATACCCTGCGATGGCTCGCAGTATCCAGTCGGCAGGCAGAGTCATTCGCTCGGCGAAAGATCGCGGTCTGATTGTATTGATGGACCCGAGGTTTTTGCAGGGATCTTATCGCGACGGGCTACCTTCAGACTGGCTGGATGACCACGGATCCACCGAGCATCTCATCAGTCGTGCGATTCTCGCGGATGTGCAAAGTTTTTGGCATCAGTCTCTTCAGGGCGTGGGACGATAGAAATCTCATTGGCGAAGGCTATTTCATGCGTTTGCAGCCGGAAACGCGGATTTTCTTGCCGTTGCGGTTCACTTCAAGTTTGACGAGTCGGTCGCCTGTGCTTGCGACGGAAAACTGGCAATTGAATGGTTTGAGGCGAAACCCATCAAGCCCATTAAATCGCAGCTCTAACTGGTGGTTTCCAGCCACTAGATCGTCGACACGAAGGGGCAGGGGGCCAGCCTCCAGTCCGCCATCGATGATCGCAGTTAAATCTCCGGCATCCTCGCCTGAAAGCTCCAACTCATAGAAGCGTTCAGATTGCGCTTCCAACATGGTTTTCATGGTGATTTTATCGTCTTCTGCCACCAGTACTTTGAAGACATGCGGTGCGTATCCAGGGCGTTCAAGCATCAGTTTGTGTTGGCCAGCCGGAAGTCTGAGGACGACCGGCGACTGGACCCATCCATTGACGACGTCGCGGTCCTCCCAAATTTTTTGATTAACGCTCAGTCTTGCGCGGGTGGGTTCGATGTCCAGGGTGACCGGTATGCCTGATTTTGCAGAAAGTCGGATGGTCCCCTTGTAAATAAGTGCGTTGAAGCTCCACACTGCGACATTCAGCACGACGAGCCACATGAATTTGGCGGACGGCGTCATCAGCGTCCTCCCTTTGTAGCCGGGGCCGATAATTGGCAACTACGGCTTGATAGGTCAATCATCACCAGCAAAGGTCTTGCGTGAGTTGTGTTTTCTGGTTTGAACCGGCAGCGGAACAAGATGGTTTTGTCAGTATCGGTGACCACCAGCTCTGAATCGACACCGCTGGTGATGTCTGCGATCATGGCGATATTGCGCGTCGATGAGAGTTGTTGCCTAAAGAACCCATCGTTGACAGAGACGTTCACAGGTCCCGGACCTTTCAGCTCAAGACGTGTGGGAGCCATGATGGCGACAGGTTTTAGGCGGGTCATAGGCGGTGATTTTGGTGCGCCTTTGTCGGTGTTGATGAGCAGACGTTCGCTCTTATAGCCCGGGCGCGAAAATTCCACGTAATTAAGACCCGGGTCCAGTTTGATTCTTGCCGGCGTTGTGACGTAGCGACCTCCGGCGTGATCACGATCGTTTATTTTGATTTGCACGATTTGAGGGGCACTGCGTACTGTCAACAGGAGGGCTTGCTTGGCAGCATTGCGGTAGGTTTTGAGTAATAGGGCTCCGCCAATGATGATCACGGCCATAGCCACCAGCCACAAGAACGATCTTCCAGCGGTAGATGTGCTGGTAGTGGTGCTGGATCTTGGGGTCTGCAGGCCCTGAGCTGAGCGAAAGTCTCGAGTGGATTGCGCGCGCGTGCCTCCTTGTTGTTTTGATGGTGTAAAACCACGCGTCTCGGGTTGTGATGTTTGATGTGACAGGTGAGTTGGGGAGCTTTGGCGTGAGCGGCCAAGTGCGATCGTGGCGGTTTTTTCGGACTGCTCGAAATCAAGTTCCAAGGATCGTCTTGGCCCTGAGGATTTTGGTGCGGGTGCATTGGTGACTTGGGTCAGGATTTTGCGCATCTCATCTTGTGAGGTCTGGAATTTCGCGTCAAGTAATGTCTTGATCAGAGCCTCGAGATCATGGGCAGTGACGGGGTGTTGTTGTCGATTCAGGTAGGAACGCAGTGATTTTTCCAAAATCTCCATGGATTCATAGCGGCGACGAAGATCCTTCACCAAACCCCGCATGACAATGGTCTCAAGCTCTTCAGAGACGGCTGGGTTCAATTCACGAAGTCGCACGGGGATTTTGCAGTCGCGGACCATTTCGATCACTTCGACCTCGTTATCTGCGGTGAAGAGACGGCGCATGGCGAGCATCTCCCACAGCACGACGCAAAGGGCGAACACATCCGAGCGCGCGTCGCATTTCTTGCCGCTTATTTGTTCGGGGCTCATGTAGCTGTATTTGCCTTTGACAATGCCGGCGCGTGTTTCGGTGAACTTAAGGTCGCGGTCCGCTGCGGCGATGCCGAAGTCAGTGACTTTGACTTCCCCGTCCCAGGAAATCAGGAGGTTTTGCGGTGATATGTCGCGGTGGACAATGTTCAATGGTTTGCCGGTGGCATTATCGCGGCGTGTGTGGGCGTAATGAAGGCCACGCGCAGCTTCCGCAATGATGTACGCGCAAATGTCCGGTGGGAGGAGGAATCGCCCGCTCCCTTGTGGAGATTTCTTGCCTTCGGCGGCGGAAAGAATCGACCGAAGATCAGAACCGTCGATGAACTCCATGATGATCGAGGCGGATCCATCAATGAGGTCAAATCCCTCCACCTTGACGATGTTGGCGTGCTGAAGTCTTTGCCCAATCAGGGCTTCGTCCTTGAACATCGCGGTGAATTCCGCATTTTGGGCATGATGCGGCAGGATTTTTTTGATGGCGATGGGGCGCTTAAAACCATCCTGGCCCACGTGCAGGCCGCGGAATACTTCCGCCATGCCACCGCGTGCTATGACCTGACCGAGGATGTACGGTTTTCCTGACATGCTCCCCCAAACCAATGATCATGAAATAGTGACGTGTTTACGGAGCTTTGCCCCGCAGCAGGTCCCAGGGTTTATCGGTCATCTGTGGGCATCCTGTAGGCAGCCTTTGGGTCGTGACTCTGATGCGCTTACGGAATGCGGTGTAACACCCTAAAAACACAGTAAAATAATTAAATGGGGAATTAAATGGGGAATTTAAATGGGGACACCCGACTGTCCCCATTTAATCCGCGATTAAATGGATTAAATGGGATTAAATGCTTATTAAATGGGGACAGTCGGGTGTCCCCATTTAAATACAGTCGGGTGTCCCCATTTAAGTCCCCATTTAAATTTAACCTGAGGTTGTAACAAAGAATTTTTCGTGTTGTTATACAAGGTTGTTAGTGTTGAAGATCATGGGTAGGATTTGCAGGCGACGATGACCAAAGCAAGATTTATCACATTGGAAGGTGGCGAGGGCGTTGGCAAATCAACGCTCATGCGGGGCATTGTGCAGTGGCTTGCCACAAAATCCATCCGTTCTCTGCAAACCAGGGAACCCG
>JBILMN010000036.1:0-23627 GCA_044375465.1 Oligoflexales bacterium | reverse complement strand
ACCCCATGTTCCCCCTCAATCACACGGCAGCCATGCACCGCGCCAACATCAATCGTCTCATTCGCAAAACATGGTGCACGACCAAGCGCCCTGACCGCCTTCTCAGTCATCTGTGGCTTTATATGCTCTGGCATAATGTCCACATCGAGACGGTGATCAAGAGACGCCAGGCCCAAGCAAAAGCCAAAGCCGAGAATACAGCCGCGCAGTCCAAGTAACGGGCCGAGTAACGGGCCAAATAACGGGCTATCTAACACACACCGAGTCCCGCCTTCCCCGTGATGCCGTGTTTTGCGAAGTCTGATCTTATTTTGGGCAGCCCCTGCTGCCAACGGGTCGGTGACGGACATTTTTAGCAACACGAGGTCGGGCCAGTTAACGCTCGATTATGACCCCGCGTTCGCGCAGCTTTTCAGCAATCAGTTCGGGCATGCGGTTCTCAGCATCAATTCTCAGATGGGACAGCTTCGGCAAGGTCAAAAGCTCCTCCCAGTCCGTGATGTCGGAATTGTGGATCAGGCTGAGGGCCTCAAGATTTTCAAGTCCGCGTATGGCTTCCAATGAACGGACCCCGCGGCGGTCAACGTTGATGTGTCTTTTAAGGGCGAGATCCCGGCTTTTGCGGGCAATGCTTCCGTCCACAAGAAGCTCGCGAAGCGCGATGACCAGAGCTCTTTTTTCCGCAGAGAGGGCTGCACCGCGCTCGGCAAGCTCGCGGTAGTGGGTATCGTCGATCGTGGTCCACTGGGTCCTGAATCCAAGGACATGCACTGTCTGCGCGAGTTTCTGCAGGCTTTTGATATCACTGATGCGATTATTACGCAGGTCTGCATGTTTTAATGAAGGAAGGCTGAGGAGCGGTGCAATATCCACGATCATGTTATCGTGCGCATCAAGATCTTGCAGTTTGTTGGCAAAGCGAAGCCAGGAGATTTGACGAATTTGATTGGCAGCGAGATCAAGTGTCTGAACCGAGCCGAGAAAATTCTCTAGTTGGTTGCAGCGATCAGAGAGATTTTGTTGACTGACGTTGGCAATGTCCATCAGTCGCTGAAGGTCATGGCGTGAGTCCTCAAGCAGGTCATTGCTCATGCAGGCTTCGGCAAAGGACCGTTTCATCACCACTGGATCCAGCGGAGCGGATGTCCCGCGTGCCAATTCTCTGATGCAAAAATCAGTGAGATCTGGTGCATCGTGGTGCCATGCAGCGCTAGCTCTCAGCCAGCAAAGGGTTTCACTGGTCAGGCCGTAGGCTCCGTAGCCAAAATCGGCGGCGCAAGGCATGGGCCCACGTGACGTCACACCTGCGAGTTGCAAGCCCGTTGGATTTGTCGTGGTTTTTGGTACTTTGAGAAAGAGTGGACCTCCACTATCGCCCAAACAGGTATCTGCCGAGGAGCTACCGGCAAACAGCTCAACTCCTGTGCGGTAAGCAAAAGGGATTTGCGCCTGATGTTTCTGGCCGATGTTTTCAGCGCCATCTTGAGGGGTGCGCGACGTCAGTCCAAATCCCACGATTTCAGCAGTGTCGTGCGATGCTAGTGCCTGCGCAAGATCATGCTCCAGCTCGGTGCGGGATGATGGCATAGATGCAGGAGGCACCGAGATGAAAGGTGGATGGACCTTGACCCAGGCAAAATCCATCGCTCCGCGCTGATCTTGCCAGTACATCGGATGGATTTTTGCTTCAATAATTTCTGCGGTCATCTTGGGGCCTGGGGCGGTTCCCCCAGAGCCTGCGACGACACGGATATGAGCAAGAGCAGCGCCCTCGGCATTGATGGTTTTTTCAAAACAGTGAGCAGCCGTGAGGATGAGATCATGGTCAATCAAAGTGCCGGTGCAAAAAGTGAGTTCATCGCGCATGAACGCCACCACCTCAGGATGATCACCGGAAGGCACCGGCTTCCCGCCGATGATCTTCAGCCAATGAGCAGTGATCCGATTGCTGCCGCATGAAACAGACAAGCCTGCCGTGAGGCATAAACTAATTAGAAATGATGAAAATTTTATATAAAATAGCCGCGTCATTAGGGGATGACTAACAGAATTTTATACTTAACTGCAAGAGTTTATGCGCTGGGATGGGTGTATTGGACCCTGGTGTTCCTGTTTGACGAGTTCTCTGAGGTCGATGGCACAGGCGCCGCAACAGGTGCTCGCTTCGCATGTTTCCACGATTTCTTTAAGGGTTTGACCATTTCTGGCCATCTCTATGACTTTCCTATCAGAAACGCCCTTACACAGACATAAAATCACCGCATGTCCCTCCCAAATCTGAGGAAGATGATGCCAATATTGAGACGGATTCTCAATTTCTTTTTGAGAAACACTCTCAATTAGTTGTGGAGGCGGTTTTAAAAAAAGAATTCATTAAATAAAATCATTTAGTTATTGGGAAATTGCGGAAAGCACTTCCGCCGCACTACAGTAAGCAAGTCGGCATCCGGTCGGGATCCGGGTGTTGACCATAGCAGCAATGGCACTCGGGTCAAAACCCTCCGCGGTGAGTCCTTTGGCAAGTCTTTCAAACAGAGTCTCGACCTCCTGATTGAGATCTTGAAGATCCTCGCGGTCGAGCTTGGCAGCGGCTTTGGACAACTGCTCGAGAGATGATGTGGACCAGGCGGAATCTGTTTCATGGGTGGACGGATTTTTGATGGTGCCAGTCTCGATTTCGAGGACAAGAATTCGGGCGATGACCGTCTTCGCCCAATCGGGGCAATGATCAGTAAATACGGGGATTTGCGCGTCAGACAGGGTGTCTTGGAGCTGATTGTCGGTGGTCATAAACTCCCCTTTACAGTTAATTGAATTCATAAAATTAACCCGAATTCTAATAAGAGCTGGGGTCTTATCATAACTGCATCATTGGCGGCAAGTGGCATCGTCCATGCTTGGCATGTCTCATGAGTTTCGGATTGCGTTTCAATTAAAGGAAGTCCCTCGGCGAACCGATAGATGTTCATTCAAAGAAGGGGCATTTTTGAGATGAAACCGGTTGTCGGCGATATCAAGCCGTTTAATCCGCAAAAAATTCAAACGGGTGTTACACGCAAAGACGTGGCGACCGCTCCGGAGATTCATTTGAATTTGGTTCCCGGCCAAATGCTGTTCTCCCAAGGTGATGCAGGAGGCGATCTGTATTTCATTGAATCCGGTTCTATTGAGATTTTTATCGCCAAAAAAGGACAGGAGATTTCGTTGGCGCAGATGGGTGTGGGGGAAGTGATCGGCGTGATGACGCTGCTCACTGCCGAGCCGCGCCTAGCATCCGCAAGAGCCAAGGAAACGACGGTCGTGCGGAAAATTCCCCGGACGACTATCACAAAACTTATCGCCACATTTCCAAAGTGGCTCAATATTGTGATGAAAGAGTTTACGATCCGTATCAGTGAAATGAACCGCCGTTATTCTGAAACCTTGATTGAGTTGAAGAAGGTGCGAGACAATCAAGTGACGCCGTTATTTCTTGGGGCGCAAATGGCTCAAGGGATTGCGGTCGTTGGGAGTGGTTTGGCAAAGCCCCATGACGGTCGTGATATGGTCGAGGTGAATAAGCTTCTTGAGGCGATGGAACGTGTCTTGAATCAGCCCCGCGAGGTCACAGCCGGCTTATGGCAGGTGTTGCGAGATAGTGGATTTATCGATGTTGAGGTCGATGCTGAACGACGTTGTGATATGGTCTCCGTGGAGCAATTGCAAGCGCTGACAGCATTCAGTCAGTTTGTCCGCGATTCAGGTCAGGTGGCCAACAAAAAATTGTTCAGGGCGAAATTCAAATACAAAGAGCTGCTAGCGCTGCTGGCATTGATCAAATTGGTCGTCAAACAAGGAGCAAGTCCAGACCACAGTGCGACCTTTGAGATGGCAAAGATCGAATCAGAATTTGAAAAATCCGCCGGTATGCCATGGAATCCTTCATTTGTCGACAAACCAAGCAAATTGGGTCTCATCCTGGTCAAAGGCGCCGGTGCCACGATGACCCTGACCTTTACGCCTAAAGTCTTGGGTCGGACCATGGGTTGTCTGACAGCTATGAAAAAGCTTCTCGGTGAAGATGATAGTGATGCTGACGCTGATGGTGAGGCGTTGGATCCTTTGCCACAGACGGCCTGATACCAGTTAATTTCTGCCTATCCCGTCCCACAGTCATTGTGGGCTAAACTTGTGATGGAAAGATTACGGGCACTTCTTATGGTTGCTACCAGAGGTGCGTCTCGTCCCATTTAAAATCTTAAATGGGCCATCTTTGATCGCGGGGTTAACCGATGAACGTCAAAAAATTCTCCTGGGCCATGGTCACAGCATTGATTTGGGCCACTCAACTGAGTGGTGATGAGAGTGTTTTGACGCTTACGGCTAGCGGGGTGATTGTCAGGCCCCCCCATTGGGAGGATGCGTCCAACAAACCGCTCACCAATTTGAATTTTGATTTTTCGAGGGTTGCCGATTCGGGACAGCCTGGCAGGGATGTGGATTCCCAGATTGCTCGTGCAAAGTTAGTGGATGCTTTGCGCTACCCCGCAGCCATTGAGCTGACGCGTCCCAAAAACTGTTCTATCGGTCAGGTTCGTGTTGATGATCAGCATGTTCACTTCATTCACAACCGTCGCCTCTATACCAATGACATGACTTTTCAGATCTTTTCAAGTTTTCTTAATATTTACGGCTTAAGATTCAGCAAAAAAGGCCAATATGGCGACAAATTTGGTGCAGTCAGCTGTCAAACGCCAGGCGCATTGACGTACGTGTACTGAAGACGCGGGCGTGACAGTTTGTTTGTTTTTATCGGGAGGTTTATGATTTACGCGCAGATATTGATGATGATCATGTTGGGTTTTTCTATGGGGGCTGGTGATGCGTGGGGGCAGGGCGCCCTGGCCATCACGCCGATGTCATCGCAGTCAGCTGACAAACAGGCGGTATTGCGCAGTTCGATTCAAAATATGACTGCCAAGCCTTTAGTGTTTGAACTCAAGATGGAGTGTGATGTGGATGGAGCCGAACTAAGCGGTCCCGCATGCGCAAAATTTATCCGTCTCACGACAGATGGTGTCCAAAAAAACGGGCAGTATGAGATTGCTGCGAATGCCCGCCTGACCATTTCGGCATCTTTGATCGGACCAGTTGAGTCGTATGCTTTATTTAAACCCTTCATCCGACCTCTGATGCAGAGTGAATCAGCCAGAAAATCAGGGGTCGGTTTTGAATTCAACTACCGGCCAGGATTTCTTTTTTTGCTGCGGCCTGCAGATGATCCTCTTGTTGTGGATTCTTTCGCCACAAGAACAAACGATGCCGCCAGAATCGCCAGTTTTTCTTTTGACATCAAAAAATTCAAGTCACCCCATGTTGCGACGATTAGCGCCAAGATTGTCCACGCTTCTACCGGACAGTTGGTGCGATTTGCGCGATTGGCGGAAGACAAGATCATTGATCCTCGTCGCGAAAAGCTCGAGCTTGAGGCTGAATATGCAAAGCTCTCGGACCCTGATGCGCCTGTCTGCTATGAGCTGTATATTCAGGAAAAGAAAGCTGGGGCTTCCTTGCAAAAGCTCTCAAACTGCAAGCGTTAAAACCAGATGACAATTTTTGCGGCTGACAAGATGGGTGATTGTCCGGGTCGCTTGATGGTGTGCCGATGGTCGCCCAGGATACAGCTTTTCTTTGTATTTTTGCTTTTGCCTTTGGCAATCGCTTGGCCGTCAGGTCCCGTGAGAGCTCAGTCTATTGATATTGATATCTTTCCGGACGCCAATCACAAGACAATTGCCCTGGCCGATCCCGCGTGTCATTTTATGATTGATTCCACTTTAAATTTTAGTGTGACAAAAATTGGCCAGGCACTTCATATTGAAGGCCTGGCTCAAGGCACGTCAGGAGCTTTGCTGATTGTGACATGTCCAGGCGTGGATGATGCTGTGTATAACTTGAACTATCACAATATCAGCAGTCAGGCACCCGTTGTGGCGGAGACAAATCAGATCCCGCATCCAGAAGCGTATCTTGAGTCCAGCGTTCTGCGAAACTCCGCCGGTGACGCATTATGGACAAACCGCTTGGTGGATCGGACCTATAAACCTGTGCAAATCCAGATTGATGACAGTCGAGACCCTGCACACGGTGATCGATGGCAGCGATCCTATGATGTCACCCACACGATTGACGATGAGCATTTGGTTTATCATGGACGCACGTTGAGTGTTGCGCGAACCGTTAGCGCAGAATCCTACCGGGGTGGGTTTGAGGCCAGGTTTTTGGGTGGGGGAGTGTCCCGGACGTTTTTGGGTGCGAAGAGATACAGTGATTCTTATTATGTCAGTCTAATGGAACCGTTATCACTGCAGTTCAGGGGGCGCGATCATCAGGACGGAACGTGGTTTCGCTCGCTTTCAAAAAATATTTTTTTTAGCGCTCAGGATCTGTCAGGGCGGACGACGATCTCTGGTCATGCAACAGACAGAAGTCGCTATGTACAGGGATCGCAGACATTGACCCGAAGACTCACGTCCGGAACGAATCGTTCGTGGTTTAACGCAAAATCCAGTTTGATCTGTCGCAGCGCCGAACATTGTAAGTTCCAGGAATTAGTCCTTGGGCCATCGATGCGAGGGCGAGACTATTTTCTGGCGCTGGATCACCAATTGGTCCCGCATGCGACGACATTGTCAGGAGAATGGAATCCGACGGCTCTTCAGACTTTGATGGTGACGTATCGTCATCAGCACAAAGGACGAGGATGTGCCAGCAAGCTGTGTGAAGATCCAAGCGATGGCATGGCGAGCAGGGATGGGAGTGATTTTCTTCAAACAGACTATGGAGTCGGCTATCGGCACGGAATACTTTTGTCAAGGGTGGACGTGCAGCAGCCATTATGGCCGGCCGAGAGCCGGCGCTCAACAAATGTGTCTCTTGGTCTTGGCGAAGAACATGAGCGTTGGAGCTGGGATGTGCTTGCGGCGCACGATATATGGCGGGGGCGACAGCCACCCTCTTTTTTTGCGAGCGTCAGAGTGTACTCTGATGATAATCTTAGTCGTGCCGCTCTTTGGCTGCGCAAGCATCGTCTCAATGGCGTTTTGCTCTCGTCAATCACCAAGCAACCGATTGCAAATGCGCAGATCGTGCTGACACACGCAGGCAAGATCAGAGGTCAGACTTTGACCGCCGCCGATGGTTCCTATGCACTGAATGATATTCCGCAATCCGGGACCATGCAGCTTGAAATCATGATCGGAAATATTCGCGAACAAGTGACCCTTCAAAAGGACTACCGCGATGTCAGTATCGAAAAGGACCTCTTTGTAGCTGATTTTCTGACGGTACAAGTACGATTTCTTCTGGATTCCAATAAAAATGGTATCATGGATGCTTCGGATGCGCCGGTCAGCCTCGTGAATGAATTTCCCGAGATTCAAGATGCGGTCGTGACGGGGCCCGGGGTTTCGGTGGCAAGCGATCGTTTGTTGTTTCCAAGAGGCACTATGATTCCTTTGCGCGTCAATCAGGCCATGCTGCCAAATCGTTACGGGTTTTTGGCGATGACCCCTGAACAGATCGATTCCACAAAAGATACCATGGCTTCGGTCATGGTTTTGCTGAAGGAGGTCGAGTGACTTTGCCCCGAAGATCCATAAGGCGTGTTGCCACGTTGCTAGCACTGATCGTGGTTTTATCGCAGAGAGTGCTGCTAGCGGGAACGGCACGTTATTTTGTGGATGCGAATGGTACGCGGCTCAGACATTTAAATATAGAATTTGGCTCATTTACGACCAATCTTGTGGACATTGTCTCAACGCCGTTAACGCTTCGTCTCGTGGATGCGTCACCTCCTGGTTCGGTGCAGCAAATTCAAGTCATGCCAGGATTCTGCACAATTGGCGGCCGCCGTCTGGATGCTAAGCATGTCAAAGTCCTTCTCAACAATAAGGCAAGTGTGACGCTAGCTGAGGCCAAGGCAGGGGTGAAATTGATGATGGTGGTCAAAAATTCAGAACATCGTGAGGGTGTTTTAAATTGTGAGGGTTTTGATATTTTGATCCAATAATCTCTCAGGGATTTCTCGTGGTGATCAAACCAATGCCGCCATCGGTGGCGCCAATGACCACAGAGTCATTGAGGCCTGGGGCCATGGAGGCGTTACCAAATGGTTGAAGGTTTACGGCCTGGCCAGCGGTATTTGAAGTCGGAATATCCGATAAGCCGCTGCCGGTTAAGCGGTACATGGTATCGACACCGCTGCGTTCAGAACAAGCCCCGCTTAATACCCGGCAAAGCAGCCTCACGCGTGTAAAGCTCGCATCGGCGATAAAGATGTTGCCCACAGAGTCTAAAGCCAGTCCCACGGGGCTTCCGATGGCGGCGTTGCTTGGGGAGCCTCCTGCTGCATCACCGCGGGACCCGTTGCCTGCGAGCCAATAGATATTTCCAGTGATTTTCCCGGTACAAACTCCCTGTGTCTTTGTACAGATCACGCGAATTCGGTAAAAAGATTCGTCTGCGATGAGGAGATTGTTGTAGGCATCAAATGCAAGTGCCTTGATCTTGCCAAGAGGCGTGCTGTTGCTTGGGACTCCTGTGTCTCCGTCTCCGGTTCCTGCTGTTCCACTCTTGCCGGCATAGCGGAACATGCCGCCAATCATCCGGTTTTTGCAGAATCCGTCTGCGGTGTTGTTGTAGCAAATGACGCGCACGCGCCAATAGTCATCATCAGAGAAATAGACATTGCCAGAGCTATCGATCGCCAATGCATTCGGCATACCAATACCAGAAGTTCGGGCTTCGACGTTTGAAAATGCGTCCGATTTGCTCCCATCAATGCTGCCAGCAATCCGGTAACTCTGCAGGCTAATCTTACCATTACAAAAACCACCTGATGACGTGTTGATGCAAATGGCTCTGATGCGGTTAAAATTACGGTCGCCCCAGTAAATATTACCCCATGAATCGATGGCAATGCCGTGAGCTTCGCCAGTGCTTGAGCTGATGGCTGGTGTCCCATCGGCGCCATCACCAAGTCTTCCAGTGCCGGCAACGTAATACATGAATCCGGGAGTTTTGCCGGCGCAGTAGCCATCAGACTGCGTCGCCGTGCAAAGAACCATAATGCGATATTTTTGGATATCGCTCCAGTAGACATTGCCCCATGGGTCAGTTGCGAGGGCGTTGGTGACGCCCGGATATGCGTTGAATCCAGGAGTACCATTGCCCGGAGATCTCGTTGTGCCTGTGCCGATCAGATTGTAGATCGTCTCAGCATTCCTGGTGTTACAAGTTGCTTGCGTCGTACGGCAGATGAGGCGTAACCTTCGGTAACTGGAATCCATCAACAACAGGTTTTCAGAGACGTCCAGTGCCATTTTATTGAGGCTGCCAAATTTAGCCGATGACATCGGCGTGCCATTCAAAGCATCCCCGCTGGAGCCAGATCCATAAAGGTTGATCATGTTGCCTGGAGTTGAGGCTGAGCACGGAGAATTTGGGTTCGTGTTGAAACAGAGCATGCGAATACGGTAGAAGCTCGCATCACTTACCAGCAGTTGGCCTGAATGATCAAGCTTGATATCTCTTACGGTCCCGATGGGATTCGTGTCGGCTTGAGATCCATGGCCCCCATCGCCCAATGTTCCGCGACCCATGATGTTATAGAGACGGCCGAGGGATTTTCCTTCACAGGTGCCGAGCAGATCTTGATTGAGACAAACCTGTCGAACGCGGTAGAAGCTTTGATCTGCAAATAAAATATTTCCGGCGGCATCGATTTGAACAGCTGAAATCTGCCCAAATGAGGCGACATCAAGACGCTCGCCGCTCTGCCCATCGCGCATTTCCCGTGAACCGCTGATGGTATAAAGGTATCCGGGCGCCGAATTGCTGCAAATGCTTCCAGCTGACGTCAGGCAGGCCACCCTTAGGCGCAGATTGGACTGATCTCCGAACACCACATTGCCGTAGCTATCGACGGCGATCCCGCCAGGTGTGCCGATCGCGGCTGAACCTAGTGCAGCTCCTGAGCGGCTGTCCCCCAAGGCTCCGGTGCCTGCAAGATTGTAGCTATAGCCAACTTTTTTAAGGTAGCAGGCCCCTGGATGAGTGACTTCATAGCAAATCACCCGAATGCGGTAGTACCTGGCATCTGCTAAAAATAAATTTCCCCAGCGGTCAAAAGTCAGGTCGACAATGTCACCGAGAGCACTGTGCTCAGCGAAGTCTTCATGTTGACCATCGCCGAGACCATTGCTGCCAGCAATCGTATAAATTTTGCCAATGTTGCGACCAGCGCAAAATACCTCCTGGGTGACTTCGTTGCATAGAACGCTGACAATACCGCTTGCTGATGTGAATACGAGATTACCATAAATGGAATAAGCCAGGGCCAAAGGTGATCCGATATAGAGATTTTCTCCTGCATCTCCCTCTGACCGGGCATTGCCGGCAATGCGGTGAAAGGCTCCGCCGATCACGCTGATGTCGCTCACGTTGGTGTTTTGGTCTGTGATGATCCTGGCATCAGAGGCTCGTACGCCTGTGAAAGCGGTGCGGGTGGGATTGTCACGGGGCCATGCGACCACGGCACTTGACGCGTTGACGACCGATGTGGTGGGCACCCCATTAAATAAATCTGTGGCATTTTGGTTGGTGTAGATTTGGTAGGACACCGCCTCCGGAGTTGGAGTCGCTACGGAGGCGTAGGGCTTCCAGTTTAGCGCGATGTTAAAATTGGTGTCACGGATGTAGGCACTACCTAAACCTAAAAAGGCAACGGGAGTCACATAGACAACGCTTACAAGGGAGGGACTTGAATAATTCCCCGCCTCGTCGCGAAGAAATAGCGCATAACCGTAAGTTTTACCCTGTTCTGATGGCGTGTCCTTAAAACGGTGATCCTCTCCAGCGTAAACAACAACAGTGGCGTCTGCAACGAACTCGCCAGGTCTGTAATCTTGTCCATTCTGTGGTGTGAAGTCCAAGGACGTTTTAGTAGTCCTTACGAGCAGTGCGCGGACATTGTTGTCTGAAGTCTGCCAGGACAGTGCAACACCGCCTGATTCCAGGGCTACCTGGAAATCTGTTCCTGGGCCTGGTGGCGTTGCATCCCAGGTGAATGGATGCGTGAGGTTTGTGGCGGCATTTCCCGCGCGGTCAGCCACTCTGACCGATAACTCGTAAACACCGTCGCTCGCAAATGATGCTTCAGGAATAGCAACGCTCCACGCTTCGCGGCCGGTGACTTTTTGTGGAGCGCAGTCGGAAATGAAAGTTTGTGAGATTTCCTGATAGCAGGATTGATCACTGAGCCTCTGGACGACATAGGTGATATCTTTTAGCCCGCTTCCCTCATCGATCGCTGTGCCACCGAGTCTTAAATGAGGGCCAGAGGTTGATGCAGCGCTATAAACCGGCTGCAAGGAGGCTTGCAGTTCCGGTATTTTGGTATCTTTAATCCAGACGACAGATAGAGGGTCCACAACCATTTGATGCGTTTCAGGGTCCTTGGCCAGAAGCACTACGCACAAGGAATAGGGACCATCTGCACCAATGGGTTCAATATGGAGTGTCTGTGGGTTTTCTTGCCATGGGCGATCGGTTTCTGGTGATTCGCATTGCCCGCCCTCGCTGACCGATACATGAGCTTTAAATTCAATGTCGCTGACAAACGTCAGATCAATCGCCGTTGCAGATGAATAGGCAGGCGGCACTCCTTGAATTTTTATGGGTAGCCTTTGGCTTCCAACCGTCATGTCTCCATCTGGCTTTACTGGCGTTGCTGGTTCTGGCTTTGTCTGGTTTACAGGTTGCGATGATCGATTTTTCTTTTTTGATGAGCCACAAGACATCAAAAACATCATGCCGAGGAGGCATGATGCGTAGATCAAAAAAAATTTGTGTCTCGAGTGATGCGTCATGGCATTTAGGATTCCTAAGGGGGCATATTTTTTGTTGTAATCTCATCGGCTTCCTTCTTTAAAACATAAGTCACCATAAAGAATTTTATGCACCTGTCGATACTGCCGTCGGGTATGGTACCCGGAATTAATTTTTTGTGATTCATTGGAGGAATTTTATGAAATTCAAAAAGAATATGCTGTCAGCAATGATGATCGGTGCTTTTGCTGCGACTTCGGCGCTAGGAACGGATCTTGGTCTGAGTCTTTTGGCAACAGGTACAATCACCGCAGCCCCCGCATGGTTGGTCGGTGGAACCTCTGCATCGAGCGCTTCCTTTAACTTTGCGCAGACAGCACCAGGCGCCGGCCTGAATCTTGATTCGACGCCTCTTTCGGTGCAACTCAGCCATGAGGGGGTCACAACTGCACAGCAGATTGCTCTGGTTCGTCCGGCCAACTGCTCAGTGGGCAGCACCCAAGTTGCAGACGCTGACGTCGCGATGGTTTTTGACGGTAGCGAATCGGCAACGAACGGTAACGTCGCGTTTACACCCGGCACGGCACGATCATCGAAGATGCGATTTAAAGCAAACTACGGTACTGCAAAGGGTGCTGTTGACTGCCAAGTTGCAGGCAGCCTGACTTACCAGTACTGATTTTTGACGCCCAAAACGTCCTCGGAGGTTTTGGGCGTTCCACTCGTTCAAAATCATGGCGTGACCACAGCGTGAGCTTTGGCAGGAGAATTTGATGCTGCCAGGTTTCACGCTGATTTCATTTCTGTTATTTTTTTTTTTTTTTTTTTTTTTTTTTTTTTTTTTTCTTTCTTTTCTTTTCTTTTCTTTTCTCCTTCCAGATCCAAGGACGCGAAGACAACGTCGTTTTCAAATGGATTCGTGGATTGGACCTGCCGCTTCGATAATCGCCTCTCTTCTCGATGTGAATGTCGTTATGTGATTTAAATGACGGCTTTTAAGGCTTTCTAACCACCTTAAATCACAGCCTAAATAAAAAAATATTCAGGAAATCAAAAGTTATCCTGCCTCGTGTCCGAACACCCCTTTGGCGTCGTGAGGTGGGGACTTTCCATACCACAATGAAGCCAACATCTTCTTGGAGGAATGTTTATGAAGTTTGTTTCAAATCTTTTAGTCATGGGTGTTGCAATTGCCTTGGTGTCCTGCGGACAAGATCCAGCCTTCTCCGATCAAAGCCAAGGATTTCTGCCCTCAGGTTCAAACGCACAAACCGGCGATGGGCCTGCGACCGTGAGCGGCTCTGGTTCTGGTTCTTCGGGCGATGCCGTGGCGCAAACAACGGGGAATCAACAAGTCCAGGTTCCTGGAGGTGGATCGTCTTTGCCTTGGATGCCCGGGACGCCGTCCACGCCATCAACACCATCGACTCCAGCGGTTCCCAATACGCCTGCGGTACCCACAGTGCCCATGGGACCTACAACTCCGAATCATCCGTTGCCCCCATCGTTTCACACAAATCCTGCCGATCCTATGTCACCAGTGTTTACGGTTCCTGATGCCACCACCGCTGAAGTTGATCAGATTTCAACTTGTCTGCAAAAATGGGGGCAGGTGCCATTCAGTGGTGCCGTTTCTGTTCGCCGGATCTACGCGGCGGTGACTGTCGGTGGCTTTGGTGTCGCTGTCAATGATGTCACCCAAACGTCAGGTCCTGCATTGATATTAGTGGATGCTGGCGTGAATGTTGGTGGCGCCCCAGTCTACAATATGCTCAATAACAACGGATACTACTGCATGAAGGTGAATGTGAATGTGAATACGGCTTTTACGGTGAACCTGGCATGTCAAGCCCATTTAGCTGACAACTCGGTGCAGGTCAACGTGGGATCGAGCGTCGGTGGGACGACAAGCGCTATCGGTGTGAATGTGAATTCTAATGTCACCGTGCACTCAAGGACGCCTGGTGGTGCCGCATGCTACTGAAGAACCTCATGCTATAGCGATACATCATCGAACAAAGTTCGATTCGGTAAAATCATCTATGTGGCTCATGTTTTTGACGTTTAGCGGTAGAGGAATCGGATAAACAAACCCTGAGGGTGGTGTCCACGTCGTGGTCACATCTACCAGCCATTCGGTTGCAGGAGTGCTTCGTGCGATGCAGCGTGCATAGCCGTCCGGTGCCTCGGTGGCATAGGACGCATAGGTTCTTTGTGTTCTTGATTGCGCGGTGGTGAGCTTTAGAAAACCGCTCATGCCTTGAATCAAAATGTCGTGAGCTCCTGGTGCTGCAGGGAACATGCATGTTCCTGAGCAGTTGCTGGACTCATAAAAACAATAAGCTCCACCACCATAAAATCCATTGTAAGGATTCACGCCGAACGTACTGCCATCGTTTAAAAGCACAAAAAAGATATTGCCATTGTTAAACTGTGTCGCACTCTCCCAGGTGGTCTTGCCAATCACAGTTCCTTGGCCATCCAAAACCGCGAATGCAAAAGGGTTCCCAGGTCCCTGAGGCCCCTGAGGTCCTTGAGGTCCTTGAGGACCGGGGGGGCCTTGATTGATGACCGAGTCATCGGAAGGGGGGACTTTTTTCTCCTCCTTTTTGTCTTTCTGCGGACCGCAGCCGGTGCCTTGCAGCAGTATCGCCAGGAGAATGATCATGGACCTAGTTATCATATTGCGGACGTCCCTCTGGTTATGGATTGATGTAGTGGATCTGTAGTGATAGCTCCTGATTTGACATCGTATAATCCGTGTGTAGTTCTTCGACGCGGTCGCCGTTGATGCGCACGCGAAGTCGGTCTGTGGCGTTAATGGCAACATCGCTTGATTGCGGCATGTGGATGCTGCCGAGAATGTGGACGATGCTCCTGTTGCCACCACTGAAGCTTCCTACGGTGTTCCAGACATTGACTGAGCCGGTGCGCATACCTGCCAAATAGGAGATGCGCACAGGACGACCATTGAGAAGCGGTGTGGGTGCAAAGGTCGTACCTTTGACCATCAAGGTTCCGTCGTCGTTCGTACAAATGGCCGGCATGATGGGGCCCAGGCACTGATCGATGTCTGAGAGGTCGGCAGTGGTGTGAGAGTGTCGCAGACTTGCTTTGGTATCAAAAAGAGCTTGAGATGCAGTCATATTGAACCATTGGTCGGAAAAGTTCGGGGTTGTGATCGAAACAACCCCAGCGCTACTTGTCCTGAGTGCAATGTCCTGTGATCCATCGCGACCCGGTAAGCCCTGAGGCCCGGCCGGACCTGTTAGCCCCATCGCTCCTGCGGGTCCCGTCGGACCAGTCATTCCGACGTCGCCTTTGGGACCAGGTGCTCCTTGATCGCCCTTTGGCCCTTGATCGCCTTTCGGTCCCATGGGGCCCCGCTCACCAGGTGCTCCATCATTGCCGTTCGTCCCATTTTTAACGATCATAAATGGCACGGTCTGTGAGCGGACTGCGCAGCCACGCAGGCAATCAACACGTAAAAGCATGTCGTTCAGATCACCCGTCAACACCTCTGGCGTGATTGGCACGGTGTTGCCAATGATGGTGACAAGCTCACAGCGGGCATCCAAATTTGGTCGAATGATCTCTGATCCCCAAATCATCGCTCCATTGGCTCGCCGGACAATCGAAAGCTTGAGTTCGCTGACTCGTTTGGTGTCGTATTGCTCGTTTAGGGTCATTTGACGATCGTCTGTAGTTTCGTTCTGACCTGCCAGAACCATCGATGGGCATCTGAGTCGCGCAGCAAGCACCGTGCTCTGTGCGATCATCGCATCGAGATGATGAGATCCATGGATTGACTCTGCGCGGACAGTCATTGACGATGCTGAAAAAACAAAACACACCAGGCTGTTAAAAATTATGCCCTGAAGGTGCAGCGGGGCGTCACACCATGATCGTTTCATTCGTGACTCCTTAAAGACGCTCGGTAAGCGTCAAGTGTTGATGGACTTTGTCGCCTTTGTGATGCTCATTGCTGACGTTCTGTTCTTTCGTTCAGTTCTTACGTTTTTGAGCGACTCACAAAAAAGACCTGTTGAAAAGTATATCAGATGCCGGCAGTGAGAATAAAATGTCGACCTAACGAACGTTCCAGCATAAAATGACAGAAAATCAGGAAAGGATTCTTGTATGTTGCATTTTTTTCATCATCCGCAGTCGCCGTTTAGCCGTAAGGTGTTATTTCTATTGGAGGAGTCTGGTCGTCCCTATGACCTTCGTATGGTGGCTCTTGAGAAACGAGAGCAACGCAGCGCCGACTATCTGGCCATGAATCCATCCGGCCGTGTTCCAACAATCCAAGATGGTGATTTTAATCTTTCCGAATCAAACGCGATTTTGCGATATTTGGTGCGGCGTTATGACTTGCATCAGCTCTATCCTTCAGGCTTAAGGGAACAAGCGATGATTGATATGTGGTGGGAGTTTTGCTCAAATCACATCAATCGCCCCATGATGGATCTGGCCTGGCATAAGCTGATGATCCAAAAATACGGGGGAACACCCGACTCCGCAGTCATTGCTAAGGCTGAGGCGAATTTAGCCCGGGACCTACCGGTTCTCGAGCGCCATCTCTTGGGGCGCCACTTCCTGTTGGGTAGCGAGCTTTCTTTAGCCGACATCAATCTCATGCCGTTTGCTGCCTATGCCAAGGATTTGTTCCGAGTTGATGCGTTCCCAGCGTTCCAGGCATGGACGCAGCTGGTGAGTGCACGCCAGGCTTGGCGCAATGTTGTCGCTTACTCTGGTCATTCATAATGTAGTTACAGAATTTAACCGCGACGACTCCGATGATTCCGCGGTCTCCTAGACCGTGCCGCCGGGGCAGGACCCGCGCCTGGTGGCGGAGGCGTCTTTGGGTCCATCGCCCACGGGTGATCGGAGATCACAGGGATTTTAATCTTTGTGACCCGTTCGATATCGCGCACGTGTTTCAGTTCTTCGTGGTCGCAAAATGATAGAGCGACTCCCGTTGCCAAAGCTCTACCCGTGCGACCGATACGGTGTACGTAGGTCTCTGGTTCATTGGGCATCTCAAAATTAATGACGTGGGTGATATCATCAATATCAATACCTCGCGCAGCGATGTCACTGGCAACAAGAATTCGAACCTCTCCCGATTTGAATCCTTCCAGAGCTCTCTGACGGGCGTTTTGGGACTTGTTACCGTGGATGGCCGCGGCGGTGATTTTATGCTGATTGAGCCAGCGTTCCAGTTTATTGGCGTTGTGCTTGGTGCGAGTGAAGACAAGAGCGCGCTGGATATTTTCATCGTTGATGATTTGTAGGATCAAATCTTTCTTATCGGGACGGGGGACATAGTACAGTCTTTGACTCACCCGTTCACTGGTGCTTGATACTGGAGCGACCTCAACGCGCACAGGATTGACCAGGATCGAGTCAATCAGTCCTTGGACCTCCTTGGGTATGGTGGCCGAAAATAGCAAATTTTGGCGTTTGGTTGGCAGGAGCTTCAAAATTCTACGAATGTCGTGGATAAACCCCATATCAAGCATACGATCTGCTTCATCAAGCACGAGGATCTCCAGGGATTTGAAATCAACAGCTCCTCGCTGAACCAAATCAAGGAGGCGACCTGGGGTGGCCACCAGAATATCAATACCATTTTTGAGGCTTCTGATCTGAGGTTCCAGGCCTACACCGCCAAAAACGACCGTTGTTCTGAGGGGCAGATGTTTGCCGTAGACGACAAAACTATCTTTGATCTGGATGGCGAGCTCTCTGGTGGGAGCGAGAATCAGGGCGCGGATGCGGTGTCCTTGGATTTGTTTTTCACTTAATCGATGCAGCATAGGCAGAGCAAAGGCTGCGGTTTTTCCGGTACCGGTCTGCGCACAACCAAGCATATCCCTTCCTGTGAGGATATCGGGGATGGCCTTGGCCTGAATGGGGGTGGGATGATCGTAGCCTTCCGATTTGACGGCGCGCGTGATGGGTTCTTTAAGTCCGAGATCTACAAAAGTCTGGGTGGAATGAGGCTTTTTGCCGGCGGCTGTTTGGTTGGTCTTGAGCGGGAGCTGGTGTGTTGGGTTGTTCTTTTTTTGCTGGTCAGTTTTTTGCTGGTCAGTTTTCTGCTGGTCAGTATTGGTTTTTGATGTGTGAGTTCCGAGTGCTTTTTTGATGATATTCAAGACCATGAGGTTCCTATCTAAACTGTCAGTTGTGAAGTGCCCGTGAAATAAAACGGTTCGGAGGACGGAGCGTTTATTGATATTTATTGATATTCTTTTAATGCTTTGAGCAGTGAGGACATTGGCAAACCGATAATGGCGGACTCATCTGCCCCAACGTCTGAAAACAACGCCCGGCCCTTGCCCTCGATGCGGTAGCAGCCAACGCAGCCCTGCCACTCTCCTGTCGCGATGTATTGCTTGATCTGAACGTCTGTTAGAGGTTTCATGGTCATCGGGATTGTGACGATATCTTCATGAACTGTTTGAGGGCCCCCTTCGGTATCGACTGTGACGAAGCAAATGGCTGAGTGCAGATGATGGATCCTCCCCTGAAAATCCTTGAGTCGTGCAAATGCCTCGTCCTCATCCCAAGCTTTATCGTAACTCACGCCGTTCATCCCCAGGACCTGGTCAGCGCCAATCACTAATGCTCCTGGCGCCATCCGGCGAGCGACATCCAAAGCCTTAAATTCCGCGCGTTTGGCTGCCAGAAGGGGGGGTGGTAGACCTGAAATAGACTTTTCATCACCTTGGGGCGCCTCACTTTCAAATGCGATACCGGCGTCCGATAAAAGTTTTTTCCTGAATGGGGATGTGCTAGCCAGGATGATTCGTTTTGCTTTGGTCATGGGAATATGCTCTTATGCGGGTTCTATGTTTGATGAAAAATTAGACAGTTTAACCAGTGAAACCCGGGCTGACGTGAGCCTTGAGTCGTTTGCTCCTCCCGAGTTCTTGCACCTTGGCGGTGTGTCGGACTCTATCACACATCTAGGCGCAAAACTATTCAAGACCGACGTGGCGACGTTTATCAATTGGCGCTGGCAGATGCGTCAGCAGGTCCGGACCGTCGCCGAAGCCGCTCGGACCATGGATCTCGATGCTGCCGAAGCCATGGGATTTTCTGCTTTAGATCAGATGTTTAATGCGGGGGTGACGCCTTATTATATGGCGTTGGCTCGTCCCGTTGTGGATGGGCGCGCTTGCCCCATCAGATTGCAAGCTATTCCGCGCGTCGAGGAACTTGCTGATCGGTATGGTGTTGCTGATCCGTTACTGGAAAAAGAACACTCGCCTGTCCGCGAGGTCGTGCATCTTTATCCAGACCGTGTTGCGTTTTGCGTGGCTCAATTATGCCCCGTGTATTGTCGCTACTGTTACCGCAAGCGTCGTGATGATGAGGTTGGTTTGCATTTTAATCGCGCCATCATCGACCGCGGTGTGGCTTATATTGCCGCCAATAAAGCCATACGTGACGTCTTGATTACCGGCGGTGATCCGTTTATTGCCAGTGATAGTGCCATCGAATCATTACTGCAACGCATTCGCGCGATCCCGCACGTGGAAATCATCAGGTTTGGCACAAGAACCCCCGTCACGCTGCCGTACCGCGTGACAAAAAAACTTGCCCAGATGATTGCAAAATTTCATCCCGTGTTTGTCAATACGCATTTTAATTGTCCTGAAGAGCTGACTGCTGAAGCCAAAATAGCCGTAGAAAATCTCGTCAATGCGGGAATTCCCGTTGGCAACCAGTCGGTTTTCCTGCGTGGTGTCAATGACACCTATGAACGCATGCATCTTTTACTCCGAGGGCTTTTGATGATGCGTGCAAGGCCGTATTATCTTTTTCATCCGCATAATGTGGAAGGCACCGAACATCTTCGGCCAACGGTCGACGAAGGCCTTCAGATGATGCGCAGGCTGCGCGGTAATCTGACAGGTTTTGGCATTCCTCAGTACATTATAGACACGCCGAGCGGCAAGGTTCCGATAGCTCACAATCACATTTTGGGACGCGACGGCGGTGATTTATTACTTGAAGACGTGCGTGGAGAAATCTGGCGCGAACGCCATGTCAATGATCCAGGTCTCCGCGGTTGTGGATCCTCAATAAATACGGACGCGGCAAATGGAGGGATGTAGCTTTGAAAAAAATTGCAGTGATCCTGAACGGGTGTGGGCATCGAGATGGCTCTGAGATTCATGAGGCCGTCCTGACGCTTCTTGCCATTGAAAATGCAGGGGCGACTTGGGAGGCTCTGGCGTTAAATAAGCCTCAGGCTATGGTGCTCAGTCACCTTGATGGGCGTGTGGAGGTCGGTGAGCCATCGCGCAACATGCTCCGAGAGTCTGCGAGAATTGCCCGCGGGCGCATCAAAGACATGACGCTGGCAAAACTCGATGACTATGCGGCCGTGATCATCCCTGGAGGTAGTGGTACGGCGTCAAATCTTTGTGATTTTGCGACCAAGGGAGCCAAGATGGAGGTCGCCACGGAGATCTCATCGTTTCTCGAGATGGCACATGCAAAGAGAAAGCCCATCGGCGCCATCTGCATTGCGCCGATACTACTGGCCAAAGTTTTTGGCTCAAAAGGCGCCCGGTTGACCTTAGGTTTAACGACCAGTGATGCTGCGCATGCCGCGCGTCATTTGGGAGCTGAGGTCGTTTCCTGTGCTGCTCATGATTGTGTTGTGGATACCCGCCTGAAACTTGTGACCACGCCCGCCTACATGCTGGATGCGACGGTCGCTCAAGTGGCGGACGGGATTGCAAAACTTGCGAGAGAAATCATGGCCCTTTAACCGGGATGGCCGTCATCTGTGTTTTGGATAGATGATTTGGATTTGCGATACGGACCTGACCCGCGTCGCCAAAGGCAACGGCCTCTAAGGTGATTTTTGCCCCTCGAAGGCCAGATAATAGCGGCAATCTTTTCTTGTGGCGTGTTCGCGGAACACGGAAGTTTTTCGAAAAATAAGTCGGTTATCGTTAAATGTTGAGGTGATATCGGCATTTGTGTGGAGAAAAAGCACGTCCTTTGTGGCGGGCTGATCCCCTTGTCTTGAAATTCCTTCAAGGCGCTTTCCGACGAGATTTGTTTCAGCATAAAAATCCATCCACAACTCATACGAATCCGGATTCGCCGTCACCATAAAAAAATGCCCTCCAGGCTTGAGAACGCGGGCCATTTCATTTGTGGCGGCATTGAGATCTTCCAGCAGGTGAATCAGATTTATTGAAAAAACAGCGTCAAAAGACGAGTCTTCTGCTGGAATTTGGTAAGCGTTTCCAACCATAAAGCTCCTGTTTTGTGAACGGTATATTTCGATTGCCCGGGAAATCAGAGTCTTTGATCGGTCAACACCGGTATAAAATCGGCCGTCAAGGTTGATTTTATCTGAGCAAACTCCCTGCCCACACCCGAGATCCAATAGGTTCACGGGCTCTATCCGCTGTATCCATGCGCGCAGCATCGGGTAAACGTCCAGATCCCGGACGTTTGCTCCCGGACTCTCGATGGTTTTGATCCAAGCCAAATCAACGAGTTCGTCATTTGAGGAAGGCCCACTCACCTTCATGATCCTTCGCCTTACCGAAGCCCTGGCGCTTGCACACAGTACATATGCTGCCACATCGTCAGCAATGATTCACGCCAAACGCCCACTGAGGCGCAGAAACTTGGTAGCGCTGTTGGAGGGATGCACTTCATGAACGCCGTCATCCCAAAGCGATTTTCCTTAATCCCGATACGATTTTTCGTCATCTCCATGCGATGCGAGGGATCTCGCGTCCCGCAGCTACGTGTGCCGGAGTGGGTAGCGCTGTTGGATTAAGTGGTACCTTTGAAAGAAAAAAGTTTGCTTGCGATATCAAATTATATCGTCAAGTTGCAAAAATTGAAGTAGGTTCTTTTGCGTTACTAGCACTTGAGTCCTTTAATACCAAACAGGTTTAGCACATATTAACTAGCGCTCGGGATCTCTTATAAAACTTGCGATGTTTCATATACAATATAACTTTATTACACATTTTTTAAATTTGTAATGGGAGGCAGGCGTGATTCGGCTTCTGATAATGTGTCTGACATTTGCTTTGGTCGCATGCGGCAGCAAAAATAATGATGGCACCGCCTCCAGTAGCAAAAAAACTTTCACAGGTCAGTGGACTCAGGGCTACTGCCAAGATAGCGGAGGCTATTCAAACGTCACCATTTTGGAATTTACCGAGACACATATGATCGGATGGGATCTCAACCACACCGGTGATGGATGCAAGTCGGAACTTTTCCGAAGAGCATTGGATACAGAAACGCTTTCAGATATTTCGGGTTCTAAGCTCACTCGCACTAGTTATCAGGCAGAAACTTTGAATGTTGTGATGACAGCTACTGGAGTAACTACCGCAAATACTCTGAAATTTTGTGAGATCGCAGATTGGAAGGCGAGCGAAGTTCGAGATACTCGCAATAAATCCTGTGTGTGGATGTTCGGGTCCTCGGCTGTTTCAATGGGCACAGCTAAAGATCCAGATTTCGTGGCTCAGACCAGGACAAACTACTATCAGGTTGAGAATGACGAACTTTGCTTTGCTGAAAAGCCAATTATCGAGGCCTCTACAACTGAAAAAATTTGTTGGAAGCGAGTGTCAGAATGAAGCCCCACGGCTCAAGGACTAAAGTGGGCCCCATTATCTAGACAGTTTTTTGCCTAAAATAAGAAATGTCCTCACCCCTTAAAGCAACGGCAGGGCCTGTGGATCTGTGGGTTACGCAAAGCGTTACCCAAGCAGCTGGGGAAAAGCCGAGGGCTTCTCCCAGACGATTGTGGGCAGCTTTGCTGTCCACATGAGGCGGCAGCTGCGTCATATCCTCAGGCCGTGTCCTCACTGGATTCCTAAATTGCCATTGTGAAAGTCCTTCTCGTGCCGATCATTGAGACACTGATGAAGGCACTTGAAATTGCAAATGCTGAGATGTTTTGGCAAGCCGCCGTCTGCTGAAGGCGGCCAGAGATTTGAGCGAATGCAGATATTTCAAGATCGAGCTAAAGAGTGCATTCAAAGACGCTTGACAAAGTTTTTTTCGCGAAACAGCGTCCGGTGCGGCCACGACGAAATCATTCGACTTTTTGTGTGGCCCTGGCAAGATTTTTTGGGAATATTAGCCAGGTAATGGCCATTATGCGGGCTTCTTTGAAGCTATGTTGACGCGAAGAGATGGCTTTAAGCAAATAAAATCAGATTCTTGAAGTTGTCACTTAAGATTTTATTCCGTTATACCACGTAGTGTAGTAAACTGAAGGCAGTTGGGGGGTACTCGAGCTTGGGCATTCAGTCATTAAAGGGAAGTATCGCAAGGGACATTTGGTCCACGAAGAGGTCAAAAAAACTTCCGAAAAAACATTGGCAACGAGCAAGAATGCTTTTGGAGATTATGAATGCTTCATCAAAGCTGGAAAATCTTAAGCTTCTGGGATCACCGCCAGATGTTCGACTGCACAAGTTATCAGGTGATCGAAGGGGTCTGTGGAGTGTTACCATCCATAAGCTGAGTGGTTGGAGAATTGTATTTGGTTTTGAAAATGGCGAGTTTTTAAATGTCGAAATAGTCGATTATCATAGGGGCTAATATGTTGAAGAATCCATATCCTTCGCATCCAGGAGAGATATTAAGTGAAATCTACCTTTCTCAGCTGGGGTGGAGCCAAACCAAGTTGGCGGAAGAATTGGGCTGTGCTCATCGGAAGGTCAATGAGATTGTTAATGGCAAAA
>JBILMN010000144.1:0-7175 GCA_044375465.1 Oligoflexales bacterium | reverse complement strand
GTACGGACTGCATGATTTTTTCTAGTGAGTTACGACTGATCGGCTTAGTCAAAAAATCATCCATTCCCGCGGCTAAACATTGCTCGCGATCTTCTTTAAATGCGTTTGCTGTCAGCGCGACGATGCGAGGACGCCGCTCACCCAATATCGCGATGATCTGCCTTGTCGCCTCAAATCCATCCATGACTGGCATCTGACAATCCATAAGAACAAGATCAAACACCTGTTCTTTGGCCATCGCCACAGCCTCGGCGCCGTTGGCCGCATAGGAAACCTGATGTCCATACTTGGCCAGCATCTTTTGCATTAACGAGCGATTCACCAGATTATCCTCCGCAAGCAGAACGCGGAGTTCTGGGATCTTAAGGGGTTGATTGTCAATCATCAGAGACTCCTCGGCCTCCTCAGGAGCGACAACCTCCTGAAATGGGAGCTTGAGGGTGAACGACGTACCATGACCCAACTCACTTTCAACCGTCACGTCACCGCCCATCATACGGGCTAATTCACGACAGATACTGAGACCAAGTCCTGTACCGCCGTACCGCCGCGTGGTGGTGGATTCCGCTTGCGTGAAAGGCGAGAAGAGATTCGCCAGGCGATCTTTTGGGATGCCGATGCCGGAATCTTTCACCATAAAAAATAATTCAGCGCCCTCACGCCAGATATCGAGGCGAATGCCACCATCAACCGTAAATTTGATGGCGTTTGAAAAAAGATTATTGAGGATCTGCCTGAGGCGCAGCCCATCTTCTAAGATGTACTGGGGAACATCATCAGCAACCTTTACGACACAATTTAACCGTTTTTCCTCCATCACACCGCGATAGGTTCGCTCCACGGCAGCACTCAAGTCTCGCACGTGAACGGCTGATCGCACCATGCTCATGTGGCCAGCGTCGATTTTTGAAAAGTCGAGGATATCGTTGAGCAGCTCCAGAAGATTCTGACCGCTATTGCGCGCGTCTGCCGCGATCTGACGCTGTTGCTCAGATAATTGCCGCTCCAAAAGTAAATCAATATTGCCTATCACCCCATTGAGCGGTGTTCTGATCTCATGACTGATATTGGCGAGAAATTGACTGCGAGCTCTTGATGCCCCGAGCGCTGCATCGCGGGCATTGGTCAAAACTCTCTCGATGCGTCGCGCAATAAAACCGCCACCGATCACAAAGATGACACCGACCACGGCCAGCTTCAGAGAGATCTCCATTGCAGGGCGAAAAACCCGCCATGCGTTCACCGTGGCCCGTAAATTGAGACCAATCATCGTCCCTAAAGGGTAGCGATTGCGATCAGCCGCTAGCGCGAAATCATAATGAGCTCCAGGTTTAATATCACCGTGGGTGAATACGGCATGCCCCCCACAATTGACCGTAATCATCGCGCCGTCGGACGCCAAGGGATCATCGCTGGAATTGCGTGCGATGGACGCGAAATCCGTGACAAGAATCAATGCACCTTGAGGCGTATTGTAATAGTTGACAGGAGCGGCAATAAAAAGATGCTGGCTCTGCTTATCACACCATAATCGGTGACGCCCCGTCTCCACAGCATAACGGACCGCGTCCCCATCCACCTGATTCATGGGAAAATCACCGGACAGTGTGATCGGCTCGCCACGATGATCCAATAGGGCGGCATGATCCAGCCCCCTGGCTTTACGCATTTGCTCAAGTTCCCTTGGCAAATAGGCGGCACGCCCCCCTACGTCGATCATACCGTTGGTCACGTAACTATTGGCGGCAAACAGCAGCGCCGCATCCTTAAACGCACTTAGCCGCTCTTCTTTGAAAGCGATCCGCTGTTCAAGGTCTTTGATCCAAGCGTCCTTGGAAATCCGCATGACCGTATCGGCAACCAAATACCCAGTCAAAGACACCAAACACAGCATGGCAAAACCAAAGAACACACTGAACCGCAGAGTCATGCCCTGGGGAGCACCAAAGATTTTACGCAATATTTTCTTTGAGATTCCCGTCATTTGGATTCATCTGTCTCCGCAGGAACAATACGACCTTTTTCGTCATACCGACCGAGCCGGTATGACGTGGCGTCAATGGCTTCACGTCGACCTTTAAACGGATATTTATAGCTGGTTAAGATGCCTTCAAAGGTTGCCACGTCCTCCATGGCCTTAATGAGGCTTGTCTTAGGATTTTTCTCCGTTGTTTGCATCGCTAGAGCCACAAGCCGCATGGCATCATAAGCGCGAGCAACACCAGCGGCAGCCTCAATATCAAGCGACGATTCACCACCATAAATTGACAGATAATCGGCAGCGACTTTTTGTGCAAGCGGTCGCTTATTACCGACAAAAGCCGGTGTTTGTAAGAATTTAAGATCCACCGATTGAAGTTCTTTTGCCAGATCTTTGCCAAACGTTCCGCCAGTCAATCCCCAATGGGCCACAAATGGAAGACTTTTTGGCCGCAAAACGCTGGTTTTAACGATCTGTTTGGCCTCGGCAGGATTTGCGGCCATCAAGATGACCTCTGCCCCACTATCCTCAATTTTTTTGAGATGGGATACGAACTCTTTTTCTTCGACATTGAAAAAAGCCACGGCTTTTGGGGTCACGCCTCGATCCTTGAGCGCCGCCGTCATCTGTTCCTCATTGCCGCGACCCCAAACGCTATTTTCAAGCAGGAGAGCCACTTTTTTTGATTTTTTAAGGGCTTGCTTCACCAAGAATGGGCCAGTCAGTTTATCGTGGGCGCTGAGCCGGAATACGGGATTTGGTTTCAGCTCATTGTGCACGAGACCTTCAGCGGTAGCCCACGGACTTATGTATATTTTTCCCTTAGCCGCCAAAGCGCCAATCTTGTCCATTTCCCCTAAAATAATCGCGCTCTGCAGCCCGCCGAATACAGCCCTGACGTTGTCCCGTTGTAACACTTTATCAAGGTTATCAACGGAGCGCGCAGCGACCGCCTGATGATCCATGCCAACCACACGGATTTTTCGTCCATGAATGCCACCCGATTCATTGACATGCCTTGCAGCCAAAGACACACCGCGCAAAATCGCCTGTCCCGATATCGCACTTTTCCCCGTCAAATCAGCATCCACGACGACAACCTGCGCCTCATCTTTCGGGATTGTGATACCCAGATCTTCCGCTGCCATCGATATCAGATCCGCGCCGATATCATCTGTGAACAAATGAATCAAACCCATCGTCGATTTTTGAAACGCTTGCCATGCATCCGATGAGAGCTCACTGATTTGAATGTTTGATGTCTTGATACGATCCAAAGCTCTTCGATCATAATCCTCTGAAAGTGAACGCTCGCGCGCCACCACGGCCATGCCTTCGTTGACCACAATTTGGCGCAAATCCACAGACAGACTTTCCATGGTTTTGGCGCTTGCGATCAGCATTAACGCTAAAAATCCATGTCGAGATAGTGTGAGATTTGACTGCACCTCGTGAAACTTCATGCTCTCAATGGATGACAGAGGGTTTTCCTGACCGTCAACCTGCTTATCAGCGAGTGCTTGATACGTTTCCGCGTAGTCGATGGGGATCGTTCGTGCCCCCCACGTCTCAAACTGTTCCACGATCATCGGTGAACGCATCACACGGATTTTGTGACCTTTGAAGTCGCCTGGAGATGTCACTGGAAAATTCGTCGTAAAATGCTTCCAGCCCGCATCCCAAAAACTAATACCGACCAAACCCTTGTCTTTAACCGAGTCGAGGAGTCGGCGACCGACTCGCCCATCCAAAATCTTGTACACTGCCGCTGGATCACTGAAGAAAAATGGCAGGTCCAGCAGTTGTAATGCTGGACTAACATTGGCCATTTTGCTGGTTGGCGGGATGACCAAATCAAGCTCTCCGACTCGCGCCATTTCAATCATGGCATGATCCGTACCAAGTTCCTGACGGGGAAAAATCTCAATTTTGAGTCGTCCTTTGGAGGCCGTTGCCACTTTTTTAGCAAATTCGACCGCAGCTTCATGCACCGCCGAATCGGTTTCCGAATCGTGACCAAGGCGCAGAACACGTGCTTGCTCCGGGACCTGATCCTTTGACGATTTCATACAAGAACATGATGACACCGCCATAACCCAAAGGGCTGCGAATGCGAGCACGAGATTCCCAGACCGCAAATAAGTTGCACGAAATTTCTCACTCATCATCGACCGCAAACCTCCGAATAAAGCAATACCGTATCTCTGCAATGTAGCATCTAATGCCCATCATGATTTTAACGCACAGACAACAGGCATGAATCCGGCAATTAATGCCGTCATGACTTATGGCTATCAGCCAGAATGCGTGTTAACTGGCAACCGTGAGGCAAATCGCGCAGATCAAGCGCTTGATAAATTTCAAATCTTTGCACCATAGCGACATAAAATCAGAGCCTTAACTCATCTCAAGAAGCATTTTAAGCAGCCGTCAGTGGCGGCACATTGATTGCAGTGATTCCGCCGTTGTGGAGAATCCACAGATTTTTGCACGACAAACCTGTTTTGAATATTTCATAAGTCACTGCGCGTGGCGAGGAGAACACATCATGAGAATCCAAGAATTAAACTTATCGGTTGATCGTTGGGGACGCTGGCTCAAATGCTGGTCACGAGGCGGCGTACAGGCTGTGCCAGTCGCTGCACTAAGGGTGGCAGCGCTTTCAGGAGTTGTTGCTGGTCTTACACTATCAAATCCGGCTTTGTCTCAGGAGGAGAGGCCGATCCGCCTTTGCAACCATAATGACGAGGGCGTTTATGTCGCGGTGGCCTATGAACCGACGGCCGGAGGGCCTCTGATGTCCCGGGGATGGTGGACGATCGAGTCTCAAGGTTGCGTCGATTTAAAGTTTCCCATAGCAACCGATAAAATTTTGCTGCATGGGGAATCCGTGTCACATGCCCATCAGTGGCAGGGGGAGCAGTCTCTATGTGTCGACGGTGTCAATAAATTTGATTTCGTCGATGCGGCAACACGGCCGTGCGAGAATAACGGACTTTCCAAGCGGTTGTTTAAGCAATTGTCACTGGCGGAGCTGACAGCTTCGGCTGCCGGTGGAACGCCGCAGTATAGTTTTGAGGCGACCGATGCCGTAAACCTTGGCCCCGTCCTGCGCGTCTGTAACGACACCAGCAACGACGTCTATCTTTCCTATGCTCAAAGAAAAGCTGGCAATCCAGAATTCAACGTCGGCGGTTGGTTTAAAATCGCCGCCGCCAAGTGTTATGAAGCTTTAAGGCTACCTGACACCAATGAGCTATTACTTTATGCCAATGGTAATGACGACCGACAGGTCTGGATTGGTAATGTTGCCGTTTGTACGAATCACTATGATGGCTTCAACTATAGTGCTTCTGAAACCGCAAATTGCGACGCACCCAATCAACGACGTCAGCTGTTTCGCAGCATATCGCTCGAAGGATATACGGATTTCGAGTACCGCCTACGCCCCCAAGACGCAGTGAGCCCTCGTTCATACGTCTCGTTTTGCAACAACAGCACCGATAAAATGGATCTGGCCATCGTCTATAAAACACTGGAAATTCCCGACCAGATCATCTCTCAGGGATGGCTGACGATCGATGCCCAGTCATGCGCCAAACCCATGGCAATCAATGCCGAGTCTGTTTATGTTTACGCAGAGAACGAGGGCTATGAAGCCATGGTTGAGGGCACATTTGCGGCCTGTATCGACTGGTCGGAGGGATTTCAATTTGCCAAGTCGACGACGATGAGTTGCACCGGGGGAACACTGAGCTTGGCCAAATTCTTGGAAAAGCCACTCCAACCTGGATTTTCGAGCGTTAATTTGCCTTGATGGCCCCCTCTCTTAGCAAGGCCGTGGGTGCAGATCCAGAGATTTGCACCTGCGGTACAATCGTGTTGTTTGGCGACGTACAATTTTGATTGCTTGATTGATTGCTTGATTGGTTGATTGTCAGCAAGCACTGGCGCGCAGCTCAGGTTGAAGGAGATTCACGGACTTGGCAGGCAAACCGTCCGTGGTTGATATGACCTGCAGATTCGCGAGACCTCGCGGTCTAGAGCATCGATCACTTGTCAACATAGTCTAAATTAGACTATATTTGATATATGACGCTATTCAAAAAGGATCCTAAATAGATAATGCCTGAAGAATTATCCATAAATATAGAGAGGTTATCCTACGGAGAACTGCTCTCCTGGAAAAAGCGTAAAAATCGGAAACCGCTGATCATTCGGGGCGCGCGACAGGTCGGCAAAACCCATTTGGTCGAGCGGTTTGCACGCGAACATTTCAAAACAGTTTTGAAATTGGATTTTGAGGAAGATCCTTCCTACCGAGATATTTTTAAAGGCAGCTTAAAGGCGCAAAGAATTATATCTGAAATCGAACTGATATTTTCCCAGAGAATCGAGGATGATGAAGTTCTGATTTTTTTTGATGAGATTCAAAAATGCCCGGAAGCAATTGTTGCATTAAGATATTTTTACGAGCAGCGTCCAGGCCTTCATCTGCTCGCGGCGGGAAGTCTTTTGGAGTTTGTATTTGAAAAGATTAGCTTCCCGGTCGGAAGAGTAGAGTCTCTTACAATTCAACCACTAAGCTTCGATGAGTTTTTAAACGCTACCGGTCGCGAGATGCTCACACGACTTCGACCAAGTCTATCCACGGGTCTCAGGAATCAACAATTGTCTGCAGCTGCTCATCTGAAGCTATCGGAAGCACTCAGGGAGTACATAGCCATTGGTGGAATGCCAGAGGTCGTGAGAAGCTTCATAGAAACAAAATCGATCCTACAAGCTCGAAAGCTTCAAACTGAGTTGATTAAAAATTTTCGCGACGATGTGCCTAAATACACCAAAGGCAATCTTCAGGTGGATAATATTTGGAAGGTTTGGCAGCGAATTCCAAGATTTCTTGGTCAGGAAATAAAATATAGCACTCTCGGAGAAGGTGATCCTGCGGCTCGAACTTCAAAGAGTGTAGAACTGCTGACTCAGGCACAACTTTGCAAACTAGTGTCTTGGACATCGGCTGCCCAATTGCCTTTTGCTGCGAATTCAAATGACAAACACTTTAAGCTGGCTCACCTTGACATAGGACTTTACGGAGCTGTCTCTGGCCTCAACCTTCAGAGCCTATTAAGACCAGCTTCCTCCGAGGAAAAAGATCTCATTTCGATTTACGAAGGTCGCCTGGCAGAACAGCTCA
>JBILMN010000143.1:0-7277 GCA_044375465.1 Oligoflexales bacterium | reverse complement strand
GTGGATACAACTTCGGAGACTACTGGACACACTGGCTGTCATTTTCAAAACGCGCCAACAAGCTTCCAAAAATTTTCCACGTTAACTGGTTCCGCCAAGACAAGGCCGGAAAATTTATGTGGCCTGGGTTTGGTGATAACATGCGCGTTCTGGAGTGGGTCCTTAAACGCTGCCAAGGCAAGGGCGACGCCGTCCGCACGCCCATTGGCTATCTTCCCACCACGGATGCCATCAACACCGAAGGCACCGGACTCACTACCGAAACCATGCGTGAGCTTCTGAGCATTGAAGCTGGTGCTTGGCGATCCGAACTCTCTGGCATCAAAGAATACTTTGAAAAGTATGGAGCCCGCATGCCCGCAGAACTCATGAGTGAGCACAAACGCATCATGAATGAGCTCAATAGCTGACCTTAGAGTCTTGTTGACCTCTAAAATGGCCACGAACTCCGCGGCCATTTTTCATGTCCTGGCGGCCAAATGTTAGAATACTCTCTCTAAGGAGTTATATCTCAATGCGTCTAGCCATGGCAGATCTCATCCAAAAAATTCACTTACTCGTCATCTTACTTGCCGTGACGGGATGGGCATTTTTTGATGGCCTTTGGCTCCGAATCTACGGCTTAAGTCTCATCACCATTTTGATTCAGTGGCTATTGTTTGAAAATCGCTGTGTCCTCACCGTCTGGGAGGATCTCCTAAGACATGGGCATAGCCCCAAAGAGCTGCGGGTTGAAAACACCTTCATTGGCCGCACCGTGCAAAAAATCACGGGCAAAACGCCATCTTTGACCCTGCTCAACATCGTGACCTACGGTTTACTGATTCTCGCGATCATTGCCACGTTTTACCGTATCTCTCGCGGCGCATGAGATCATCAGATTACAGATTACAGATTACAAATCAAAAATTTTGCCAGGATTTAGGATGCCCTTAGGATCATAGATTTGTTTGATGCGCCGCATCCACTCCACCTCCGAAGCGGTCCTGGTAAAATGCAGATCTTTTTTCTTGGTGAGCCCGATACCGTGCTCTGCTGAGATACTTCCCTTAAACTTGGTCAGAAGCTTAAACACTTCTTCTTCGATGGCGCGTGCGCCTGCATGAAATTCCTTTGTGTCTCTGGATTTTGGTGACACATAGTTGATATGCAAATTCCCATCACCAATGTGACCAAACAACACGAGCTCCATGTCCTTGGGATTTTTGGCCGCAAGTAACGCCTCTAGCTCCCGCACAAATCCGTCAAGTTTATCAATGGCTAGAGAGATATCATTTTTGCGCACTTGTCCGTGGGCTGCCAGTGACTCAGTGATGTTCTCGCGAAGGCCCCAAATTTCTTTAAACTGTGCGGAATTGGTGGCTATTGTGGCGTCATTGATGAGCCCGGCTTCAAACAAACGCTCAAGCAAAGACTCCATCTCTGGCTCAGAGCCTGGCTGCTCGATTTCAAGCAGCACGTAAAACGGCGACATGTCCTTAAATGGTGTCTTGGCGCCCGGTAAATGCTGAAGCACAATCTTGTGGGCCACCTGGGTAAAGAACTCAAAAGCCGTCACTGAGACCGCCGCTTGACTACATTGATTGAGAATCTTAGGGATATTCGCAAACGCCTCAACCGCCATGATCGCCAACTGAAGATTGCGAGGCTTTGGCATGAGCCTCAATACCGCCTTCGTCACAACACCAAGGGTTCCCTCACTACCGATAAATAAGTGCTTCACGTCATAGCCAGAGTTGTTCTTACGAAGTGCAACGTTCATGTCAAGAATCTCGCCACTAGCCAACACCACCTCAAGCCCCAAAACCTGCTCTCTAGTGCCGCCGTAGCGAATGAGCTTAACGCCGCCGGCGTTTGTTGCGATGTTACCGCCGATATGACAGCTGCCTTTAGCTGCAAGATCGAGAGGAAAAAATAATCCGACTTCCCGCGCCGCCATTTGCAGAGCCTCCGTCGTCACACCCGCCTCTGCTGTGATGGTGAGTCCAATGCTATCAACCTCAAGAATCTTATTCATTTTAGCCAGGCTGATCACCACTTCGCCTGCACTGGCCACCGCCCCGGCACAAAGCCCTGTGCGCCCACCAGACGGGGTCACGGCAAGCTGATGATCGTTACAGTACTTCAACACCTGACTCACAGCCTCAGTCGAGGTGGGAAATACCGCACAAAGTGGTTTTGGCTCATAGACTTTTGTCCAGTCAGTACCCCAATTCTTGAGTGCTCCTGGGTCAGTAACGACATTTGCCTCGCCAAGAATATTTCTAAGACCAGTCACAGCCTCTAAAGCACTAACTTTGGGCGAAAGGTGTTGATGGGTTTTGTGGGTTATCTGCGTCATCGTGGTTAAAATCCTGTAAATTTGGCGCGCCGACGATTAAACCATTGCGGCTTCCAGTATAAACTCTTAGGACAGAGTTGGTACAGCGCCGTAGCGATGTTTTTTGCATTTATTTTTACATCCAACGGAAAATGGGAGGACGTCCATGGCCACGCTCATGCGCGATATTTACCGAGATCTTGCTGCAAATATTCAAGATGATCGCCTCTGGAAGCGGTATCTATGGGAAGGCCCAACAGAGTCCGACATCGCTTCATGGCAGTCCCAAGGATACGGCGTCTACCAGGGCAAAATCAGAACCGTGCTAAACCGTGATGGCCAGATGCAGATGCTTCATTCTGATCGTCTGACAGCTTTTGACCGCCACATCGGTTATGTCCCCCTAAAAGGCGCCATCCTCGCAGCCATCTCCCAGTTTTGGCTTGAGGAATCGGCGAAGGTCGTGCCGACGCATTTCATCAAATCCCTCGGTCCCAGGGCTCTGCTGACGCAAAGTCTTCGGCCCATCAAAGCAGAGATTGTCATCCGTGGTTACCTGGCAGGATCGCTGCTAAGAGCCTACCAAAAGGGCGAAAGAGTTTATTGCGGCGTCACCATCCCAGATGGCCTTAAACCCTACGAAAGACTCCCCGAGCCCCTAATCACACCAACGACAAAAGCTCTAGCATTTGAGCACGATCAAAACATCTCAGCACAAGAGCTCATCACGGCAGGCGTCTGCACCAAGTCCGAATGGGATCAGATGGCCGCCATGGCACACAAGGTGTTTAGTCACGGCACGAGGGTTTTTGCCGAAAAAGGGTATCTTCTGGCCGACACGAAATACGAATTTGGCCGCGCCATGAATGGCAGCGAGCCGCTTAATATAAAGCTGATTGATGAGGTCCACACGCCAGATAGCGCCAGAATTTGGGTCAAGTCCTCCTACGAGTCCCGCGTCAACGCTGGACAACCGCCAGAAATGCTTGACAAAGAGACCGTAAGAGGCTGGCTTCTCGCTCAAGGCTTCTCAGGCCATGGCCAAGTACCAGATGTGCCAAGAACGTTGCTTCTAGGCCTTGGCCTGATCTATCTTGATGTGGCCGAGGGACTATTGGGACGGCCGCTGGCCGTCTGATGATTCTGATGCCTTCAGTCATTGGCTGGTGATATTCAGCGAACCTACATGGCAGAATTGTTCCGTGACACAAGATTCCGAGAATTTTAATAGATTCAAATTGCTAATATGTGTTTATTAAATATATATTTTACCCACCCCTATTGGCCAGGAGATGTGAATGACCGATCCTAAAGCCCTAATGGATATAAGCTATATCCTAAGAGGCCGTTACCGCGTCATTGCGAAAGTGATTCAAGCCGAGGGAAACAAAAAGTTTCCTGAAGGGGTGAAGGCGAAGTTTGTCTTGATAGATCTTGAGCAGAATAAACCACGTCTTCTCATTGATAATCATGCGCCGTTTGGTTTTCATCTGCATACGGCCCTGCCGCATGACAAGGGTAGCCGCTTAGCCCTTGATGTTAAGGATTTTAACGAAGCTTACGAAGAGTTTCTAAAAGAAGTAGAAAGGGTTTTAAATAATGAAGAATAAAATACTCACGATTGTTTTTGAATCGTGGCCCGATTTTAAAACGAGAACAAAAAGGGAACTTAGTGACGTTTTAGCCGGCACAGCGACTCATATTCAGCCGCAAAATGTATTGGTATTTGATTCTGTCGCATCCTACCAACGACTCATGAGCGAGCAAAAATATATAATCCTGGCCGCAATTCGAAATCTAAAGCCAACGTCTATCTATCAACTTGCGAAACTTGTTGAGCGAGATTTTGCGAACGTAAAAAAAGACTGCGAAACATTGGAGGCATCTGGTTTCATGATACTCAAAGAATCCGGCGACAGCCGCGGCACTAAAGTCCCAAAATTGATCTTTGACTATAATGTCATTGAAATCCACATGCCGAACTTGATCTATAGCCACAATTTGGGCAAGTCTGCCGCTTGACAGACTCAACTTGAATTGAATATGAGGACGGCCGCTGGCCGTCTGATGATTCTGATGCCTTCAGTCATTGGCTGGTGATATTCACCGGGATGACTGGTAGGCCTGGGCAGACTCGAACTGCCGACCTTTGCCTTATCAGGGCAACGCTCTAACCACCTGAGCTACAGGCCTAAACAAGTTAGGAACGAAGCTTATAGATAACAATAGGCTAAGCGGTCAAGGCAAAAAAGCGCCGCCTATAAAAATCCCCCTAAGTCACCGTTAGGAAACAGAATTACGCGGCTCTCCCAAGATCGCCGAGATGGGTCTTCGAGACGGCAACCAATGATTTGTGCGGCCATCACGTGCCGGCTGCGTCACTCCTAGTGAATGCTTTGAAGCTGCGGCTGCAAATGCCGAATAACACATCGGCGGATATATTTTCATACAATCTCAAAATGCTTGTAACCAGGGACCCAACAAAGAACGAATCAAGCTTCAAAAAGCATGGTACCTGGTTTGGAGAAGCACCCACTGTGTTGTATTCGGGACATTCTGATCGTCCCAGGCTTCTATAAGCTGATCTGGCTCGGCAAATATTGACCCTACATCGCAGCTTCGTTTTGGCTTTACCAGTGTTTGTTGGGCGTTACTTCAGCAATGCAGCGTGAGATTTTGTGGCCTTATTGCATTTTTTTTTTGGTATAAAAAGTCTAGCTATAACTACGCTAAAAGGCATCAAGAGCTATGGCTAGGATCTCGAAAGAGGAATTTGAAAAAGCACTTTTGGCGCTTGAAGAAGCGTACTCAGAGTGTAACCAACAACCATTAAATTCAAAGGCCTATAAACTACTACGAGACGCGGCCATCCAGAGATTTGAATTCTCTATTGAAATTGCCTGGAAAGTCGCGACGAAATCGCTCGGAGGATCTTCCACGAGCCCTAAACCTGCCTTGCGGGAAATGCTCAAATCAGGGCTCGTTGTGGATATCGACCAGTGGTTTGACTTTATTGAAGCACGAAATAAGTCTTCAGACTCCTATGATGAAGCCATCGCTACTGAGGTCTTTTCTCAACTCGCGACGTTTATCTCTGCGGCGAGGGACCTCCTATCGAAAATTTAATGTCTCATGCCAATCCTTACATGCGATTTGGATTGTCGGATCCTCAATATAAACTCTTGTCGAAACTGGTCATCGATCCCCTCAAAACCGCCGGTGCAAGGGTTTGGATTTTCGGGTCAAGAGCTCGTGGAGATCATCGCTTAGTATCGGACGTGGATCTTTTGTATGATTTTCCAGGTCCAAATTTGATCCCCAAAGGACTCATATTTAACGTCACCTCCGATCTTGAAGAGTCTAGATTCCCCTATACATTAGATCTCGTCAGAGTCAGTGACCTCGCACACTCCTATAAAGAAAATATCTTGCGAGAGCGCATCGAAATTTAAGGCAAGGCCTCTGCCGCCGAATAAACTGATTAAACTGATTAAACGACCTAGCCCCGGCTTCCTGGGGGCTCAAGGCCGCACACAGACAACACCATTGCTATTGTTCTTATTGTTGTTGTTGGTGTTGCCATTGCCGAGGTTCACGATCCACGCATTATTGGTGTTGTTGGAGACCGTGGACCCGGACCAGAGCGGGCCGAACGCTGAAATTTCGTCACTCATGATGCAAGACGCTGATCCAGACCAAACCTGGTACAGACTTCCGCTAGAAAAATTTCCACGGCTTGCCGCTTTGGGCCTGACAAACCGAAGGGACAAAACGCAGCCGGGGATTTTTCCATCAACCACCTTAGTGATGGATGCTCTCAACTAGGCGATGAAAACTCTGCGACAACCCACGCGCACTCGTCTAGTATTGATTCGCCGACCGTGGGCCCCACAACGTGGCGATGCTTGCGGACTTTAACGGCAGTCAATCGCCCGTCAATCGTCATTTGCCCGCCTGACACATCACCGGTCATGAGCCTCTTACAAAGAGTCTTGCGTAGCTGAAATCCATCTGCGACCCTAAAGTGCCCAAGATAGCTATTGACCGCCGCGATGATGTCTTCGGTCTCCGCAGATCCATTGATGGCCCAATCCACACGCTGTCTTGCCGCGCGTACGACCCTGGCCCGCACACGCAGCCGAGGCCACTGGTGAAAATATCCGAGGTGATCAATACCCCGCGCCACGGGCTGCAGGATTGTTTTCCGCGGATTGATGTCTAATTTAAGCCGCTCGCTGAGCATCTTGGTGATTTGGTCGCGCGCGGTTATTAATTTTTGAGGGTCATCTGAGAGCAATAAAATATCATCCACATAACGCTGCCAGTAAAGACATAATGACTTCAGCTCCCGCGCAACGAATTGATCCAGATCATTCATATAAACATTAGCAAAAAACTGACTCGTCAGATTGCCTATCGGAAGCCCCTTGCCTGGCGGTGCATGAAAAAGGCTTTTATGCCGCGGCACCTGCCGCCATTTCCAGCGTGGCGATGCAAGTCGATACGCCCCCGCCGCCAAAGGCCTGTGCCGAATGATCTTTTCGCAAAGCGCGAGATAGTGTCCATCTTTCATCCGTCTTCGCAAAATACTCATCAATACATCATGATCAATGGAGGGAAAAAAATGGCTCACGTCCATCTTAAGATACCAAAGTGGTCGTCCTTTATGATGTTCATAACGCCTCACAAAATCTCTCAGGTCTTGCCCCGCCTTCTGCGGACCTCGACCTGGCCTGCAAGCGTAAGACTGGGGGCTAAACCTCCGCTCCCACCAAGGTGCCATCCAAGCATACAAATAATGATGCACAACCCGGTCACTGATCTGTGCAGCCACCACCTCGCGAGACTTTGGCCTTGTCACGACAAACACCGTCGATACTCCCGGCCGCCAAGTTCCCAAAGCTAGTCGCTCTGCCAAGTTGGCAAGAATCGATTCGTGATGTAAATGAAACGCCGT
>JBILMN010000142.1:0-7307 GCA_044375465.1 Oligoflexales bacterium | reverse complement strand
GCAAGGAAAATGGCGACGCCATAACTTTTGTGCGCAAAACCCGCGAGCTGTCGTTCATTGATTCTCTGAAATTTCTAGCTTCAAAGTATGGCATTGAGGCTCCAGAACTTGAGGAGTCGGACCTCATTAAGCGCCGGCGCGGAGAGCAGACAGCGCTCAGTCAGATGATGGCTGCCGCTCAGGATATGTACACGACGGAACTCAGGTCCGAAAGAGGCGTCGCCGCGCGCACTTACCTCAAAGAACGTGGGTTCACAGACGAAAATATCTTGAAATTTGGTTTTGGCCTGACACCTGAAGAGGGTTTTGGTCTGGTCAAAAACCTTCGTGCCCTTGGTTTTCGTGAAGACGATATGATCCGTGCCAGTCTTGCGGGAGTCAGCGCCAAGAGTGGTCGGCCTTATGATTTTTTTCGTGAGCGTTTGATGATCCCGATTCGTGATCCTCATGGACGTGTCATCGCTTTCGGTGGCCGAACCATGGTGGGTGATCCTGCCAAGTACAAAAATAGTGGTAGCACGCCTTTATTTGACAAGTCGGGTGTGTTGTTCGGGTTGGATCAGGCGCGAGACGCCATTAAAGACCGACGTCAGGCGATTATTGTGGAAGGCTACATGGATACGCTCTGTCTATGGCAGGCTGGAATTCACGAGGTTGTGGCCTGCATGGGGACCTCCTTGACAGTCCGGCAGCTGAAATTACTTTATCAGCAGACCAAGGTCAGTGATGTCATTATTTTGTTTGACGGCGATCAGGCGGGACAGGAACAGACACTCAACAAAGTTGACGTGGTGCTTGAGGTGCCGGAGCTTCGAGTGCGGGCCGCGAAGCTGACGGGCGGTGATGATCCCGATACGTACGTCATGAAAAACGGTGCCGAGGCGCTACGAGATCTCATGTCGCACGCGGTCGACTTGTTGGATGCGGCTATTGGCTCAAGGCTTGTGGGAGCGAATGTGGCTGCGATTCCCAGCATCGTCACGCAAGAGTTTGTACCGTGGCTCGCCAAGACCCAGGATCCGGTGAAAAAGGGCTACTTAGTGAATAAAGTCTCCCAGTTGACGGGAGTTCCGGTGGACGTGATCAATCGGCAGCTTCGTTCGTTTCATTTTGGTGCGGCCGCGCTCCCTGGTCGGCCGCATAAGCTGATGGGTGCGATGGCTGCCGGAGCGGTTTCTAGTGGATCAGTTTCTAGTGGAGCGGAAGCGATGGCGTCCGGAGGCGGTGCAGCCGAGTCAAAACAGACGCTGCGGGCTGTGATGCCGACAAGAGCGCTGACGCCCGTTGAGACTGGTGTTCTGGGGCATCTTTATTTTGCGCGGCCGGGCGAGGTTGAACACGGTAAGGTGGTGGCATTTATCAGTAAAGAGCTGCCGTTAGAGCCTCTTTGGGAGCTTTTTGCTCGTCAAATCGCCCAAAGTTACGCTCAGGGGCAGTCTCCATGCGAGGACCCTGAAGTGCTGGCAGCGTTTACCCCAGAAGAGGTGGTGATTCTTGGAGCCATCACGGGGCTTGATCCCCGGTCATTTGCCATCGTCGATCGCAACAAATCGATTGAAAGGCTCATTATGGAGCAAAAACGGCGCAATATTCAGCAGTCTATCGCCGTTCTCAAGCGTCAGGTCCAGGTCGCTGCAACCCAGTCGCCTCAAGAGGTTTCTGTGTATCTTGCGGAAGTCGCATCGTTGAATCAGGCTCTGACAGCCCTTGAAAAATCGATGGTGAATCTTTAAAATCCAGCCGGCATTGCGGCTCTGTTGGTCGGTCGGCACAAATCTTGCAAACCCTTGCACTGCTTGGGTTTTTGTTGCGTCAATGGTTTTTTGGAGATAGGATCGAGGGCTTAAAATAAAGGACCTTTTTTTAGATTGGGGCAATTATGGCCAAGACAAAGGCAGCGATCAAAGGAAAATCAAAGACTTCCGAGCCTAAAACCCTCGCGAAGACACTGCGCGATGTGACATCAAAAGTCGTCAAAAATGTCGCGGCAAAGATCGCCTCAAAGAAAGTGCCGCAGGCCGGTTCAAAGCCTGCTGGCAAATCAGCTGTGAAGACAGTCGCGAAGCCGATGCTCAAAAGCTCCACAAACAAAAAATCCGTCGCCAAATCACCCAGCGTGATGGCAGCTACAAAAAAAACTGCTGTCTCAAAACCATCGGCAAAAAAAGACCTTAAAAAAAACGCCAAGAAAGACATCAAAAAACCAGCATCCAAGCCGATGGCTGCGCCCAAGAAGATTGTAAAGGCTGCAAAACCGTCTGCGCCCGTGAAGCCTGTAGCGGCTGCAAAGCCTGCTGCCAAGGTGCCAGCGAAGCCTGTAGCCACGAAACCGGCGATTCCATCTGCTGCAGCGTCTGCCGCTAAACAAGAGCCAGCCGCGAAAGCAAAATCACCTAAAGTAGACGTTTCTGCCAGTGAGGCTCCCCGTCGCGGTCGTCCGCCGAAGGAACTCGATATTGCGGAAATCGTCGAAGCTGCGGAATCCGCTTCCGGCAGTAAAACCCCTGGTCGTCGTGGTCGTCCGCCAAAAAATCCATTGCTTGAGGCGGCTGAGATTGCGGGGGCCAAGTCAGGTGGACTTGAGCTGCATAAAATCATTGATGGATTGATCAAGCAGTTTAAAAAAGCCGGCACTGTTGCCTTTAAAGACATTGAAGCCGCATTCCCAAAGGGAGCCATTAATCCAGATCTTTTGGATGATGTGATCGTTTCTTTACAGGATCGAGGCATCGAGGTGGCTGATCGTCGCGGAGCGGGCGCCCGTAAGGGAGCCGCAGGCGATGAGGACATGCTTGGCGGGATCGAAGATGATGGCGATATCGCCGGCGATGTTGAGGCTGGTGATGGCGATGCTGAAGAGGCCGCCGAGGCTCGCGCCGAGTTTGATGCCTCCGACGCAGCTGTCGGGAAATCAAATGACCCAGTGCGGATTTATCTGCGCAAAATGGGTGCGGTTGCGCTTCTGTCGCGTGAGGGCGAGGTGGTCATCGCCAAGAAAATTGAGAACGAAGAAAACCGAATTCTTCAGCGTGTCCTGGGTTTCCAGATTGGTATGGACGCGATCATTAGCACGGCAAAAGCATTTGTGAATAATGAAGTGCGCATGAAGGCGTTCATCAAAGGTTTCGATGATGATGAGGCCAGCAATAACGAGCAGGAGCACTTCGAGAAAGTGCGACTGCAAACCGTCGAATTCCTGAAAATTTATGATGAGTTTGAAGCGGCGGTAAAAAAGGCGGCCAACAACCCCAAAAACGCCGCCAAAGTGGATGCGGTTCGTGAGCGCATTTTCAATGGGCTGAAGGAGCTTAACATCAACCGTAAATTGCTTGCTGGCGTCATCAATCAGATGGCTCAGTTTGCCAATGCGGCCCGTGAAGCGCGACAGGATATGGAATACTATGCTCGTCGTCTGCAGACCAATATTGACGATCTTGGTGTATATATCCGCGCCGGCCACACAAAACCATTCGGCGCAGCCGGTGACCGTGAGTGGTTGCGGATTGTTCGCAATTTCCGCTCCGCTGAAGACACGATCAGTCGCGTGCTGCAGCAGACCGGTATGACATTGGAAGATCTGGCTTCGGCCCACAAGGATCTGGCCCAGATGCACCAAGCCGCAGAAAACGCGAAGCGTGAATTGGTGGAAGCGAACCTTCGTCTGGTCGTGTCGATCGCTAAGAAATACACCAACCGCGGCCTGCAATTCTTGGATCTGATTCAAGAGGGTAATATCGGTCTGATGAAGGCCGTCGAGAAATTCGAATACCGCCGTGGTTACAAATTTTCGACCTATGCAACTTGGTGGATTCGTCAGGCCATCACACGGGCGATTGCGGATCAGGCGCGAACGATTCGGATTCCGGTGCATATGATTGAAACGATCAACAAAATGATCCGTACAAGTCGCTTCCTGGTTCAGGAGATGGGGCGCGAACCCACTCCTGAGGAAATCGCGGCGCGCATGGATCTGTCTGTCGATAAGGTGCGTAAAGTTCTCAAGATTGCCGTTGAGCCGATCTCACTTGAGACTCCCATTGGTGAGGAGGAGGATAATCACATTGGTGACTTCCTCGAGGATAAATCCCAGGCAAGTCCAAGCGAAAGCGTCATGACGGGAAGTCTTTCGGAGCAAACACGCAAGGCGTTGGCGACTCTGACCCCGCGTGAAGAAAAGGTTCTTCGCATGCGCTTTGGTATCGCTGAGCGCAGCGACCACACCTTGGAAGAGGTAGGGCAGAATTTTGATGTCACCCGTGAGCGTATTCGTCAGATCGAGGCGAAAGCGCTTCGCAAACTTCGTCACCCCAGCCGCAGCAAGAAATTGCGTGCATTTATTGAGGGTTGATGGATTCTCTTGAAGTGGCAGGCCAGGCTCGCTTGGTGCTGTGATTTCAGTGTGGGCTCATAGCTCAGTGGTTAGAGCAGCGGTCTCATAAACCGCTGGTCCCTGGTTCAAGTCCAGGTGGGCCCACTTTATTTTTCTGCTAGTTCTTATGAAACCCAAAAAATTCATGACGACGGCAAATACCCGTAACGATGAACTGATTCATCCTTGCGGGTTATTTATTTGGTCGGCAATGGAATCAAGTGTGAGTGGATTTAATCCAGTCGGAGTGGATTTCAGTCGGAAAATGGGGACAGTCGACTGTCCCCATTTTGCGTATTTTGTAACTACGAGCAGCGACTCTTGTCGACAGCCTTGCAGGGATTTGCACCGCCGGGTGTGTCGTTTCCACGATTACAAACATTGCGGAACCAATTTTTGCCGTCAAAGTAGTCATACATTGGAGGGCAGCTATCGTTGGACATGACGTTGCCGTAGGGGGTGCTAAAACATGTCAACACCTGTTGGCAAACGGGCGCTGATCCCGGAGGCTGATCCTTGCATTCGCCCTTGTATGCCACTTTGCCGCCTTCAGCGCCGCAACAAGCTGCGTTGGTGATGGTTCTTGGATTAGGCTTGCCGGTACGGACTTTGCAACAGACTGGCTCCCAGTTCTGTGGACACATGCCACCAGATTTACTTTGAGCGAGGGCCGTCAGAGATCCCGCGAGCGCGAAGATCATGGGGCCAATAAACTTCAGAAAATAGTTCACTGAGGGTCGTAAGTGCGTCATGAATCTTCTCCTATGGCCTCATGCCTGTCTTGAAAGATTTGCTGCATGAATTCTTTGATGGTAACAGCTCAACACCAGCTCTGCAATGGATCCAAGACTGGGCTCTCTACAAAATTTCAAATGGCCTGCCCTCCAAGGCTTTCATGGGTGATATTTAAATAGACAGCTCGATAGGAAATAACCCTCCACGAGGAGGTTTTCGCCGCCTCCCGGGCGGCCGTGGTTCATTAAGTTTTCTGATCTCGGTTAGAAATCTCTTTAGTAGAAGAGCGATCGCATCCGCTGCTCGGTAGAGCCAGTTGTAAAGCGACTCTGGAGCTTTCTTCTGGCGTCTCGTGGCCTGCTCAAACACAGACTGCCAGGACGGACATCTTGCCAAGCGCGCTGTTAGAGACGCTGCGATAAAGCAAGCGTCCACCATGTTTTTAAGCTTACCGAGACTGCGGAGTTGAAGTTTTTCTAGGTTGGAATTGACCTTTAAGAAGCGGTACGTCTCCTCGACTGACCAGCGGCTTAAATATCCTATGACGACGTTGATGGCTTCTCTAGGGCTATTTACGGGCATCGTTGTGAGAAGTTCCATTGGCTTTTTATTCTCGTGATTCCATGCCGTTACTAAATACATGTCGTGTTTGATACCCTTCTTTTTGAGGTCTGGCAGAGCGACTTTGCAGTAATCAAATCGGAGGTCCATGGGCACTCGCTTGCCGTTCTTGCATCGCCTCTCAAGCCTGACGTGATGTTTCAGTTGGTGGCGACTTGCCAAATGATCTTTGATTCGGATTTGCGATTTATTGTCTAAGTCATGCAGGATGCGGTCTTTAAGGCGGATAATAAACGTCCCACCGAGCTCGACCATTGGCTGAATAATCCGAATGCGGTCACCTCCACGGTCTATGGTAAAGATTCCTTTGCCGCCGGCTTTGTGGAAAACATCGGCAATAAACTCGTTGATGACAGCATTCTCACTAATAAATGATTCTGATGCTGAGCTGTAAATCTTGAGCTCCAAGGGCTGCGGAGTCTTGTCCTCAAACTTGGGATTGACGGCGACCGCCCCCAAAAGCCAGTATCCTGACTTTATTTTATGATCATCAGAGCCATCGGCTACTTTAGCCAAGCCTTCGAGTGTTTTTGCATGGGGCTTTGTAATATCACCCAAATCAATGGCGACGATTGTGTCGTCTTGAATCTCCCGCAGAGCGCGGTTTTGCTGCTGCTCTTTAGCTCTCGCAAAGTCTACCTCGCTGAGTCTGCGCCAAAACTTCTGATACTTGGCGGCAAAGGACTTTTGACTCGTCGTTATAGCGCGGCAAATTTCAGAGATTAGGGTGGACCGAGATATGAGCATTCCTGTCAAAAACTCGCGGGCGAATTTTTGAGCAGGCAAATCGTAAAATTTCTTATCAAGGCAGGTGACGAAGTCATTAACTCGTTCTACAATCGCATTCGACTTCATGAGGGTAAGGCCTTTCATAGTATGGGTAGTATCAAACTATTGTGGGACTTAACCCTCTGAAGTCAACCTCTTGCGTCAATCAAAAATTTTGTAGAGAGCCTAGATCCAAGATTTCTTTTGGTGGGAAAAAGTGGGGACAGTCGGGTGTCCCCATTTAAAATTGGCACTTGCGCAGCTGAGATGCCACATCGCCAGGGATTGTCGAGATCAAATCGACACTCGAGAGGTGTGCGAAGTCAAACTCTCGTCCGAGCGGCGGGCGTTTGTAAGTGCTTGCGACCTCGAGCCGAATGGACTTCCACTGTTCCATGGCGTTGGTGATCGGACTTCCGCGGATCCCGGTAACATTTTTCGGTGTTTCAGAGTAGAGAAATGTCAACGCCATATTGCGAGAGGATAGTGCGTTGATGACTCCGGAAGCGTCTCGGCTGCGTTGACCACTCCCGTCAAATCCACCGTCGTGAGACCACGTGTCGCTGATGATGGCCATAACCTTAACGCTGTCGCCTCCGGTTGCCAGGATTTCGAGAGCTGTTTTTGCGGCCAGTAGACCTGCTTCGGGAAAATCTCCTCCCCCCGGTACCGCAATAAAATTCGTTTGAATCAGTGATTGCGTTTGGTTGAAGTTTGCAGATAGTGGCGATTGAAAGACCAAGACGTCCTCATAGGTGACCAGGCCAAATCGGACCTGTCTGGGTTTACCCAGTCCCGGGATGGTTATGTTTTG